>NZ_JCAJXC010000001.1:0-357236 GCF_059278965.1 Pedobacter sp. NEAU-ZC8
GTTTTTGGCTGTTTTTGGCTGGTTTTCTTGGGTTCGTGAAAATATTTTTAAATTTTTTCCTCCGGATGATAGTGTAGGTCTGCGTTAAACCGCATATGTGCTGGTTGTAATCTCCTCAGTTTTTGATTATGGCGGGGTGTTGGTTAATCTATTAATTTTTAGTTAGTTGGATGATAATTCTGGCGGCTTTTAGTTAAGGATGCTTAACCATAAGTATTGGTTTTTATGGATGGTATTTGGTTGTTTTGTGCTGCTTTGGTGGGGGATGCTGGGGGCTTAGTGTATTTTTTAGGGGCTTACAGTAATCAAATACGTAGCCAAAAGGTGTATATACCGTATAAATATTTTTAAATATGGTATAAATCCCAAAATGTTGCGTAATATTGCATTGTCAAACAACAACAAAAACATCACCCTATAAAATCACACAAAATGAGGTCTACCAGCCCAATCACAAACAACAAATTCAAAGCAGCAGCATTAGCACTAGCTTTATTCGCAACCACTTTCACCGCATGTAAGAAATCCGCAGATGAGGATTTTGCACCACAGGAGTCCGTAAATCAAAGTGAAACCGTAGTTTCCACAGATGACCTGGGAGAAACCGCAGAGAAAGGCAGCTACCACTTAAAAGACCATACTTTAAAAGGAACCTTCAAGTTTCCGATTGGTGCGGCAGTAGTAAAAGAGTTACTTGATGATCCTTTGTATGCTAAAACCTTAGTTAAAGACTTCTCCAGACTAAGTTCTGAAAGTAACTTTAAATGGGGTGCTGTGCACCCGTCAATTGACAAGTATACTTTTGCAAAAGCGGACGCAATTGTAGCCTTTGCAGAAAAGAACAACATGAAAGTTCATGGCCACACCTTGCTTTGGGCACATGATGGAAATGAACCGCAATGGGTTAAGAATTTTCAAGGTGATAAAGCAGCTTGGGAGAAATTGATGAAGGACCACATCACCACTGTTATGACACACTTCAAAGGTCGTGTACAATCTTGGGATGTTGTAAATGAGCCAGTTAAAGAAGGTGGTGTTTATACCAACAGCATCTGGTACCGTAAGCTTGGTAAGGACTGGGTAATCAAAGCCTTCAAATACGCTCAGGCAGCGGATCCAAAAGCCAAACTTTTCTTGAATGACTATGGCCAGGAGTATGGTGGCAAGAAAATGCAGGAGCTTTTGAATATTGTAGATGAAGCCAGGAAACAAGGTGTTACCATTCATGGTATGGGCTTTCAATTGCACACAGTATTGCGGATGGAAACCAAGCTTATAAACAACAATTTAAAATTGGCAGCAGATAAGGGATTATTGATACATATTTCTGAGTTGGACATCTCTGTGAAATATGGCATGCCGAAAACCTTCCCGCTTAGCGATGCAATGGCAAGGGCACAAGGCGCTAAGTTCAAAGAGATTGTTGCAGGTTACCTGAATACTGTTCCTAAAGCGCAACAATGGGGTATCACCACCTGGGGTGTATCAGATAAAACTTCGTATTTCAATAAAGGATATGTAAACGCTGATCACGACTATCCATTATTATTCGGAAAAGACTACAAAGCGAAATGGGCTTACAGGGGTTTCATTGAAGCAGGTCTGAACAGATATCCAGGTTCATTCTAAAAAGAAAACATTAATAAATGCTTATAGGGAAGGTGGCTCAGCGGTGAGTCGCCTTCTTTATTTTACCGCTAAATCAAAATAGCCCGGAGGTTAAACCGCCGGGCTATGCTATAATGAGCTGCTATAAATTTCCTCGCAACTCCTGCTCGCGTTCCAGCGATTCAAATAGTGCTTTGAAGTTCCCGGCACCAAAAGATTGTGCACCCTTACGCTGAATGATTTCAAAAAACAAAGTTGGTCGGTCTTCAATCGGTTTCGTAAATATTTGAAGCAGGTAGCCTTCTTCATCACGATCCACCAATATGCCTAAGGCTTTAAGCTGTTCCACCTCTTCATCTATTTCCCCAACCCTGGTCGGCATCATTTCATAATAGGCTTCAGGTGGCGCACTCAAAAACTCTACACCCCGGGCCTTCAAGGTCTGCACGGTATGCAGAATATTCTTAGTTGCTACCGCAATATGCTGAACGCCTTCGCCTTCATAGAACTCCAAATATTCTTCAATCTGCGATTTCTTTTTGCCTTCAGCAGGTTCGTTGATTGGAAATTTCGAGTATCCATTTCCATTGCTCATCACCTTACTCATCAGTGCAGAATATTCTGTATTGATCTGCTTGTCGTCAAAAGAAAGGATGTTTACAAAACCCATGACCTCTTCATACCACTTTACGGTTTCATTCATCCTGTTCCAGCCCACATTTCCCACGCAGTGGTCAATGTAAAGTAAGCCAGCCTCCTCGGGATTATACTCGCTGTTCCATGCGCGATAACCTGGCATGAACGGGCCGGTGTATTCCTTACGTTCAACAAACATGTGTACGGTTTCGCCATAAGTGTAAATGCCAGACATCTTCACTGTGCCGAATTCATCCTTGATGGTTACGGGCTCCAGATAAGGCTTGGCACCGCGCTTAGTAGTCTCCTCAAAGGCACTATAGGCGTCCTCAACCCAAAGGGCCAATACTTTAACGCCATCCCCATGTCTCCTGACATGTTCTGCGATCTTGTGATCCGACTTCAATGCTGTAGTAAGTACCAGACGGATCTTACCCTGTTGCAATACGTAGGAAGCATACTCCTTAACACCCGTTTCCGGACCGGCGTAAGCAAGCGACTGAAAGCCGAAGGCAGTCTTATAATAATGTGCAGCCTGTTTTGCATTACCAACATACAGTTCAATATAATCAGTACCATGGATCGGTAAAAAATCCGGCGCCTTGGCGATTTTCTCTGCAAATGTTTGTGTTGACATAACTTTATATTTGGTTGTATTCGTTAATTATTCGACGTTTATTTGCCAGCTTTTATGATAGCTTTCATCCTCTATATTTACCGCATCTTCAGTAAGCATCAATGGTCTGAAAGGATCAATCATCACGGCTAACTCTTCTGTTTTCTCTTTTCCTATCGATTTTTCCACTGTACCAGGATGAGGGCCATGCGGAATTCCGCCGGGGTGCAATGTGATTTGCCCTTTAACCACACTCTTGCGACTCATAAAATCCCCATCCACATAATACAAAACTTCGTCACTATCCACGTTGCTGTGGTTGTAAGGTGCTGGTATGGAGAGCGGATGATAGTCATATTTCCTGGGTACAAAGGAGCATATTACGAAATTGTGTCCTTCAAATGTCTGGTGAACGGGTGGTGGCTGGTGCAGGCGACCAGTGATCGGCTCGAAGTCATGGATCGAAAATGCCCATGGATAATGAAAGCCGTCCCAACCGATAAAGTCAAACGGATGTGTGCCGTACGTGTATGGATACATCAGTCCCTGCTTTTTGATCAACACTTTAAAGTCTCCAAACTCATCAAAAGTCTCCATATCCACAGGACGTTTAATATCCCTTTCACAAAATGGTGAATGTTCCATCAACTGTCCGTATTCATTCCGGTATCTCTTAGGACTGCGTATGGGGCTAAAACTCTCAACAATAAACAGACGGTTGCTTTCCGTCTCAAATTCAAACTGGTGTATCGTTCCCCGTGGGATCACCAGATAATCGCCATACTCAAATCTGATCTTTCCAAAACCAGTTTTGAGGGTTCCACGGCCCTCATGGATAAAGACCACCTCGTCTGCCTGACTGTTTTTATAAAAGTAATCCGTCATGGATTTACGTGGTGCAGCAAGGCTGATGTGCAGGTCGCTATTCACCAGTACAGGTTTTCGGCTCTGCAGGTAGTCGTCTTCTGGTTTGATGTTGAAGCCGATCAAACTGGTATGTTTAAGGTGTTTTTCCCGGGCGATTTTAGGCTCCACTGAATACGGCTCACCTAACGCTTTTACAATGGTCGGCGGGTGGCAGTGATAAACCAGAGAGTACAAACTGGAAAATCCTTCCGTGGAAACAAGTTCTTCTGCATAAAGTTCCCCATTAGGTTTTCGAAATACGGTATGGCGTTTATGAGGAATAGTTCCTAAAGTGTGGTAAATGGGCATAATACATGAATTTGGTTAGAAAAGGATATAACGATCAGAAATCCGTTATTGGTAAGCCGTAATAACGCTTAAAAGGAGTATTGTGCAAAGATCAGCTTGGAAAGCATAGCATACCGGAAACCAGCCAACACCTGGCGGGAAATCTGTTCTAGGCTATGTAGTCGCTTATTCATCTGCTATGCTAAAGTATGTATTGTTATTTAAAGTTGACAAATAATTTCATGAAATCCCATCCAAAAGATATAAAATACTTTATTTCTTTAAATTTAAGAACATCTGCTTAGCTTTATCCAAATCTAAAAACCTAAACCTATAGCGTATGAAGCTTGTTTCTTATAAGACGGAAGACCGGGAGCACCTGGGTGTTTATGTAAACGGACATATCTATAACCTGCATTCCTGCGATAAGCAGATTCCTGATGAGATGAATGCCTTTTTAGCTGAAGGCGATGTCATGATGGAACGGGCCAAGAAGATAGATCAGCAGATTAAGGCTGCAGAGCTAGAAGCTAAGGAAGAGGTTTTCTATGAGCTCCTTGCGCCAGTGCCACACCCAACATCTTGCAGAGATGCTTATGCTTTCCGCCAACATGTTGCGGCTGCCCGCCGAAACCGTGGTGTTGGCATGATCGCCGAATTCGATCAATATCCAATTTTCTACTTCACTAACCATAACGCCATTCAGGGGCCAGGTGAAATTTCATGCATGCCCGATCATTTTCAAAAGCTTGATTTTGAGTTGGAAGTGGCAGTAGTTATTGGTGCTAAAGGCAGAAACATCAAGGCAGCAGAAGCTGACCGCTACATCGCGGGATATATGATCATGAACGATATGAGCGCGCGCACCCTGCAAATGGAAGAAATGCTGCTTAACCTCGGGCCGGCAAAAGGAAAAGACTTCTCGACCGTGATTGGTCCATGGCTGGTTACACCAGATGAGCTCGAGCCATATCGAACAACGCCTAAAGCTGGTCATGTTGGAAATGCTTACAACCTGGAAATGGCATGTACCGTAAATGGGGTAGCGGTATCTAAAGGTAATATGGCCGATATGGACTGGACCTTCGCCGAGATCATTGAGCGCTGTGCTTACGGCGTAGATATTTTGCCGGGGGATGTCATCGGATCAGGAACCGTTGGCACAGGTTGTTTTCTGGAATTGAATGGCACAGGTTTGCTTGAGAATCCCGATTACAAGCCACAATGGTTACAAGAGGGAGATATCGTGGAAATGACGGTTACCGGCCTGGGTATCTTGAGCAACACCATAAGCAGGGTAGATACCGATTTTTCTATACTTGCGCTAAAAAAATAATGCTGACGATAAATGTTTCAGAATTGAGTCCGGCGCAATTGCAAAATTACATGCAGTATGCCATTGCGCCGAGGCCAATCTGCTTTGCATCCACGGTAGATGCAGCTGGGAATATCAACCTGAGCCCCTTCAGCTTTTTTAACATGTTCAGCACTAATCCACCAGTATGTGTGTTCTCACCAGCCCGGCGCGTTCGTGATAACACTACTAAACATACGCTGGAGAACATTCTAGAAGTCCGGGAATGCGTGATCAATATCGTCAACTACGATATGGTGCAGCAAATGAGCCTTTCCAGTACGGAGTATGCCAAGGGCGTTAACGAGTTTGAAAAGGCTGGGTTTACCATGCAGGCTTCACAACTTGTACAACCACCTAGGGTGATGGAAGCTCCGGTACAAATGGAATGCCTGGTTACACAGGTTATTTCGCTCGGTGATCAGGCAGGAGCGGGGAACTTAATTGTAGCAGAGGTTAAGCTGATGCACATCAAGGAAGAAATTCTGGATGAAAGTGGAAAGATCGACCAGGAGAAGATAGATCTGGTAGCCAGACTGGGTGGCGACTGGTACTGCCGGGTTACTCCAGACAATTTGTTCAAAGTTGCTAAACCGCTTACCACACTCGGCATTGGGGTTGATGCATTACCGCATGATGTTCGTAACTCCAGAGAACTCAGCGGAAACGATCTCGGGATGTTAGGAAATGTGGAGCAACTACCTACACCTGAAGAAATTGATGACATGCGCAGCGATGCTGCGGTTAAAGAAGTATTGGATGCCACCATCGGCGACGCAAGTACCAGAATGCGTGAACTTCATGGCCTGGCAAAAGAATTTTTAAGGCAAGGGCGTGTATCCGATGCCTTAAAAATTGTGTTACTCGACTAGTCGACTGTCATTCTAAGGTGTTGTCACTGCTACGGGCAACACCTTACCATTAAAAAACTTGTGCCCCGTTCTTGCAAAATCAGCGACATATTTACCCATCTCAAATGCCATAACCGGCGATTCATAGCCTGGGAAAGCTGCTTCAAGCATTTCCGTTTGCGCAGAACCTAAAGCAAGACAGTTAATTTTTATGCCGGTATCAGCCAGCTCAAAGGCGAGGCATTCGGTAAGCGTATGTAGTGCGGATTTACTGGCCGAATAGGCAGCAAGTCCCGGGAACTTAACGCTTCCCTGATACCCACCCATACTGCCAATATTTACAATATGTCCTCCACTTTGCATCAAAGGCAGGATATGCTTGATCATGTTAAAATGACCCAGTACATTGCTTTGATACATGTCCGCTAAGTCCTGCCCTGTAGTTTCCAGAAAAGGTTTATTTATCAATGCACCTGCGTTATTGATCAGGATGTCGACATGCCCAAGTCTTTCCTTTAAAAATGGAACAAGAGCGGCATAGTCATCCATTACAATATCAAATTCTACCGGATAAATGGTGCAATCGGGATTGATGCCACGTGCAATCTCGAGCAGTTTGCGTAGCTTATCTGCCGAACGGGCAATACAAACAATTTTGTTGTCGTTACTGAGGGAAAGTTCAAGTGCTGCTTCAAAGCCTATCCCGCTGCTTGCACCAGTTAATATTATATTCATTAGTCTATTCTTGTATAATCAGTTGAGTCACCGGATTTGCAATTACATGCAGCCCGTCGACGATCAGTTTTCTGTGTTCAGGTTCGTGTTCAGCTTTTTCCACCAGCCATTCCCGGATCTCCGATTCCAGTTCAGGAAAGAGCTTCTTGTGGTCCAGAATTTCAAGTATCTCCAGCCCACAAAGCCAGTCATCAGGATATTCTAACGTTAGCGTCTTGAAGATTTCTGGCAGTTGCTGATGGTTCTTGTCGGACTCGCGAATAGCTCTTACCGATCGGTAAAGTTGATGCAACTTTTGCATAGCCTCGTCGTACTGGATTTTGTGTGTCTGCTTCTGACTCACGTAGGTAATTTCTTCGTAAGCATCTTTATCTGCAGCTCCATTAAACACGGAGACAATTTTCTCTCCCACAGCCATGTCGTACATACCCCAGTCAGGCTGAAACAGAACTGTTCCGGACGCATCCGTTACCCTGCAATCCTTGAAACTGATAAGCAGTATTTTAGTGCCTGGCTTAAGGATCTTCTCGATTTCGCCCTCAACCCGGATTCCACTTTCAAACTCCAATGCGCAGGTTTGCCCTACAATAATGTTTGCTGCCACCAGCGCTGCAGTATCATAATTCTCGAGAGGCGTGATGCTTCCTTTCAGGCGTCCAACCGGTGAAGAAAACCCATCTTTATGGTAAACCTTATCATGGCCTGGCAACTGCTTGTTTTCAAAAGCTAGAGCAGAAGGGCCGGAGGTTTTCACAAATGTAAGTTCACCTTCGGCATTGGTTTTCATTTCGGTAAATATACCCGTCACCTGCAAGCCGGAACTGTAAACGGCTGTTGCCGGATTCTTACAATCAATTGCTTTTTGTACGCTTTCCGCACCGCCACGGCGAAACGCCATGGTGTCTGCATATTGTTCCAGCACGTCGATCAGATTTTGGAAACTTTCCGTCACAAACAGTTGTGGCTGGGTTTTCGTAATATCGTACTGGTAGTTTACGGTATCTATAGTGTACCAAATCTTCTTTACCTCGTCAGACATACAGCTTGCGCTTTCACCGATCGAAGAAAGTAATCCGGCACCGTAAATTTTTGGGTCTTCCAGGGTACCGATCAGACCATATTCTACCGTCCACCAGTGCAACCTTCCCAGTAGGGCCATTTCGGATGGCTCACCCATATTCTCCGCCACGTCGTTCAGATGTTTTTCCGCTGCGGCAATCTCTTCTTCGCTTACATTGACCGCTTCCTTGAGTATCGACAAATGTCTGATCGCTTCATACAGCTCAAAATCCTTGGCAGAAAACATCGCTTTGGCGCCAATTGAGCCGAAATAACTCAAATAACTGTTGTATGCTGCATCTGCAATGATCGGTGCATGTCCTGCGGATTCATGAATGATGTCAGGGGCGGGGGTGTACTCAATGTGGTTCAGCTGCCTGATATCTGCAGCAATGACCAGCACACGATACGCCTGGTACTCCATGAAAGCGGCAGGCGGAATGAAGCCGTCCACAGTGACAGCACCCCAGCCCAGTTTGGCCAGGTTATCATTCATGGTTTGAAGGTCAGGGATGTGCTCAATGCTCAAACCTGCACGTTGAAGTCCCTTGATATATGGATAATAGGCAACGTCTTTTAAATAACTGTAGTTTTTACGCATTACGTACCGCCATACCGCCTGATCAATTGGCGTATATTTCTCGTAATGCTGCTCTACAATAAACTGTCTTAAATGCCTGGGTAAATTCCTTACCTGTGGATTGTTGAAGTCATTAAAATCGCTCATCACTATCTAAAATTGGGATTGCGCCTAATATAGGGGCTAAATCAAAGGAACACAAGTAAAAAATAGAATTGATCAGGCCAGCTCTATTTCTTTACCCGGAAAGAAAAATGTTTTTGAGAGAAGTAACTGAAAACAGCAAGAATTATTGAGGTTACAATCTTAGCAATCGTCGGGTAAAACCCAAATGCCTCAACCATGACCTTAATAAAAGCATAGTTAAGCATGATATTCGTAACGACGATAGAGCCATAACGGAAGAGCTGTACCCGACCTTTTAGATTGGACTGCGTAAAGACAAGGTATTTATTCAACAGGAATCCAATGAAAAACGTGATTATGGACTCAATAGCCAAGGCTGCAATAGGGGCAGTAACCAGCAGTCCGGCTACCCGGATATCCTGTTGATGCAGCACGAAGTTATATACTAGATAGTAAATGACAATTCCCGCGGCAAAAGTAGATCCTCCTGTCGCCAGGTATCTAAAGGTGTGCTGTGGAATCCATCGCGAAAATGGAGGATAAAAGAAGTCTATCAGGCTTAATATCGCTTTACGCATAATTTAATTCTGCACGAAAGTAGCCATTGCAGGCAAATTTCATAGCAATTCGGAATTTTTATTCTGGAATCTTCAGGTTTCTGACCGCGACAAAGTCGATTGTAGCCGAGTATTTGTAATGCGGGTGCGGTTGAATGCTTACGCCTACAATATTGATCCCCAACGTTCTATTCAGGATATTCTTGCGGTGCCCGAGGTCGGGAACACCTTTATCCAACAACAATAAACTGACGTTTGCCAATGCAGAGGAAAAGCCAAAGGCGAGGTTCTCAGCCATGCCGTTGTTGGGATAGTACTTTCTAATGCGATCCACCATGGTCCGCCCATCGGAAGAGTTGTGACCCGCAAGGTTGTGTTTGTTCATGTCTTTGCCGTGTTGCTGCGCTACATAGGTCAAAGTCTCATCGGGATATAACAGGCCCAGGTTCTTGATGTCTCGTAGATCCTGCTCCAAGCCACGATAATAGGGGTCATTACGACTTACCCGAACTTCACGGTAATTGCTGTACTGTTTCATCTTCAGGTTGTGTTCGTCGATATATTGCTGGAAGTAGGTGTCAAAAAAACGCTTTCCATCCATCCGCACCAGGTTCATGTAGAATATGATCTTCTTTTCTTCTGCACTCAGGTACTTTACGTTTTTAGCGGTGTTGGCGCGTTCCAATTCCGCTGTGCTCCATTTGGCTGCGGCTGGTTCTTCAGAATAATAGGAGAGATGTTTGGATTTTATCGTGGAGTCGCCGGTATGACTGGCACTGGCGTAGGCTGGAAAGGCAAATAAAAAAGCGAAAAGAATAGATTTCATGTTCCCTAAACGTAAATCGGCAGTATTTAATACACTGCCCATCATTTAAGACTCAATTTGTATCCTAAAGTTTATTGATCTTTATAGAAGCTGATCAAGAATTGCTTTCATCGCAGCAACTTCTGTTTCCAGTTTAGCAAGGCGTTCTTCCAGATCATTAGCGACTGGGCTATTTGATTCCGTTGCTGGCTCAAAGATCTCGTCCGGTTTATCCCCGCCAAACAGCTGCAGGAATCGTGCTTCCTTTTGGCCCGGCCGTTTCGGCAATTGCTTTATAAAAGCAGGCTCAGCACTTGCAAGCCGCTGAAGGTTTTCCTGCACTTGTTCAATGGTCTCGAACTCATAAAGCCTGCCAGCGCTGGTGTTGATCTCACCTGGTGTAAGTGGTCCGCGCAGTAGCAGCAGGCAAATAATAGCAAGGTCTGAAGGTAAAAGGGGGTAATATATTGCGAGATTGTGTTTCCATTTAACTGTTCTGCTACCAGATGCAGTAACGGTACTCGCCAATCCCTTAATCTTTAAAGCGTTAAGGGTAAGCGTAACGGTTTCCTCATCGTAGTTTACAACGGGATTCCTCGAAGTTTTTTGATTGCAGGCTGCCGTAAGGGAATTAATGGTCATCGGATAATAGTCCGGTGTTGTCCTGCTCTTTTCCAACAGCGTACCAAGTACACGCTGCTCTTCAGGATTGAGCAGGATGATGCCTCTTGTTTCTTCCATTAATTCCTCAGGAACTAGCGTACTCTATTCTTCACAAATGTTAAATACAAGGCAGTAATAAAGATGATGATACTGCAAATTCCAAAAAGAAGGGCTAAATCTGTGTTGCTCATGATTCTAAATTTTCCATGAAGGTAGGCAATTTCTGGGATTTCTGAAAAATAATTGATTCAATAAAGCCCTTGTAGTACTGCTTGCGGGCAATAACCCCACATGCGGACTTGCTGAATAGTCGCTCCATCGCCGGCAGTTTTTTTGCTTCTACATGTGCAATGATGTTGAAAAAACTATACATCAGACGTAGCAACGCCTGTTTCCAACCTGAACCCACTCCAGCTTCAATCTTGAAATCTGTATATAACCAAATACCCTCCACTTTTAGCTGGTTTACAAGTCGTTGAAAGACGCGGGTCGCCCGGCTTTCTCCGAAGTTGTCGAACAAGAATGCGGTATGTATGACATCAAACAAATGGGAATTAATATAATGCTCAATGTCACTGCGCACGAATGAAATCTGATTAGATCCACAGCTTCTCTTTTTTGCCAATTCCAGCATCTTATCGGATAGTTCTACATAGACGATCTTCAAGCCAGCGTGATGGACTTTCGCGATTTCCTCGAGAATCCAGCCTGTCCCGCCACCTACGATCAGTACCGATGAACCTGCCGGAATGTACTGAAGTTGGTCGATTTGTGCATTTACCTGAGCTTTGAAGAACACCAGTCTACTTAGAAAATCGTAGGCACCCGCAACGGCATCGTAGTTGTTTGTTCTCATATGCTGGCACCGATAATTCCACAACAGGCTTTCAGTAAAATAAGACCGTCAATAACAATGAGGTAATACAGTATTGGTTTTTTAAGATGCAATGAAAATGCCACTAGCAGTGTGAGCACAAACGGAATGAGGTTCATCAACACCTGCTTAACAGGGAAGCGTTCATAACTTGTAAAAGCGAGCAAACTCAATATTCCAATTGCTAGCAGGGGAATAAGGATAAAAAAGATCGTTCTATGAATTCCAAATCGCACAACGAAGGTTTTCAACTCTTTATTGGCATCAATCTCATAATCTTTGATGTCGAACATGATCGCATTTACCGTGCAGAACATCCAATTCTTGACAAACAACCAAAGCCATAATTCACTCACTGGAAAAGCCATACCCGATTCGATTTTCAACAGAATCAGCGGTAACACATTTGCGGTGCAGGCCCAGATGAAGCCTATGATAAAAGGTTTAAGCCAGCCTGTATTTCGTAAATTAAGGTTAAAAAAGTAAGCAGGTAGCAGCCCGTAATACAAAAAAGCTACAATAAGCATGAAACTGACTCCCGCCCAGTAGAACCAGGGTAGGCTTAGGATTGCACTGCTGTTCGTTATAAATAGATAGAGAAAAGCTAGTAATGCCACTGCAGAAAGTACCCACTGGCTCCATCGAAGGTATTGTTGATGTTTGATAAACCAGGCTACTCTGGGGTTTGAAGAACGGCTAAATCGTGTAGCCCCCATATAGGCATGTGTATAGTAAACTACTGGCGCGCAGAAAATCAGGATATAGTAAGCTGTTGAATTGAATGGCATCCCCAATTGCAAAGCGGATTCTATGGTTAGCGCTATTGCAAGCAGGCCGATAAAATAATTGCCAAAAAATATGAACCTGATCAGCTTCGCAACCATCTGGAATGTTAAAGGGGTATAACAAACAAGCCCCGGCAGGGTTTGCCAGGGCTTTGCTAATTATCTAAGCAGGTTTTTCCAACTTACTTTGTTGGAAATGATTTCCTGAAGGTCTTTAATCTCTATTCGTTGTTGCTCCATGGTATCCCGGTGGCGGATCGTAACAGTGTTGTCTTCTAATGTCTGGTGGTCTACCGTTAAACAGAAAGGCGTACCAATCGCATCTTGTCTGCGGTAACGCTTACCGATCGCATCTTTCTCCTCGTAAATGCAATTAAAATCAAATTTCAAGCTGTTCATGATCTCTCTGGCTTTATCCGGCAAGCCGTCTTTTTTGGTCAGCGGGAAGATGGCAACTTTCACCGGTGCCAAACAAGGGTGCAGGCGCAATAAGGTGCGGCTATCTTTCTTATCACCCTCACTTAGATCTTGTTCCTCTAAGGCATTGATCAAGGTTAAAAGGAACATGCGGTCAAGGCCAATGGAAGTTTCAATAACATATGGCACATAGTTGCC
Source organism: Pedobacter sp. NEAU-ZC8 (assembly GCF_059278965.1). Lineage (NCBI taxonomy): Bacteria > Pseudomonadati > Bacteroidota > Sphingobacteriia > Sphingobacteriales > Sphingobacteriaceae > Pedobacter > Pedobacter sp. NEAU-ZC8. The sequence continues at coordinate 13,059 of NZ_JCAJXC010000001.1, forward strand.
ATATGGCTTACCTTCTTCATTCAGATCGTTGTCGAAGTACTGCATTTTCTTACCCGAGTACTCCTGGTGCTGGGTTAAATCAAAATCCGTACGGCTGTGAATACCCTCAACTTCTTTAAAGCCAAATGGGAATTCAAATTCAATATCTGTTGCGGCGTTAGCATAATGCGCAAGTTTAGCATGATCATGATAGCGATATTGTGCCTCATTTGATCCAAGTGCCAGGTGCCATTTCAGACGTGCTTCTTTCCAGTATTCGAACCACTTTTTGTCTTCACCCGGGCGGACGAAGAATTGCATTTCCATTTGTTCAAACTCACGCATACGCATGATGAACTGACGTGCAATGACTTCATTACGGAAGGCTTTTCCGATCTGGGCAATACCAAAAGGGATCTTCATACGACCAGTTTTCTGCACGTTAAGGAAGTTTACGAAAATACCTTGAGCTGTTTCCGGACGTAAATATACTTCATCAGAACCCTCCGCCATTGCACCGAACTGCGTGCTGAACATCAGGTTAAACTGACGTACCTCGGTCCAGTTCCTGGTGCCGCTTACCGGGCAAACAATTTCGTGCGCTTCAATAAGCGTTTTTAACTGTTCCAGATCGTCTGCTGCTAAAGCAGCGTCCATGTCAGCCTGTAATTGTGCAGCTTTATCAGTTTTGCCGTCCTTTTCATATCTGGCAATTTTATCTTCCAGTAATTGATCCGCACGGTATCGTTTTTTAGAGTCTTTGTTGTCAATCATGGGGTCGTTAAAACCGTCCACGTGACCGCTGGCTTTCCATACTTTTGGATGCATAAAAATCGCAGAGTCGATCCCCACAATATTTTCATGCATCTGTACCATGGCTTTCCACCAATACGTTTTAATGTTGTTCTTTAATTCAGCACCCAGTTGCCCGTAATCATATACAGCACTCAGCCCATCATAAATCTCGCTGCTCTGGAATACAAATCCGTATTCCTTGGCATGTGATATTACATTTTTAAATTGTTCGTCGTGATTAGTTTTAGCCATAATATTGCAAATATAGAAAGTTGGGGTTACTTTTGGACATGAAACGATTCAATCTTTTGGTGATTGCAGCCTGCTTTCTATCACTTACTGCAGGGGCTCAGCAAAAACATCTACTCTCCTTCAATAATACCACAGAACTTCGTGATTTTCTAAATGCTAAAAAAGGAACGTATCCTTTGATTAGTGTACACCGTGGAGGTCCGATGAAAGGTTTTCCGGAGAACTGTATAGAAACCTTTGAAAATGCAATTACCTATCAGCCGGTTGTGGTGGAGTTTGATGTTGCTTTAAGCAAAGATTCTGCATTGGTGATTATGCACGATGATAAACTGGATCGTACCACCACCGGAACGGGGCCAATTGGAAACTACACCTATGAAGCACTTCAGCAGATCCGCTTGAAGGATGATGAAGGTACCGTTACTGACTTCAAAATTCCTACCCTGTCAGAGGTGCTTACCTGGGGGAAAAACAAAGTGATCTTTACGATCGACATCAAAAAGGGTGTTCCATATAGCAGGATCATAGATGCGGTACGACAAACGAAGTCAGAAAGCAACTCCATTATCATTACTTACAATGCAAACCAGGCCGCTGAGGTACATAAACTCGCGCCGGACCTGATGATCTCTGCTTCGGTACGAGGAAAGGAAGATTTGGAAAGATTAAACCGTATGGGTGTGCCCAACAACCGGATCGTGGCCTTTGTAGGCGTATCCGCGCCAGATAAAGCGGTCTATAAATATCTGCACAGTAAAGGTATCAGCTGCATTCTTGGAACTATGGGCAACTTAGACCGCAGCGCTGCAGCCAACCCGAATAAACAGGTATATTACAAGCTTATTGCTGATGGCGCTGATATTCTATCAACGGATGAAATCCTGCAGTCTGGCAGAGCGCTGGATCAGTACCGTGCAGACAAAAAGTTAAGCACTAAATATCTTAAGATCAAGTAAGTGAGTATAAAGGTTCAGGCTTTATCGAAACATTATGAGACGCAGAAATCGGTAGACAACATCAGCTTTTCTGCAGCTGCCGGGAAGATTATTGGATTCTTGGGGCCAAACGGTGCGGGTAAGTCAACCACCATGAAAATGCTTGCAGGATACTTACAGCCGACTTCAGGTACAGCAGAACTCTGCGGTTTAGATGTGCAGACCCAGTCGCTCGAGGTAAAGCGCATCATGGGCTATTTACCAGAACAAACACCCTTGTATGCAGACATGTATGTTAAAGAATTTCTGCTGTTTGTTGCGAATACCTATGGCTTAAAACACCCGGCGCTTAAGGTGCAGGAAACCATAAAAGCTGTAGGCCTGGAAGTAGAGCAGTTCAAGAAGATTGCCATGCTGTCTAAAGGTTATAAACAGCGGGTAGGACTAGCACAAGCTATCATTCACGATCCAAAAGTGCTGATCCTGGACGAGCCGACTTCAGGCCTTGATCCGAATCAACTTACGGAGATCCGGGCCTTGATCAGGACGCTTGGAAAAGATAAAACCGTTATTCTTTCTACACACATTATGCAGGAAGTGGAAGCTGTTTGTGATGAGGTGATCATCATTAATAAAGGCCGGATTGTTGCTAATGCGACAATTGAAGCATTAAAGGCCAGTCATAACACCAATTCCCTGGAGGACATCTTCAGAAAGCTTACTTCGTGACCATTAATTTTTAAACCTCGGCAACCCTGAAATTGCATGTACGCAGTATTTAAAAGAGAATTATTTAGCTTGCTAAATTCCCTGATGGCATATATTACCATAGGGATTTTCCTGTTGGCGGCAGGATTGCTGCTGTGGTTTTTTCCAGATACCTCAATGCTGGATTATGGCTACGCAGAACTTACGGGCTTCTTTAGCCTCGCACCATTTCTATTCATGTTCCTCATTCCCGCAATCAGTATGCGCTCATTCGCTGAAGAACGACGGGAGGGTACCTACATCCTGTTGGCAACCAGGCCGCTAACGGATTGGCAGATCATCTTGGCAAAGTACTTTGCGTGTCTGGTGCTGGTATTTTGCGCATTGATACCTACTTTCATCTATTATTATAGCATTTCAAATCTCGCCATGCCCTCGGGTAATGTAGATACCGGTGCCATAATCGGATCATATATCGGACTATTGTTCCTTGGTGCTTCTTTTACCGCAGTTGGCGTATTTGCCTCTTCGGTGACCAAAAACCAGGTTATCGCATTCGCAATTGCAGTGTTCCTTTGTTTCATCATGTATAATGGTTTCGATGCCATGGCCAGGATGGAAGTACTTGCTGTTTTGCAGGATTTCTTTGTATTTCTAAGTGTGAATGAACATTATCAGTCCATCAGTCGGGGCGTATTGGATACCCGGGATGCGATCTATTTTCTTTCCATGGTAAGCTTCTTTTTACTATTAACACGGTTTGTGATAGGAGGACGTAAATGGTAGTATTCAAAAATAGAGGCTTTAAGCTGCTGGCTGGCCTGCTTTTACTGGTGCTTTTAAATCTTGCCTCACAGTACATCTATACACGTTTTGATTTCACCAAAGAAAAACGGTATACTTTGAACCCGAAAACGGAGGCCATTCTCCGCGAAGCCCAACAGGAGATCAACGTCACCGTGTTCCTGGATGGTGATTTACCTGCCGCCTTTAAGCGGCTGAAGCTTGCCACATCAGATCTCCTGAACGACTATAAGGCACTTGCAAATGTTAAAATAAATGTGGTGTTCAGCGATCCGATTTCTGGATTACCACTGAATGAACAGGATACTGTAATTCGTAGACTTTATAGTGTCGGCGTAGAGCCAACTACCTTGAATATCAAGAATGACAATGGCTTTGCACAGAAAACGATATTCCCGATGGCAGTGGTCTCTTGTGAAGGACGGCAGTTACCAGTGAAGCTGCTCCAGAATATGGATGCCGCGGGAAGTTATGAAGATAACATCAACAGCTCCATACAAAACCTGGAATACACCTTTACCTCAGCAATTAAGAAAGTGGTAACCGGGGAGAATCCAAGAATAGGTTTTACGGAAGGAAATGGGGAGCTTTCGGATCTTCAGCTTAGTGATGCCTTAAAATCATTATCGACCACCTATGAAGCGGGACGTGTAGACCTGAAGGTTATCGACAAGGCCGGGCTCGATCGCTTAAAGATTCTTTTCATAACCAAACCCCAGCAACCTTTTACTGAAGCAGAGAAATACAAGCTCGACTACTTTGTTATGAAAGGCGGTAGTCTGGTTTGGAGCATCGATCAGGTAAGTGCAGATTTGGATAGCCTTCGCGGTAAAACCGAACAGCTGGCATTTAACAAAGCGTTGAACCTTGATGATATGCTGTTTATTTACGGCGCGAGGATCAATTACAATCTGGTTGCGGATGCAAATTGTGCTGAGATCCCATTAGCGATGGGCGACGGAAATCAAAATCAGATTCAAATGGCACCATGGCTGTATTATCCAATCCTGTTGCCGGATACTTCATCAGCACTCGTCAAGAATATTGATGGTGTAAGGGCTGAGTTTGTGAGCACCATTGACACCATAGGTGTTAAAGGTATAAGTAAAACAACCATATTATCGACCTCACCATACAACAAACTGCACAGTACACCCAAGCTTTTATCTTTACAGATGGTGGCAGAGCAACCAGACCCTAGAGATTATGCCAGTACTGCTAAACCGGTAGGAGTGTTGATGGAGGGTAACTTCCCATCGGTATTCTATAACAGGGCGCTTCCAGAAGGCATCACTAGCTCCTATGGAAATTTCCAAAGAAGCAAAACAACACGTATGATCGTGATTGGCGACGGCGATATCTTTAAAAATCAGGTAAGTGCAACGGACAATTCGGTCTTTCCGCTAGGCTTTGACCGCTTTACACAGCAGAATTTTGGTAACAAGGCATTGTTGCTGAATATTGCTGATTATCTGTCGAGTGAGGATAACTTAATTGCGCTGAGAAACAAAGATGTTAAGGTCAGACTACTTGATAAAACACGGCTCAGGACCGAAAAGTTAACCTGGCAGATAATGAATGTACTGCTTCCGATAGGGCTGTTGATATTATTCGGCATTTTTCAACATTATTATCGCAAATATAAGTATACAAGGTAAAATTGTATATTTTTGAGATTTACAAGATCATACTATGAGATTTATTGTATCCACATCTACTTTACTTAAACATTTACAAACAGTAAATGGTGCCTCAAGCAGCAGTACTGTTTTGCCAATTCTGGAGAACTTCCTTTTTGAAATCAGCGACGGCAACCTGACCATTTCTGCTACTGATTTACAAACCAGTATGACCACCGCTCTACCGGTTGAAGCTAAAGAAGGCGGAAAAGTTGCTATCCCGGCCAAGATCTTGTTAGATACCTTAAAAACACTTCCAGATCAACCTATTGCTTTCAATATTGATGATAACTCCTTTGTTATTGAAATCAGTGCAGGTGACGGTAAGTACAAATTGAGCGGTGAAAACGGCGACGATTTCCCGAAGATCCCAGTGGTAGAGAATGCTTCTTCTGTTGAACTTCCAGCTGCGGTATTGACCGAGGCGATTACCAAAACCATATTCGCCGTGAGTAATGACGAACTTCGTCCAGCGATGACTGGCGTGTTTTGTCAGCTTTCGGACCAGCACATCACTTTCGTAGCTACGGATGCGCATAAGCTGGTAAGATACAGACGTAAAGACAGCAAAGCTGATAAGACAGCTTCTTTCATATTACCTAAAAAAGCATTAACGCTATTGAAAGCTGCTTTACCAAATACCGAGGTTAGCGTTTCGGTTGACTACAATGCCACTAGTGCTTTCTTCAAGTTTGAGAATATTAATCTGGTTTGCCGTTTAATTGATGAGCGCTATCCAGATTACGAAGCGGTTATTCCTGCTAACAATCCTAATAAGCTGATCATTGATCGTGCATTATTCTTAAACACTTTGAGAAGGGTTGTGATTTTCGCTAACAAAACAACACACCAGGTACGATTGAAGATCAGCGGCAGCGAGTTGAACATCTCTTCTGAAGATCTTGACTTTGCAAATGAAGCACATGAGCGCCTAAGCTGTCAATATGAAGGTGAAGACCTTGAAATTGGCTTCAATGCACGATTCCTGATTGAGATGCTTAGCAACTTATCGGGTGAAGAGGTAACCTTAGAGTTATCTACACCAAATCGTGCGGGTTTACTGATCCCACAAACCAATGACGAAAATGAAGATGTGCTGATGCTGGTTATGCCAGTTATGCTAAACAGCTATAATTAATTCCTAAACGGATACAAGAGAAGGCCTGGTTGAAAAACCGGGCTTTTTTAGTTTAAAGTGACTTTATCAAGATCAACGGTGATCTCAGCTTCTTTTCTATTCGCTGCCAGGCCATGTTCAACTTTAAGCTTAATTTTACCCTGTGACTCGTATTTGGCCTTTATTCTAGGCATATAGAATTCACCGACCTTAAACAGCTTTCCATCAAAGTACAGCCCATATTCGCCGACGATCAACAGTAGATTATGAGATATCTCATTGCCGGACAGCATACCGGCTCGACTCAATGTGGCCTTGGAGTAAACATGGTGCTTGCCCGGGCTTGGCAGGGGGTTGACAAGATCATTGCCGGGTAAGGGCCTTGTCAACCCCCTGTCAACCCCTTGTTAACCCCTTGTCAACCTAAACCTTGTCTGACACAAAAACCGAGAACCCCTGCAGTCAATAACACACAGGTTTGTTACGGAAAAGTAAGAAAGCCGATAAAAAGAATAAAGTGGGCCGGAATCACACGTAAATTTATATTTTTGACAAAAAAGATTATTTTGGAATTTTTATCACAGTTTGTCGATTTCCTGCTGCATATAGATAAGCACCTCGAAATCATTATTAGCGAATACCAGACCTGGACTTATTTGATACTGTTTCTGATCATTTTTGCGGAAACCGGATTTGTCGTTACACCGTTTCTTCCTGGAGACTCCCTGCTGTTTGCTATGGGAACTTTGATCGCTGGTGAGAAAACCGGCTTGAGTATCTGGGTGATGCTTGTAATCTTAATTGTAGCTGCTATATTGGGGAACACCTTGAACTACAAACTAGGCAGTCTGCTCGGCGTGAAGGTCTTCAAAGCAGAAAACAAAATCCTCAAACTGGAATATTACTACCAGTCTCATGAGTTCTTTGAGAAACATGGTGGTAAAGCCATAATCTTTAGCCGTTTTCTTCCAATTTTCCGCACCATAGCACCTTTTGTTGCAGGTGTTGCAAAGATGCCTTTTGGCCGGTTTACCATGTATAATGTGATTGGTGGGGTAACCTGGATCGCCAGTTTGCTATTGGCAGGGTACCTTTTAGGCCAGATTCCAGTGGTAAAGAAGAATTTTGATATTGTGATTCTTGTGATTGCCGTAGTAACTTTCTTCCCTGCGATATTTGCAGCTTTGAAATCTAAATTCAGCAAGAAGAAAGTTACGGAAGTTTAGTTTTCTCGTCCGATAATCTTTCCGCCTTCGTACTTGTTGTTAAGTCTTTCTTCGTGCTGTCTTTCCAGTTCGGAGTCAGGTACTTTGATCATGTTTTCCATTTTTGGTTGTCCCGCATCTACCCATGCAGAGAACCAGAAATCGCCGACAGCTTTGATCGAGGATCGCATTTGCTTTTCAACCATGTGATTTAGTTTCAGGTTATAGGCCCTGGAGTACTGCGCGGAGTATTGTTTTAACACCTGACCTTTTCTTTTGGAGTAGCTGTAGCGGCTGAATGCGGGAGTAGCTTTCTTAAGCTCCTGCTCCAGCGATAACGTACTGTCGACGAGCCCATGACTATGCTTTACGATTTTCCAGGCTGCTTTAAGCGGATTGTCTATGTAACTCGCCCGGCCAACCAGAAAGTTGTAGTCCTTTGCGAAAAGTTCTGGCAGCCGGCTTTCCCAGAATGCATGAATTCCAGACTGATTGCTTAGCTGGCCATTATGGTTCTCTGTTGTATGGAGGGGCACGTGTGCATCGCCCAGGTAATGGCCGAGATAGGCGGAATACAGGAGAATCCGGATGGAATCACGGGCTTTGAAGGCATTAACCAGTTTGTAGTAGCTGATCTGTATCTGCCAGGGTAGGGTACCGCTTTCTTGTAGCCTTGCCCGGCCATATTTCGCCAGTGCATCTTCCCATTTAAATGGAATACTGTCAATGCTTTCTTCATAAACCTCAACATCAAGGTAATGCCTTGGCGCCTCTAAAGAGTCTGAATACCGCCGTTTGTCGGGGTCAACAGCATGGTCACGAATATACTTCATGTTGTTCTTATAGAACCTGCTGAGGCCTTGCGGCAGGGTATAAACTGCAAGCTGGTTGATCTGCATATGCGCAAAAAATCCCCAGCTGCTTAGCGTCAACCAGGCGAACATAAAAATGGCGTAAATAAAAGATCTTTTCATTTACGCCAGTATATATCAGGCAACAAGGTTGCTGTTAATTTATTCTATGCTTTTGCCTTTCATCGCTTGAGAAACTGCAATGTCCATCAGACGTTCTGCAAATGGACGGGTGAACTCGTTCAACTCGTCTGCCTTTTTCAGTATGTTGTCTTTCTCTGCAGTAGCAAGTGCATCCTTCAAAGCGGCAATATATTTTAAGGTCTCCGATTTTTCAGTTTCTGTTAGCACGAATCCATTCTTCTCAATGAAACGTTCGGCTGTATACACCAACTGTTCACCTTCGCTTCTGGCTTCGATCAGCATGCGCTGTTCTACATCGCTTTTTGCGTGCGTAATGGAATCAATCAGCATCTGCTCAACGGTTTCGTCAGACAGCCCGTAAGATGGCGTGATGTCAATCTCCTGCTTTACACCCGAGCGTAGCTCTATCGCCTGCACCGTCAGGATACCATCGGCATTAAGCATGAAGTTGATGTCTACCTTCGGGAATCCAGCAGGCATTGATGGAATACCTTTAAGGTCAAATTCTGCCAATTTCCTGTTTTCAGAAACCAAATCACGTTCACCCTGGAACACAGAAATTTTCATGTTCACTTGTCCATCCAGAGAGGTTGTATATTGGCGGCCAGCCTTCGTTGGCACTTTTGAATTTCTTGGAATAATAACATCCATCAATCCACCCATCGTTTCGATACCCAGCGAAAGTGGTGTTACGTCAAGCAGTAAGATATCGGAGCGGTTACCAGCAAGGATGTCTGCTTGAATAGCCGCACCAAGTGCAACCACTTCATCTGGGTTAATCTGATCATGTGGTGTTGAGCCGAAGAAAGCAGCAACTTGTTGCTTCACGTATGGTGTTCTTGTTGAACCACCAACCATAACCACCTCATCAATATCAGCGATACTTAGCTTTGCATCCGTTAGCGCTTGTTGACAAGAATCAATGGTTTCCTGTACTTTGGCGGCGATGAGTTCCTCGAACTTGATTCTGGTGATACTGCACCAGATTTCACCAGGTTGGTCGTTGGTTAGTTCGAGCTTTTCATTGTAAATGTTTTGAGTACTAAGGGCAATCTTTGCTGCTTCTGCTTTCAGACGAAGTGTCTGCATCAATCCGGCATCTGCCGCTAAGGCTTCAGCACTGATTTTGTTCTGCTCTATCCAGTAGTGTACAATTGCACGGTCGAAGTCATCACCTCCAAGGAAAGTATTTCCATTCGTTGCAAGCACCTCGAAAATACCATTCTGGATCGCAAGGATCGACACGTCGAAGGTACCACCACCCAGATCGTAGACAGCAATGGTCTTTGTTTGTGCCGGGTCAAGTCCGATACCGTAAGCTAAGCTTGCTGCGGTAGGCTCATTTACAATTCTTAGCACATCAAGCCCTGCAAGTTTCCCAGCATCACGTGTTGCCTGACGCTGACTATCATTGAAATAAGCAGGCACCGTGATCACAGCCCGGTTTACCGGTGTTTTCAAGGCGTGTTCTGCCCGGTCTTTCAATTCTTTAAGGATCAATCCGGATAATTCAATGGGCGTATAAAACTTATTGCCGGCCTGGATTTTTACCAGTGATTCTGTATCGTCGTCTATAATTTTATAAGAAAAAGTGTCCTGGTGAGCTGCAACGTCCTTGTAAGAACGACCAAGCAGTCGCTTCACGGAAAATATCGTGTTCGCAGGATCACTGATCAGGAAAGATTTGGCTTCATTACCAACAACAGCATCGCCATTGGCATTGAAATGTACAACAGATGGTACCAATAAACCTTTACCTGTGTCATTGATGACCTGTGGATTATTTTCAGGGTTGATAAACGCAACCAAACTGTTGGTTGTACCTAAGTCTATACCAACAATAATCTCTTCCTTTTGTAAAGAACCTGTAGCCAGGTTGATGGATATCTTTGCCATAACTGCAAATTTAGAAATGTTTTAGGCTTTATTTGTTTTAGCGCTGTAATGTTTTGGGCTTTAAACCGGGTAAAAGTGCCGAAGGCGGTGCAATGCAGCGTTGTGAATTATTGTCTTTTAATCTTATATTTCCACAAATCTTTATTAACGCTATCCAACATGAGACAATCATTACTTGCACTGCTATTTTCTGCGATCTGCTTCATCGGCTGCGCACAGAACCGGGTTGATTTTAATGGGAGTATGGAAAACCTAAATGCAAATCATCAGCCGGTTGGCTGGTTGTTTCCAACATCACCCGAGCACGCAAAGAAATTTCCAGTGGCGCTAGACAGCACGGAGAAAAAGGACGGCAAATATTCGATCTCCATTACCAGCAGCGGTACTGAAGGATATGTAGCAACGAGTTTCAATATTCCTAAGACCTTTAAAGGACAAAATGTTGAACTTAAGGGCTTTATAAAGACTCAGCAAGTTACCGATGGGTTCGCCGGTTTATGGTTGAGTGTAGATAAAGATGATGGTGTGCTGCAGTTTAACAACATGGCCGACAAGGCAGTTGCGGGTACGAATGACTGGAATGAATTCAGTATTAAGTTACCTTATAACGATGAGGAGGCCATTCGAATTGTAGCAGGTGGCTTATTGGTAGGCAAGGGTAAGATGTGGATTGATGGCTTGAAGCTATATATTGATGGAAAGCCAGTAGAACAGGCCCGTTTAAAAGAAGTAAAACTGGCAAAAGCACAACTGGATACAGCCTATGCAAATCACTCGGGCATAGATAAGATTGCATTGAATAAGCAACGTATAAGCAACCTTAAAATTCTAGCTGAAGTCTGGGGATTGCTAAAGTACCATCATCCTGCAGTTGCTTCAGGTGACTTTAACATGGACGCTGAATTGTTCCGGGTTATGCCTGCAGTGGTTAATGCAAAAACAGATGCAGAACTAAACCGGGTTTTATTGTCCTGGGTGGACAAGTTCGGCGCCGCTGCAGTTTGCAAGGATTGTGCTTTGGCAGCCAACAAGGACGCCGCGCAGCGGCCAGATTATGGTAGTATGTTCGATGGTAAGGTGCTGAATGCCACGTTAGCCGCGAAACTGAAGCATATTGCTGCGAATCCGGCAAGCAAGAAGAATTACTACCTTGAGCTCGTTCCAAATGTTGAAAACCCTGTTTTCAAGCATGAAAATGCCTATGCCAATCTGGATTTACCAGATGCCGGTATGCGCCTGCTTAGCCTATTCAGATATTGGAACATGATCAATTATTTCTTCCCCTATAAGCACCTTATTGACGGGAGCTGGGAAGATAAACTTGAATCCTTCATTCCGGACTTTGTAAATGCCCAGCGTAAACAGGATTATCTGTTAACTACATTGAGGCTAATCAGCAGTATCCATGATACTCATGCGAATATCTGGTCCAGACATCTTGAACTTGAGGATTACAGAGGCAAGTTTGGGCTACCAATCCGGGCGAAATTTGTAGAAGATAAGCTGGTGGTGACCGGGTACTATGCAGATACGCTAGGGGTAAAGCAAAAGTTTAAAATTGGCGATGTAATCACAAACATTGATGGTGTGCCGGTAGAAAAGCTGATCCAAAAGTTCCTGCCAATCACAGCCGCTTCAAATTATGCGACTCAGTTGCGTGATTTACCGAGGACGTACCTGCTGCGCAGCAATAATAGTCAGATGCAACTGGATGTCGTTAGCGCTGGTCGCCAACAAAAAGTAGCTATCGAAACCTTAGCGAGAACCAAGCTCAACTATGCGCTGGATGTAGACCCTGATCCAAGTGCAGCTGCTTACAAAGTAATGAATGGTGGAATTGCGTATATATTCCCGGGAAAATATAAAAACAAAGATCTGCCGGCAATCAAGGAAGCCTTTAAGGATACCAAAGGGATTGTAGTAGATATGCGTTGCTATCCATCGGAGTTCATGCCTTTTACCTTCGTGCCATTTATCAAGACAAAAGCCCAGGACGATAATGCTAAAAGCAATAGTTCGTTTGTGAAATTTACGACGGTCGACCTTATGCGTCCGGGTACATTCAGGATTAGAAAAGAACTGTCTACCCCTGCAAGTAATGAATACAAAGGCAAGGTGGTGGTAATTGTAAATGAGCTTACACAGAGCCAGGCAGAATATACAACGATGGCCTTTCAAAGCTCACCAAACGTAACCGTTATCGGTAGTACGACCGCTGCAGCTGATGGTAATGTGTCTGCGATTACGCTGCCGGGCGGAATTTCGACCATGATTTCTGGAATCGGCGTTTTGTATCCTGATGGTACGGAGACTCAACGCAAAGGCATTCGGATCGATTATGAAATCAAACCAACGATCCAGGGGATCAAAGAGGGGAAAGACGAACTTCTGGAGAAAGCAATTCAGATCATAAATGGGGTTTAAGTTCGTAGCTTTGTAGACTTGAGCTGAGATGGATATGGAACAAAGAAATGATATTAGCGATGAGGATGATGTTGCCCTCCTCGTGCATACCTTTTATGCCAAAGTGCGTGCAGACGACTTGCTGGGTCCTATTTTCGAACCGATCATAAAGGACAACTGGGCGCCGCATCTGAACAGGATGGTCGATTTCTGGTCTACAATATTACTATATACCAGGAAGTACAAGGATGATCCCATGCCTAAACACCTGCAGTTACCTGTTGAGCAGCGGCATTTTGATCGCTGGCTCTCCCTGTTCAACGAAACGCTGGATGCCCTCTTTGCCGGAGAAGTTGCAGAAAACGCGAAATTGCGGGCAGCAAGTATTGCGAGGATCATGATGGTGATCCGGTCTCGTGCCGATGGATTACCTGTGTTATAATTCGTGTTTGTGCAGGTTGTATACCCAGATCACAATGTCCTGGTAGCTGTTAATGCCTTTTTGTTGATTGTTTAACTTTAAAAAGCTGTCTAGGGCAACATCCATGTAAGCATACATGTCGCTGTTGTATTTCATCCAAAAATCCCGGTCACGCTTAAAATCCAGTTTAGTTTCTTCATTGATGCTTGCGGCAAGTTCTTCGTATTCCTCTGGCAACTTAATCCGGACCTCAAACAGGACGTTGCGGAGTACACTATAGGTTGCTGAATATTTAAAATTCAGATCTTTACTGTTCGATGCAACGAGATAGCCGACCAGGTTTGCTTCATCTTCACGTCCAACACCAAGTTGGTGTGCAATTTCATGGCAAGCAACAAAGGGAAGCCCGTGTGCCGGAATCCTCATGTTAACATTGGCCTCCCCGGATAGGGGATTGTAGTAGCCTTCAAGCCCTATTTTTGTAATTGCCCAAGTGTTTAAGACTTTTTTCAATGCGGGTTGACGATAGCTGAAGAATGGGGCTTTAGCATGCATTTCCTGGTATGCGGAAGCAGCCAGATGCTCCAACGCTGCAGTCGTGTAATGTTGTGATTCGGGATCCTGTTGCTTTAAGCGCTCGACTTGTATGCCGTTGATCTGTCTGATTAAAAATTTTGCCAGGGCGGTTAATTGCTCAGGGCTATATTTTTCATTACCGATCTTGAGTTGTTCTGCAATGGAAGGTCTGGCGTAATTCAAGCCCCAGAGCAGTTTGAAGGCAATGTATAGGATTAAACTGAAGTTTAACAAATGCAGTGGCGCTGCAAGAAGCATGGGTCGCCTGGGCCTGGCAGTTTGTAATTTCCTGATGTAGTTGAACGCACGGTATAAAATGAAACCTATGAACAGCACATAGAGTATGTCACCCAACGAAAAAGGAAACAGGCCGCTGATGCTCCTTAGCACCAGCGAGAGATATTTGTAGAAAAACCCGGAATAGAGCTGCTCTACAATGTTGCTGTTTAAGCCGATGAAAAAGATTAAAATGGCCAAGAGGCCGTTTATCATCAATTGTCGTTTAAGGCTTTGCTTTCCTGCACGCATTCCTATTTCTGATCGTTATTAATGTTAGGGTTTAGCGAATAAACTCCAGACGCTTGCCAGTTTCATTGGTCGTAAACTTACCATTTGAGTAGGCCAGATTTCCAGAAACGAAAGTGTGGACAACTTCCGACTGGAACGTCTGATCTTCAAAAGGAGACCAGCCGCATTTATAAAGCACATTCTGACGGGTTACCTTGAAGGGATCATTCAGGTTTACCAATACCAGGTCGGCCCAGTATCCTTCACGTATGAAGCCTCTTTCTTTGATGTTGAAACAGGTTGCAACATTATGGGCGGTTTTTTCCACGATTTTTTGAAGGGAGATCTTGCCCTGGTGGTACATTTCTAGCAACGCAGGCAATGCATGTTGCACCAGGGGTCCGCCAGAAGGTGCGGAACTGTAGGGCTGTTCTTTCTCCTCAATGGTGTGGGGTGCGTGATCGGTTGCGACAACGTCGATATGATCGTTCAGCAGTCCGGCAAGTACACCATTCTTATCTGCTTCAGTCTTGATTGCAGGATTCCACTTGATCCAATTGCCTTTATTTGCATAATCCCGGTCATCAAACCACAGGTGATGCACACATGCCTCAGCAGTAATCCGCTTCTCTTGAAGAGGAAGTGTATTATCGAACAGGGCAACTTCCCTGGCAGTGGAGATGTGCAGGATGTGTAGTCGGGTATTGTACTTTTTAGCAAGCGATACCGCTAAAGAGGAGGAAAGATAACAGGCTTCTTCACTTCTGATCTTGGGGTGCATGTCTATCGTTAGCTGATCGCTGTATTGTGATTTAAAGGCCGCCAGATTACGCTGTATGGTTGCCTCATCTTCGCAATGGGTAGCAACAAGCATCGGTGCCTCGCGGAAGATGTTTTCCAATACTTTTTCATTATCCACCAGCATATTTCCAGTACTGGAACCCATAAAAACTTTAATGCCGCATACATTTTTGGGATCTGTTTTTAACACTTCTTCCAGGTTGTTGTTGGAGGCGCCCATATAAAAGGAATAATTTGCAAGCGACACTTCGGCAGCAATGCTGTACTTGTCTGTTAGCAGTTCCTGTGTCAAAGTACTGGGCACCGTATTTGGCATTTCCATAAAGGAGGTGATGCCACCGGCAACGGCCGCCATGCTTTCTGAAAAGATATCAGCTTTGTGTGTTAAACCCGGCTCACGGAAGTGTACCTGGTCATCGATCATGCCAGGCAGCAGGTGTAATCCCTCGGCATTGATTTCCATAGCACCCGCATATTCGATAGTGCTGGCAATCTTTTCTATTCTTCCAGCTTTCAGGAGTACATCAGAAACAAAAACCTGGTTTTCATTTACGAGCGTCGCGTTTTTTAGGAGGATCGTGTTCATTGCTTCAAACTTAAGAGTTTCCCGCTTAGGCTAAAGATATTTGTATTCATTTGTTGACTATTTCTGGTTATCCGCGAAAAAATGGCTTATCAAAATGATGCACATTTTACATGGCCTGTTAAAACTGAATAGTGTATCATTTTTGAAACTATGTTGATGTATGCTGCAGTAAATAAACTAATAAAGTATTTTTATTGAAGTATTTAAATAGGCGATTGATTGTGAACGGACCCGGCTAAGCACCGGTCAACCGTTTTTTTTTACAGAATATTTTCTACCTTATATGCGCAGCAGACGAAATTAGATCTTACGATGTACATTGAGCGTAAACTTAAAAACATTCCGAGCAAGCTTACACGGCTTTTAAAATACTTTTCCCAAACAAAAGGCAAGGTGCCGCCTAATGCGGATCATAAAACCGCGGTGATCACCTTTTCGAACCGTATCCTGAACAAGGATATGGGCCGGTATTCATTTATCCTTTGTCAGGTTTTCAAATTCAGTGGCTTTGAGCCGGTGCTCCGGGTTAATGAAGGGTTCTTTGCTGACGATGCACCGTACAAGAAAATGCTGCTGGATCAGGGTTTCAAATTGGTTCGCAATACGGAGGAGGAAGAAGACACCGTTGTGCTTCATGAAGGAGGCCAAAGGAAGAAGCTGATTAAGTTTACCTATGGATATGCATTGATCAGGGATAAAATAGACGCGTACTACATGCCCTACACGCTTCACCCGAGGTTTTACCAACAGTATTTAAAGGCCTCGGATTTTGCCATATACCGAAAGCAGAGTAGGTGTGCCCGAATTATTTTTGCCGGCAACTTCGAACGCAAGTTATATAGTAAATCCATTCTGAAGGAGAAATTTGCAGGTACAATCTCCAGGGTTGAAGTACTCGACCACATTGATGCTAAATATGCAGAAGATCCGGCAATCTTACGATCAGGCAGTAAAGAACACCTGTATGGTGTTTTGAGTGCTAAAACAGCAAGACATAAGTTTATCATTAGTGAAGCCAGAACTCCAGATGACGACTGGTTGTCCATTTTAAGTAAATCGGATTTTTATCTCTGCCTGCCAGGAGTAAGAATGCCCTGGTCTCATAATGCGTTTGAAGCTATGGCTGTTGGAACGATACCTATTCTGCAATATAACGAGTTATTCTATCCACCGTTAGAACATCTGAAAAACTGCATCACTTATACCAGTTATGAATCACTTGATGAAGCTATACAGAGCGCCCTGGCCATGAGTCAGGAGCAAGTGCAATCCATGAAAGCATCTGTGATCCAATATTTCAACACGAACCTGGCTACCGAGCGGACCGTTGATAAGATTGAATCGTTTTTCCATTCGGAGGCGGATTCCATGTGTATTGCGCTGCCATTCCTGGAGCAAAGCTAAGCCGTAGAACAGCAGGTGCTGCAAAAGGCGGATGTTGCCTGCTGGAAGTCTGCCAGAGGTCAAAATGTATAATAGTTGGCCGAAGGCCTCGCACAGCTATTTTAATGCCTATATTTGCCGAATGTCCAAAAAATTCGAAGAGTTTAAACTCAACCGACAGATTTTAAATGCTGTAGAAGATGCCGGTTTTACCGTAGCTACGCCGATTCAGGAAAAGGCCATTGCTCCGGTATTATCCGGACAGGATATCTTTGGTATTGCAGAAACCGGCACTGGAAAAACAGCCGCCTACCTGCTGCCAATGCTGATGCAACTGAAATATGCACAGGGAGAAAATCCGCGTGCACTGATCCTTTCGCCAACACGTGAGCTTGCCATGCAGATTGCAGATCATGTAAAGATGTTTGCAAAATATACTGACTTGCGGGCTGTGGTGGTTTATGGCGGTATCGGTCCAAAGACCCAGATTGAACAGGTGAAAGCCGGCGTGGATATTATCATTGCTACTCCAGGAAGATTTCTGGATATCTATCTTGCAGGACACATTAACACACAAAGTCTGCGTTTCCTGGTACTTGATGAGGCCGACAAGATGATGGATATGGGCTTTATTAGCTCCATCCACCGGATTCTCGAAATTGTGCCAAGAAAGCGGCAGAATTTACTTTTCTCTGCGACCATGAGTGATCTGGTGCAGAAGATTGCAGGTGATTTCCTGAAAAATCCGACGGTTATAGAGGCGGCAGAGCGTGCAACGCCTGCAGCAACCATTACACAGACCTTTTATGAAGTTCCGAACTTCAAAACTAAGATAAACTTGCTGCAGCATTTGCTGAAGAACGATGACGCGGTTAAACGATTGATCATTTTCTGTAAAACCAAGGTTGTTGCAGATTCCATTTTTGCATTTATCAGCCGCCGTTTTGGTGCGGAGAACGTTCGTGTAATTCACGCGAACAAAGGGCAGAACACCCGGATCAATTCCATTAGTGCATTTAAAGAGGGCAATATCCGCGTGCTTGTAGCTACAGATGTGGCCTCCAGAGGAATAGATGTCTCTGACGTAAGTCACGTCATAAACTTTGACGTGCCCATAATTATAGAAGATTATGTACACCGCATTGGTCGTACCGGGCGTGCTCTGGCAACGGGTGAGGCATTAACATTTTATACAGAAGCCGAAAAGTATTACATCCGGAAGATTGAGAAGTTAATACGACAGACCATCCCGGTTATGCCACTTCCACCGGAAGTATTTGTGGAAGAGACGCCTTACGAAGAGCGCCAGGCGATGGCAAGGGAAATTGATGCTCAAAAGAGAAAAGAAGATCCGGATTTTAAAGGTGCTTTTCATGAGAAAAAACGTGTTTTCGAGGTAAAGAAGAAAACCGATAAAACACCAGCCTGGAAAAGAAAGAAAACTAAAAGGTAAAGGACTTGAATTTTAAACTGACGCCGCTGAATATTGTAACTGCCTTAAGTCTGGTAATGGCTGGCCTGCTTATTTTCGGTAAGCCTGAAATAACCAACGGCATTGATCACCAGGTGAACGGACTGTGGATAGCAGTTTGTTTTCTGGCTGTTGTGATATCATTTCTTTCTGATCAGATCTTCAGAAAGTTCATTCCCTCAACCTTGAACCTTTGGGTGATCGAATGTGCTTTCATTATTTTTACGCTTGTTTTTGTATTTATACTGAAGTTAAGTGTGCTGAATAGCTAATAAAACCATAACATAAACCGCAGGCGAATGCATTTGCCTGATAATAATAGAATCGATGAAAAAAGCTGAAATTAAAATTACCGTAGAGCTGGACGACAATAATGTGCCTGAGAACCTTTTATGGGAGTCTACTGATGCAGAGAATAAAGAGCAGATGCCTGTAAAATCTATGATGCTGGCTTTATGGGATCATAACTACAAGAACTCTTTGCGTATTGACCTTTGGACGAAGGATATGCCGGTAGATGAAATGAAGCGTTTCTTCTACGAGACCCTGCAAACAATGGGTGATACCTTCCTTAAAGCAACTGGAGAGCAGTTAATTGTTGAGGATCTGCGTGATTACTGTGCGCATTTTGCAGATAAAATGGGTATCAATACGCAAGGCTAGTATGAAAATTCAAGGGGTTGTTGGAGCAGCGCTTATGGCGGTAGGGGGTATGTGCCCCCTGGTTCACCTTCCGATCATCGGCAACCGGAACTATTTCGATCTTGATGTTTCCATAGCAACCATATTCTACCTTGTAGTGCTGGTTGCGTTTGCTGCATCCTTCATGGAGAGATCCAGGCTGATGCGTATATGTGGATGGCTGGGCGTTACGCTTGTATTGGTGACGCTTGCGGGCGTGTATTTCAAATCTCACGACGCCTTCAGTTTCATTCATTTTAAAAAAGCCATCAACTTCGCCGCAGGTGTGGTGAAATACAAATGGGGTTGGTTTGTAATCCTGGCAGGTGCTTTAGCGCTGATTACGGTGCGGAGTCCTAAAAAGGTGTTTCCTCCGGCAAACGCAGTGTCGGTTTAGATTGCTTTATTGATGACGTTATTTGATCAGGTAAAGTTTTTGGTAAAAAAGGAGTTGCTTTTAGAATGGCGCTCGAAATATGCGTTGAACGGTGTGCTGTTGTACGTGGTGTCGACCATATTCGTGTGTTTCCTGTCGCGCGTTAGCGCTAACCCGGTAACCTGGAATGCGCTGTTCTGGATCATCATGCTTTTTGCCTCCATAAATGCGGTGTCAAAGAGCTTTTTGCAGGAAAGTAAGGGAAGGCAACTTTATATTTACACCATTGCCAGTCCGCTTGCGCTTATTATTTCCAAAACGTTGTATAACATTTTGCTGATGATGCTGCTCACGGTCATTGCACTCGGATTCTACATCATGGTGTTTGGCTACGTGCCCGCGGATCTCGGCCTTTATTTCCTTGCCACGATATTGGGCAGTTTAAGCTTTTCGAGCATATTTACCATGATCTCCGCGATTTCTTCCAAGGCTGGAAATGGTGGAATGTTGATGGCCATACTGAGCTTTCCGGTGATCATTCCGGTGCTGATTGTGTTGATCAAACTAACGAAAAACGCCATTGACGGCTTAGACCGGAGCGTTAGCATAGATGAAATTGGTATGCTACTAGTCATTAATGTACTGGTCTGCGCCGTTTCTTTACTGTTATTTCCTTACCTTTGGCGCGATTAAAATCTGTTATCCATGTATAAAGACTGGTGGAAAGTTTTGGGTTCTGTGTTGGTATTGTATGCCACCGTTGCCGGCTTTTTGAATAGTGTACCGAAGTTGCCCATACTACATGAAAGTATCCGGAATTTGTATTTCCATGTTCCGATGTGGTTCAGTATGATTATTTTGTTTGGCGTTTCGGTTTTTCACAGCATCAAATATCTGTTATCCAGCAATCCTACAAACGACTTGAAAGCGGTGGAGAGTGTGAACGTGGGGATTGTCTTTGGCGTTCTTGGAATTGTGACAGGCGCGGTATGGGCAAAGTACACCTGGGGGCAGGCATGGAGCTTTGACGTCAAGCAAAACTTTGCTGCAATTGCTTTGCTGCTGTATTTTGCTTACCTGGTACTTCGCAACGCCATTGATGAGGAACAAAAGCGTGCTAAAATTTCGGCCATCTATAACATATTTGCATTTCCAATGATGGTGGTGCTGCTTTTTGTTTTACCAAGATTGTCTGATTCGCTGCACCCGGGGAATGGCGGGAACCCTGGCTTTAATTCCTATGACCTGGACAGTCGTATGCGTACGGTTTTCTATCCTGCATGTCTGGGCTGGATCCTGATTGGATACTGGATATACACGCTTAAATTCCGGGTACGTGCACTAGATAAAACGACGACGCTATAATCATGAAAAAAATATTATTCACACTGTTAATGTTAACAGTAAGCCTTCAGATATTTGCGCAGGGCGCATCATCTTCCCTGGAAGAAAGTATTTATGCTTCAGGTAAAATCTACGTGGTCGTGGCATGTGCGGCTATAATCCTCATCGGTTTGATCTTATTTTTATTTTCAATCGACAGAAGATTAAAAAAATTAGAAAAATATTCTGATCCGAAAAACTAATTCTATCCTCTTAAATCCTTGTTTTGTACGACTAAATGCTTAGGTGTGACGAATACACTAAGCTCATGGCCATTTGCATAAATGATATTTTTTAATGCAATTTTGCAGCCTTAATGAGGTAAACTAACGAAAAACATAAAAAACAAATAATGGCTAATCTAGCAAACGAAACAAACTTCTTTACAGACGTATGTGCGAATTTTGACAACGCCGCAAAATTCACCTCCCATCCGGAAGGTCTACTGAATCAAATTAAAGCTTGCAACAGTGTATATCGTTTCCAGTTTCCAATTAGAAGGGGAAATGGTTTTGAAGTTATTGATGCCTGGCGTGTGGAGCACTCTCACCACATGAGCCCTACTAAAGGTGGTATCCGTTACAGTGAAATGGTGAATGAGGATGAAGTGATGGCATTAGCTGCATTGATGACTTATAAATGTGCCATCGTAAACGTTCCTTTTGGTGGTGCAAAAGGTGGTATCCGGATCAATCCGAAAAATTATACGGTAAGTGAGCTGGAGAACATCACCCGTAGGTATACTACAGAATTAATAAAAAAGAACTTCATTGGTCCTGGTATTGACGTTCCTGCACCGGATTACGGAACAGGGGAGCGTGAAATGAGCTGGATCGCCGACACCTATATGACCATGAATCCAGGTTCTCTGGACGCGTTAGGCTGTGTTACGGGTAAACCGATTGCATTGCACGGTATCCGTGGGCGTAAGGAAGCTACCGGTCGCGGTGTTGCTTTTGCAATCAGAGAATGTGTAAGCGTAGGTGAAGATATGGCTAAGCTTGGCTTGAAAGCAGGTCTTGGTGATAAACGTGTAATTGTTCAGGGATTAGGAAATGTGGGTTACCACTCTGCGAAATTCCTTTCTGAAATGGGCGCAACAATCGTAGGTCTTTGCGAGTTTGAAGGCGCAATTTACAACGAGAATGGATTTAACATCGATGAGGTATTTGCTCACCGTAAGTTAACCGGTTCAATCCTTGGCTTTAAAGGCGCTACGGAGTTTAAAAACTCGATGGAAGGTTTAGAACAGCCATGTGACATCCTTGTGCCAGCGGCTTTGGAAAACCAGATCACAGAAGCAAACATCAGAAACATCAAAGCAAAGATCATTGCTGAAGGTGCAAACGGACCAACTACGCCAGGTGCGGAAGAGATCTTCACTGCAATGGGTGGTATTATTATTCCAGATATGTACTGCAACGCTGGTGGTGTAACCGTTTCATATTTCGAGTGGTTGAAAAACCTTTCACACGTTGCTTTTGGTCGTATGGAAAACCGTTATGCGGAAAACTCAAATGCGAATCTGATTAATACTCTTGAAAGCTTAACTGGAAAGAGCATTCCTGCAGAACACCGCTCAATGTTAGTAAAAGGAGCTTCTGAGATGGAGTTGGTAAACTCTGGTCTTGAGGACACCATGATCCATTCTTACCACGAGATCAGAGAGACTTTAAAGGTTAAGCCTGGTGTTGATACCTTAAGAATGGCTGCTTTTGTTGGTTCTATTGACAAGATCGCCGTTTCCTACATGAACCTTGGTATTTGGCCGTAAGCTGAAATAAATCATATGGAAAGCCGCAACAGTTTCAAACTGCTGCGGCTTTGTCGTTTATATGACTTTTGTTTGAAGATCAGAAACATACGTTTTCAGCGACAGTGGCGTATATATAACAAACGAAGGATATGAAAATCAGAACTCCGCTTTTTGTTGTGTTGCTGCTCAGCATCTTTTTGTCCTGCACAAGCTCCAGCATGCAGGAGATCCAGGAGCTGGATGGTTTTGCGGTGCTTCCTGAGCCTCAAGCTAAGGAGCAGGTGGCAACCTTTGCCGGCGGATGTTTTTGGGCCATGCAGGAGTGTATGATTCAGCTTAAAGGCGTTAATAAAGCAATTAGTGGTTATGCCGGTGGTAGCACTGCAAATCCAAGCTACGATGAAGTGTTATCGGGAACGACAGGGCATGCAGAGGCGGTGCAGGTATACTATGATCCAAAGGTGATCAGCTTTGAACAGCTGGCGAATGCCTTTTTCGAGGCGCATGATCCAACACAGTTGAATCGACAAGGTCCCGATATTGGCTCCGACTATCGTTCCATAGCTTTTTACCGCAATGAGCAAGAGTATAAAGCATTGCTTGCTTTGAGAAAGGTCTTGGACAGCACGAGGTTTGGAAATATGATCGTTACTGAATTGATACAGCTGGATAAGTTTTACCCGGCGGAGATGGAGCATCAGGATTACTATAAACGTCATGGCTGGGAGCCATACATCAGACGTGTGTCAAAACCGAAGGTATTGAGAATGCAAAAATCCATGCCTTTGATGATTAAAACCCAATACTTAGAATAATATTTTTTAAAACTGCAGTTTGCTTACATAAAACCCCAATCCATTGTCAGAGAACTATCAATATATCGTCAAGAACATGAATAGCAGAAAGCGGCGGTCTAATAGGTGGGTTTAATTTTTATCTTTGTGAGAAGCTTTAAATCTTATTTATACCATGAAAAAAAGTGCAATTATAGGTTTAATCACAATTGCTTTATGTGTTTGTTTTTTGGTGAGTTTGAATGCTGATACCAGCAGTTATTCAACTTTTCAGGATGCAGCAAAGGAATCCCGTGAATTCCATGTAATGGGTTATTGGGAAAAAGAGAAAGGCATGTACTACGATGCGGAGAAAGATGCGAATCATTTTGCATTCTATATGAAAGATGAGAAAGGTGCAGTGAACAAAGTTGTTTATAATGGCACTAAACCTCAGGATTTCGAGCGTTCCGAGAAACTCGTGCTGATTGGAAAGATGGAGAAAGATACGTTCTATGCTTCTAAAATTCTGATGAAATGTCCTTCAAAATATAATGACAATCTTGTTGAAGTAAAGCAAGATGGAACTGTAGAACAACCTCAATAGATTCAAAATACTAAAGCCCTTAATGGATACACAATTTATTGGAGAAACCCTCCTCCCCGGGAAAGTCGGACAGTTTTTTATTGTCCTTGCTTTTGCCGCTTCTTTATTTTCAACCATCTCCTACTTTTTTGCGACTACAAACAAAGAACTAGATAATAATTCCTGGACCAGGCTAGGTCGCCTTGGTTTCATCACCAACATGGTGAGTATTATCGCTATCGGTGCAACTTTGTTTTACCTGATCTTAAATCATTATAACGAATACTATTACGTTTACTTCCACTCTTCTAAAGCACTGCCGGTGTATTACATTGTATCGGCTTTCTGGGAAGGACAGGAGGGTAGTTTCTGGCTTTGGGCATTCTGGCAATCATTGCTTGGATTAATCCTGATCTGGAAAGCAAGGAGCTGGGAAAATGGGGTGATGACCATTGTTGCGTTTTCACAGGTGTTTTTAACCTCTATGTTGCTCGGAGTAGATATCCTGGGTACCCGTGTTGGTAGTTCACCTTTCATCCTTTTGCGTGATGCCGTAGATCTGAAAGCGATGGCACCGGTAGTCTTCGCTGATCCGGAAAACTTTAAAAATTATTTGAAATTTATAACTGATGGCCGCGGATTAAACCCCTTGCTTCAGAACTACTGGATGGTTATTCACCCGCCTACCTTGTTCCTTGGCTTTGCGAGTATGGTTGTTCCCTTTGCTTATGCCGTTGCCGGTTTATGGCAGCGCAGGTATAAGGACTGGGTTAAACCAGCGCTACCTTGGTCGTTGTTCGCAGTAATGATTCTTGGCGCAGGGATTATCATGGGTTCATTTTGGGCCTATGAAGCGCTGAACTTTGGTGGATTCTGGGCCTGGGATCCGGTGGAGAATGCTTCGCTTATTCCATGGCTGATGCTGATTGCAGGGGTTCACGTGCTAATCGCATTTAAAAACACGGGACACGCTTTCTTTACCGCGATTACGCTGGTTGTATTAAGCTTTATTCTGGTACTATATGCTTCTTTCCTGACCAGAAGTGGTATTCTGGGTGAAACTTCTGTACACTCCTTTACTGACCTGGGGATGTTCGGGCACCTGATTCTTTACAACGTGGTGTTCCTTGCCATCCCGGTGATCTTTATGGCGCTACGATGGAAGGAATTGCCGATCACGAATAAAGATGAAGAGACTTATTCACGGGAGTTCTGGATGTTCATTGGTGCACTTGTTGTAACCGTGGCTTGTATTCAGGTGATCTTCACCACCTCAGTACCGGTATTCAACAAGGTTTTTGGTACCAACTTCGCGCCACCAATTGATCCTATTAAATACTATAACCAGTGGCAGGCACCATTTGCCATTCTGATCACGGTTATCTCCGGATTTTCACAGTTCCTCAAATACAAACGCACCAATGCCAGGAAGTTCTATAGCAATTTGGTCGGTAGCATAGTATTCGCGGTTGTTGTTACTGGAGTGTATGTGTACATCGCGGGTATTTATACCAACCTTATGTACATCTTACTGACCTTTTCATGTGTATTTGCCATTCTTTCGAATGCGAAGATCCTGGTTGTGGGCTTCGGTGGTAAAGGCAAGCTTGTTGGTGCAGCAGTTGCCCACATGGGCTTTGCGCTACTATTGGTGGGCGCATTGGTAGCTTCGGCAACCAGTCAGCCGATATCACTTAACGCAAGTAACTTCATCCCGGTGAAGGACTTTGAAAAGGCCGAAAAGCCTGGCGAAAACATGGTGCTTTATAAGAATGAGCCTAAAACCATGGGCCGCTACACGGTTACTTATGTTAGCGATAGCACCATAGCACCGAATACCTACTATAAGTTAAACTTTAAGGTTATTGATCCTAAGACTGGTGAGATCAAAGAAGATTTCGATTTGAACCCACACGTTCAGTCGAACGAAAAGATGGGCCTGATCGCCTCGCCAGATACCAAGCATTACCTGACTTCAGACATTTACACACACATCACCAGTGCACCTGCGGAGAAGGAAGAGCATGAAGATCACGAAGGGCACTCGCCTGAAGAGAACTATAAGGCACCTCGAATTCTGAGCGTTAAGCCAGGTGACACCGTTCATACCAGCAGTGGTATTCTTACGGTGAAGCCGTTGAACTTCAAGCCTACGGCTAAACAGTTGGTGCTTGCTAAGGAAGATGTTGCCGTAGGACTGCCTATCGAAATCAACTTAAATGGAAAGATCTATAAAGCTGAGCCGATATTCCTGGTTAAAGGGAATAACACCTTCGACTTCGCCAGGAATATTGATGAACTCGGTATTCGGGTAAGATTTACCAAGATCATACCGGAACAGAATACGGTTGAACTTCAGGTTTATGAAAAACCACAGCAAGCAAAAGACTGGGTTGTATTTAAATCTATTGAGTTCCCTTACATCAACTTATATTGGGTGGGTACTATTGTGATGGTTGTTGGCTTTATGCTGTCGATCATCAGGAGGAAAAAAGAACTTACCACAAACTAATCAGGACCTGCAGTATGAAGCTGCAGGTTTTGTTTTTTAAATTAATGTACATCAAATGAAGATTGTTTTTCTGGGATCGGGAAATGTCGCTACCCACTTGGGATTAGCTTTCAGCGCATCAGGACAGCAGATTACGCAGGTTTGGAGCAGGAGCAAGGCTAATGCGGAGCACCTGGCCGAACAGCTGCATGCACCAGCAATTGATGATCTTTCTTCATTAGACCGCAATGCGGACTTGTATCTCATTGCCGTGAAAGACGATGTCATTCAAGATCTCGTGCCGTTCTTGCAGCACCTTCATGGTGTGGTGGCACATACTTCTGGTGCTACCGCCATAGATGTACTTCAAGGAATTGAAAACAAAGGCGTTTTCTATCCTCTGCAAACATTCTCTAAGCAAAAAGCACTCGACCTATCTGATACCCCCATGTGCCTGGAGGCAAATTCCACCACTGCCATGCAGGTGTTAGAAGCTGCCGCAACTCTAATTAGTACGACTCATTATCAGGTGGATTCAGAACAGCGCAAAGTTCTACATCTTGCCGCAGTGTTCGCTTGTAATTTCAGCAATCACCTATATCATCTAGGGCATGCCCTTTTGCAAGCGCGTGGTCTTGACTTCGAGATATTGAAACCTTTGATTGTCGAGACTGCCCGCAAGATAGAGAATGCTGTGCCTTTCGACGTCCAGACCGGCCCTGCAGTTAGAGGGGATCAGGAGACTATGGTAAAACATTTGCGGCTTTTAGATGATCGCCCGGACCTGCAGGAGATCTACAAAACTTTAAGTGAAAGTATTAAAAAGACGCACCTATAACAATATTGCGGTTTACGCTTCTTATTTTTGAACACGATTATGAGCATTTATAAATTAAAAATAAACTTCGAAGATAAAACTAAAGAACCTGTGGAGCTTCCGATCGCCGGAGGTGAAAACGTTCTTGACGTTTGCCTGGACAACGGAATCCAATTACAACACAACTGTGGCGGTGTTTGCGGTTGCAGTACCTGCCATGTATATGTAACTGCTGGTATGGATAATATTCAGGAAATCTCAGACAAGGAAGAGGATTTTATTGACAGAGCTGTTCGCCCGAGGATCACCTCCAGATTGGGTTGTCAGTGTGTAGTTTTATCAGGAGATATCTCCGTTACCATTCCGGATCAGTCGGAATTCCTTGGTCACTAATCAAATTTAAATAAACGAATATGCAGGATAAATTTGCGCTTCCAATTTATTGGAACGATTATGAAGACATCGCACAAGAACTTTATGAAAAGTTCGGAGATGAATTTAATGAAGGTAAAATCTACCGTGTACGGTTCACTGAACTATTGGAATGGGTACTTACCTTGCCGAACTTCAAAGGTACAAGAGAAGAAAGCAATGAAGGTCATCTGGAGCAAATCCAGTCGGCATGGGTGTACGAATGGCGCGATAACCAGGACTAATGTTTCTGCAGAAGCTACAGGATATCACGACGCTGATTTTTGATGTTGACGGTGTGTTAACGACCGGGGATATCCTGGCTTCAAATACCGGAGAGTTTCTGCGCAGCTTTAACATTAAGGATGGCTATGCCCTTCAGCTTGCGGTTAAAAAGGGCTATCATGTCTGCATCATTTCCGGAGGGAGTGGTGAGGCCATGCAAAAACGCTTCGAAGGCCTGGGCATCAAGAATATCTATCTTGGAGTGTCTGATAAAGTAGCTGTTTTCGAACAGATCTTAGCGCAGTACCAGCTTCAACCCGCAGAAGTGTTGTATATGGGGGATGATATCCCTGACTACAAGATCATGAAGCTTGTGGGCCTACCAACTTGTCCGGCGGATGCGGTAGAGGAGATTAAGGCGCTTTCAACCTACATTTCCCCTTATAATGGCGGTAAAACTGCCGTTAGAGATGTCATTGAAAAGGTACTCAAAATTCAGGGGAAGTGGTTCGACCCTAATCCCTCGGCAGCAGATTCAGCAATATAAAAGACATTATTATCATTATGAAAGCGGCTTACAGCCGCTTTTCTTATTTTAGCAAAAACTTAAAAACTATGCTTGTTCAAAATCATCCAATTATACTTGCTTCAAAATCACCACGTCGTCATGAGCTTTTAAAGCTTATGGATCTTGATTTTGAGGTACTGCTTAAAGATATCGATGAAAGTTACCCTGAAGGCTTAAAACCACATCAGGTTGCACAATATATCAGTGAGCAGAAAGCTAAAGCCTTTCTTCCCGACCAACTGAAAGCCGTTGTGATTACTGCAGATACCATTGTTTCCTTTCAAAATGAAATCCTTGGAAAACCTACAGATGCGGCACATGCAGTGGAGATGATCACTAAGCTTTCTGGAAACATGCATGAGGTGTTTACCGGTGTAAGCCTGGCCTATAAGGGCGCATTACACACCTTCTTTGATGTAACGGAAGTTTATTTCCGGCCCTTGAATACTGCGCAGATCAACTATTACGTGAACCATTACAACCCCTTTGATAAAGCTGGTGCTTACGGCGTACAGGACTGGATTGGCATGATTGGGGTAGAGAAGATCGTAGGATCCTACACCAATGTCATGGGACTGCCAACAGAAAAACTTTATACAGAATTGTCTAAGTTGTAATCCTCTTTCAGCCTAGCGAGAACCCCCATTTTCAGGTCGTATGTGGAAAGGCTAAGCTGTCTGATGCGCGTGTTTTCGAGCACAAAGTTCACCAGTAGCGCTGCGATCACGATCATGTCTACCCGGAGCGGAATAAGCCCCTCCATATGTAAGCGCTGTTCATGTGTAGAGTCAATCAGCCGACCAGCCAGCTGCAGATACTGCATGAAGTTGATCTCTCCAGAGGCAATATCATTCGCGGGCCTGTTGTTCTGAATCATCAGCATGCCGGCGAAGGATTCAAAGGCACCTGCCGAGCCGATGAGTTTCTGAGGCCTGTGCTGCTCACACTGTTGCAGCAGCTCAGCCGTTAGTGCTGCCAAATGGTGATAAATGGCAGATTTTTCGTCTTCACTGATCGGGTCTGACTTAAAATATGCCTGCATCAAACGTGCAGCACCGATATTATAGCTTTTTTTCCAGATCACTTCAGTCGGCGTACAAAGGATGAACTCTGTACTACCACCACCGATATCAATGACCAAACTCGTCGCTGTGATCAGCCCGGTCGCCTGCACCCCCTTGTAGATCAGGGCTGCTTCAGTATCTCCATCGATTACATCAATGGCAATGCCGGATCTTTCAAGGGCTGCTTCAACGAAGGCCTTCCCATTGGAAGCGCTACGTACAGCAGAGGTGGCTGTAGCTTTCACTACATCCACCTCGTGTGATTTGATTGTTGCTGCGAAAGCTTCCAGCGCTGCCAGCCCTCGTTCGAAGGCCGCAGGGATAATAATGTTTTCATTGATCCTACCTTCTCCCAACTTCACTGGAACAGTGGTTTTATAGATCAGTTCTCCGTTTCCAGCCTCCAGATCAGCGATAATGAGGTGGAAGGTGTTTGTGCCAAGATCTATAACAGCTGCTCTCATGAATTAATTTTTATAGGTAAACCATTTTACCATCTCTTTGAAGTTTGTCTTTTTACCATACATCAGAATACCGACGCGGTAGATCTTGGATGCAACCCAAACCGTGCCAATAAAGCCAACAACCAGAATTGCCATGGACAAAGCCAGTTGCCAGTCCGGCACACCATAAGGTAATCGCACCATCATGGCGATAGGAGAGGTAAAAGGAATCATCGACAACCAGAAGGCAATCGAACCGTAAGGATCATTGGTCACCACACTTAAAGACAAAGCGTAGCCCAGGAACAGTGGCATCATGACGGGCATCATAAACTGTTGGGTTTCCGTCTCATTGTCTACGGCAGAGCCGATGGCGGCATACAGGGCGCTGTAGAACAGGTAACCTCCAAAGAAGAAGAATAAGAATACCACCACGATCTTTCCAACTTCCAGGTTTGCCATACTCTTCTGGATATCGCCAAAAGGGCTATCCTTAACTGCGGCAGCTGAGGTAACTTTACCACCATCGTTCTGCACCATGGTGGTTTGCTTTAAATCCTCGTCTGATACGAAAACCTTAATCACCGCAGTTGAAATTGCAGTGGTCAACACGATCCACAATAAAAACTGGGTCAGGCCAACCAATGCAATGCCGACAATCTTACCCAACATCAGCTGAAAAGGTTTCACTGAAGAGATCATCACCTCAATAATCCGGCTTGTTTTCTCTTCAATAACGCCCCGCATGACCTGGATCCCGTAAAGCATAATAAAAATAAACATCAGGATTCCCGAAACGTAAGCTATGATCGTGCTTACACCTGCACTGGAATCCTCCTCTTCACCGGTTTCAGCAATTTTCTTAACACTAATGTTCACCGAGGATTTAAGGTTATCCAGATCTGCCTGTTGGAGGCCGGAGGCTTTCAGCTTCTGATTGCGGATCAGCTCTTCAATGTGGTCGGATACCCGTCCGCTGAGGTTCATGCCCGCTTGCTTTTCACCAAGGATCTGAACGCCCTCAGGCTTGTCCAGCGGAAAATCAGGAATGTATAGGATATAATCGTAGCCGGAATTCTTTACCGATTTTTTCATATCAGCAAGTGGGGTCGAAACGTAGGCATACTGAATGTTCTTGTTCGACTTCAGCTTTTCTGTAATCGTCTTGTTTTCATTCACCACAGCAATCTTATCTGATGTGCCGGAGACACCCTGAATGGAAAAGTAAATGATTAAGCCATAGAATAATGCGATGATAAGCGGGCCAAGTAAAGTCATTACAATAAATGACTTCTTTTTAACCCTCGACATATATTCACGTTCGATAATTAGTAAGGTCTTGTTTGTGGCCATTAGTTTACGTTTTTAACTTTATCAATAAATATGTCGTTCATGGTAGGGATTACTTCATCCAGGCGTTGAATGCTCACATGAGGAAGCAGTGCGAGGAGCACCTGATTAGCAGATTGCCCAGGGCGAAGCTGAATCTTTATTCTGGTTGTATTGCCGAGTTGTTGGCTTTCCAGTACAGAGAATATTGGGTCTGCCTGGGTTAAACTATAGTCACCTTCGTATTCCACCCAATAAGTATTGCTCCTGTAGGTTGACTTGATATCGCCTACAGAGCCGTCTAAAATTTTCTTTGAACGATGTATCAAAGCGATATGGTCACACAGCTCTTCTACAGACTCCATGCGGTGGGTGGAGAAGATGAACGTCGCACCTTGCTTATTCAGCTCCAGGATCTCATTTTTAATAATGTCTGCGTTTACAGGATCAAAGCCAGAGAATGGCTCATCCAGAATGATCAGCTCAGGCTGATGAAGCACTGTAGCAACAAATTGCACTTTCTGCTGCATGCCTTTACTCAGGTCTTCCACCTTTTTTTTCCACCAATCCTGCATCTCCAGTTTCTCAAACCAGTACTTGATGCGTTTAGTAGCTTCCTGAGTGCTCAGCCCCTTTAATTTCGCCAGGTAAAGAACTTGTTCACCAATCTCCATCTTCTTATACAACCCACGTTCTTCAGGCAAATAGCCTATCTGAGCAATATGGTCAGCATTCAGGCGCTGTCCATTAAAGAATACTTCACCGCTGTCGGGGCCGGTAATTTGTGTAATGATCCGGATGAGGGAAGTTTTGCCTGCACCATTCGGGCCTAACAGGCCGAAGATCTTTCCTTCCGGTACTTCGAGGCTTACCTCATCTAATGCCCGGTGGCTGGCATACTGTTTAACAATGTTTCTTACGCTAAGCATGTTATTAATTTAGATATAATAATACGTTAGTAAGTAAGAACTGCTAAAAGTTACAGGCTGATCCATTAATAATTATCAACAGACCTTATCAACACGCCACAAAAAAAGCCATCACTATGGATGGCTTTCAGAAAAAAAAATAAAAAATTAATTATTCAAAGTATTCTTTCATCTTCTCGAAGAAGCTTTTATCGTTTTTACCTGGCTGTGGTTTGAAGTTAGGAGAGCTTCTTAATTTTTCCAAAAGATCTCTCTCTTCACTGCTCAACGCTTTCGGTGTCCAGATGTTCACATGGATAATCTCATCACCACGTTGGTAAGAGTTTATTTCTGGAATACCTTTTCCTTTTAGGCGTAAAAGCTTACCACTTTGTGTACCTGGCTCGATCTTGATTTTTGCCTTACCATCAATGGTCGGTACTTCAGCGCTGAAGCCCAGTGCTGCATCGATAATGCTGATGTGAAGATCATAAACGATGTTGTTTCCTTCACGTTTAAGCGTTTCGTGTGGAATCTCTTCGATAAGAATGATCAGATCGCCTGGAATACCGCCGTTAGGACCGGCATTACCTTTACCGCTCATGCTTAACTGCATACCGTCACTTACACCCGCTGGGATGTTAATGGTGATGGTTTCTTCCCCTCTAACAGTACCTTCACCATGGCAGGAGTTACACTTATTGGTAATCTGACTACCGCTACCATTACAAGTAGGGCAGGTAGAAGAGGTTTGCATCTGGCCAAGAATGGTGTTGGTAACTCTTCTTACCGCACCGCTACCACCGCAGGTACTACAAGTGCTTACCGAGTTACGGTCCTTAGCGCCACTGCCATCACAGGTCTTACAAGTAACCTGTTTGTTTACTTTTATCTTTTTCTCTGCACCGTTGGCAATTTCCTCCAGTGTCAGTTTAACTTTAATTCTAAGGTTTGATCCCTTGGCAACACGTCGGCCGCCTCGTGATTGCTGCTGTCCGCCGAAAAAGCTCTCGAAAGGACTGCCGCCACCGCCACCGAAAATATCTCCAAACTGGCTGAAGATATCCTCCATGTTCATGCCGCCACCACCGTAGCCACCGCCACTAGCCGCAGAAGAACCTACACCTGCATGGCCATAGTGGTCATAACGCTGTTTCTTTTCCGGATTGCTAAGCACTTCATAAGCTTCAGCAGCTTCCTTGAACTTATCCTCTGCGGATTTATCGTTCGGGTTTTTATCCGGGTGATATTTAATGGCAAGTTTCCGGTAGGCCTTTTTGATCTCGTCTGCCGAAGAACTTTTGGAAACACCAAGAATATCGTAATAATCTCTCTTACTCATAATTTTAACTACCTACAACAACTTTAGCAAAACGGATCACTTTGTCATTCAAAGTATATCCCTTTTCAAGTTCATCTATTACTTTGCCCTTAAGTTCTTCACTTGGAGCGGGAATTTTTGTGATTGCTTCGTGTAAATCGGTATCAAACGGTGTGTTGATACTCTCCATTACTTTTAAGCCCTTTTGGCTTAAAACGCTTATTAATTTGTTATGTACCAATTGTACACCTTCTTTGATCGGGCCAACTTCAACCGCAGTTTCCGCAGCTTTGTTTGCACGGTCAAAATCATCCAGAATAGTAAGTAGTGATACAATAACGTCTTTTCCGGCGGTTTGCAATAACTCGATACGCTCTTTTTGCGTCCTGCGTTTGTAGTTGTCAAACTCGGCAAATAATCTCAGATATTTATCATTCAGCGCAGCATTTTCCTGTCTAAGTTTTTCTTCTACAGATAGTTCTGGCGCAGCTTCATTTTTGGTCTCTTCAGCACCTGTATCTGCTCCGCTTTGTTCTTCTGCATTGGTTTGCGCTGCAGTAGTCTGTTCGTTTGTTACTTGCTCTTCGGCCTTATTTTCCATATTCGTGGTATCGTTATCGTTCTTTTTCTTCTTGCTAAACATGGTAGAATAGAATTTTTGGTGGTAAACTCAAAAGGTTTGCCAATGAAAGAATATCAGCCATGCTGTCAGCGTTCCTGAAAATTGCTGATCATTATGGCTGAAAAGGAATAATTATGTCAGCTTTGGTTTTAGCTGATGGTAGCATCTTCGTGAACCACACCGCTTTCACATTTAATGATCCGTGAAGGGAAGGTGCGTATAATGTGGTAATCGTGTGTAGCCATCAAAACCGCGGTTCCGCTTTGACTGATCTGCTTCAGCAGCATCACAATTTCTTCAGAAGTATCCGGGTCAAGGTTTCCTGTAGGCTCATCGGCAAGGATGATCTCCGGGTTGTTCAGCAATGCACGGGCAATTACCACGCGCTGTTGCTCACCTCCCGAAATCTCATGCGGCATTTTGCGGATCTTCGACCTTAAGCCTACCTTCTCCAGCACATCCTTAATGCGCTCCTGAATCAGGTTTTTATCGGTCCAGCCGGTAGATTTCAGCACAAACTCCAGGTTCTTTTCAATCGTACGATCGGTAAGCAACTGGAAATCCTGGAACACAATGCCAAGCTTTCTGCGTAGATAAGGTACATCACGGATGGCAAGCTTTTTCAAATCAAACCCCGCTACACTGCCTTCACCATTACCGATATGCAGGTCGCCATAGATGATCTTCAGCAAACTACTCTTTCCGGATCCAGTTTGGCCAATGAGGAACACAAACTCACCTTTATCGATATTCAGGTTTACATTGGTTAGTACCAGGTGTTTCTGTTGATAAACATCAACGTTCTTTAGATTTATAACTGCGTTTCCTGCCATGCTTAAATATCTATTTTCTTGATCTCACCAAAAGGCAAATCATTGATCTCACTCATTATATAAGGTATCTTATCGGTAAGGCCGAGTTTCTCCAGGGATTTGTCCGGACGGTCTAGCCTGAAATATGCCAGCAAGGTAAACTTATCATCCCTCAACTGCACATAATCCGGAATTTTGGCGATGCCTTTTACTTTAATAATATACATTTTGTTCAAAAATAGTATTTACAATTGAAATTCCTGCAAGCCACGCTTCCCTGGCGGAAAATAGCCGTACATTATGTAATTTCGAAGAAGCAAGCCAATGCGGGGAACTTTAATGTTCCATGCCGACAATTGTCGTTTGAAAATAGAAGATGGCAGTAAGGCAGGCCTGATGACAATAATCATCTAAAATGGCTGTTCTTTAGATAACGAACTTATCAAAAAGATAAATAACATGGGACTGATCAGAACAATTAAAAAGGTTGCACCAGGTGGCCTCGAAAAAGGAGAAGAAGTGGGGCAGGAAGAGCAGAAGAAGAAGCTTGTGCTTAGCCTGATTACCCAGTTGGGTATGTCGGATGAGCAAGCTTCTGAAGTTGCCCAGGTTTCCATTTCCTTTGTAAAAGATATCCGTGCGGAGCTTACCGCAAAGAAGTAGCTCTGCAGCTGTACACCACGTTAGTCAACCGATAGCGATTTCAGAAATTCTATGGTATTGACGTTGTCTGCGTAGTCCCAAAGCTTTGGCGACTGACTTTGCCCGAAGGGTAGCACTGCAATGTTCAAATTTAGTGCTGCCTCTGAAACCACACATTGAATTTGATCCTGCTGCCCGATTAAACTTGCTGTTACATCCTCAAGGTTCTTATATTGCTCAAAGTACAATACCGCCAGAGGGGAGCTCATGCTCGTATCTTCCTTCAAAAGTAAAAAGCCATTGTCGTAGTGCAGCACCTGGTTAACCAGGTAAATGGATTTATTATAGTCGTAATTGTTGTTGTACTTAAAATGATTGATGATCGGCTGAAAGGTCTCCAGCGGCTCAAAGAAATGCTTGATCTCATAACCTTCGGGAATGTAGATCTTGGAAACATTCCTGCAGCCCAAACCAAAATAGTCGAATATGTCGTGCCCGAGCCGCGCAATAGATGCTGTACTTTCCTGGCCTGTTAGTACCGCGACGCTATTCCGGTTTTTACGAATGATGTTGGGAACCTTACCGAAGTAATAATCAAAATACCTGGACGAGTTGTTGCTGCCGGTTGCAATGATGGCATCAAAATCTTTCAAACGTTCCGTATACTGAATCTGCTGCTGCAACGCTGGCTCAAAGCTAACCAGGACCTTCAACAGGGCAGGTAACAGCTTATCATCTGAGGAGGAAAGCTTTATCAATGCGACGTTTCCAGTAGCTAATACGGAAAGTACATCATGAAAGCCAACCAGCGGGATATTTCCGGCAAGTACTAAACCTACCTTTTTCGGCGTTTCAGAAATAACAATGTGCTCAAACCATTTCTCAAGATCGTTGTTGTTGAGCATGTTACCGAGGGACAGTACCGCTCTTTTTACTTCCTCTGGCGTGAACCAGGCATTATGATTGCTTGAACCTTCGATCACTGCATTAAAGGCAGGATCTGGTGCAGCCATAAAGGCGCCCAGTTTCGTGAAAGCAATTATTAATTTTTCAGCGCTAAGGAATGGCATATCTCCGGTAAATTAAAAGTAGATTGTTATATTTGCACCGCAAAGGTAAACTTAGCATAGATATAAAAGAAGACATGGCTATTAAAATAACAGATGAGTGTATAAACTGCGGAGCATGTGAGCCGGAATGCCCGAATAATGCAATTTATGATGCCGGTTCTGCATGGAGGTTCTCCGATGGTACCAACCTGAAAGGAATTATCGACTTCGGTACAACCCAGGTAGATGCAGATGCCGTTCAGGAGGCAATTTCGGACGAGTACTATTACATTGTTTCCGATAAGTGTACAGAGTGTAAAGGTTTCCATGATGAGCCTCAATGTGCTGCAGTTTGCCCGGTAGACTGCTGTGTAGATGATGAAGACGTTCGTGAAACGGAGACTGAATTGCTAGAAAAGAAAGCTTGGTTGCACCAGGAAGGATAATGTTTATCTATATTCATACAAGGCCGCTACAGTAATTGTAGTGGCTTTTTTTATGCCCTGCTCTGGCTAAATGCTTAACTTTGGACTTCCCCATGATCCAAATTGATTTGAAGCATTGCCGCGAAGGCTTTCTTTTCCTGTTCCTGATTATACTTGCATGCTCCTCCGCTGCTGCACAAACACCTGTAGTGATCCGGGATGATGTAAACCAGCATATATTCACCTACAAGGAAATAGAGATGCTTGAAGACCCCTCGGGTAGTCTGGGCATCGATCAGATTCGCCGGGCCGATCATGAAGGCCGGTTCAAAGCAAGCAGCGCAAGTACGCCGCAAACCCTGAACTTAAGCTCGAACTATTGGTTTAAAATTAAGATCAAGAGCAATCCTGCTGCGGAGAAACACTACCTGCTTGAATTCTTCGACCAGACCATTGACGCGATAAGCGTGTACATGCCAGAACCTGCGGGAGGATATCGGGAAACGGTACTTGGAGATCAATACCC
Source organism: Pedobacter sp. NEAU-ZC8 (assembly GCF_059278965.1). NCBI lineage: Bacteria > Pseudomonadati > Bacteroidota > Sphingobacteriia > Sphingobacteriales > Sphingobacteriaceae > Pedobacter > Pedobacter sp. NEAU-ZC8. The sequence goes on from NZ_JCAJXC010000001.1 coordinate 50,780, forward strand.
TTTCGCCGAACGCAGGTTGAAGCACAAGAACTTTGAAATACCCATTGAGAATTCAGGCCAGGAGATAAACACTTATTATATAAAAATTAGGTCCTCCCAAATTGCTGATGCAATCGTTGTGCTTCGTTCGGTGGATTTCTTCATCGCTTATGCGCTCAATGAGTACCTGTTTTTTGGTGTTTTCTATGGCATGATCCTCGTGTTCAGCTTGTATAATCTGGTACTATTCATCTCCATGAAGCAACGAGAGTACTTGTACTATGTGCTCTATATCCTAAGCGTCGGTGTTTATGAAATGAGCACTGACGGGATCGCTTACCAGTACCTTTGGCCCAATCACCCCGAATTCAACCAGATCGCGTATGCGGTAGCACTTTGCAGTACGAGTGTATTTGCGCTGCTATTTACCCGACAGCTACTGCATTTAAATGTGAAAGCGCCGAAGATCAACAGAATAATTATCGCTGCGGTAGGTTTAAGACTCCTGTTCTTTCTATACTGCCTGTTCTTCGACCATGCTTTATTCAGCTTTAAATTCCTGGAGGTTGTACCACTTAGCCTCGCGTTTTTCGCAGGTATCTACGTTTACCTGAAGGGCTATCAAGCCGCACGGTTTTTTGTTCTGGGCTATAGCGTCTTGTTCATTGGCTTTAGTTTGAAATTCCTGATCATGCTTGGTTATGGATGGCTGAATTTCGGTGTAGTAAGCTACTACAGCTTAAGCTTTTCCTTCGTCGCTGAAATGGTGCTCTTCTCCTTTGCGATAGCGGACCAGCTAAGGTTGTTAAAAGACAAGATAAACCGGGAGCTCGAATCTAAGGTCGCTGCACGGACCCAGGAGGTATCCCATAAGTCGCTGATTATTGAAGCCAAAAATGCAGAACTGGAGGAGATGAACACGCTACTGAAAAAGCAAGCCGAAGACATCAGCCGGATGAACGTGCTGCTGGAGATGGATAACCAGGCCTTAAATACCAATGTAGAAAAGGTAACCCGCGCCCGGGTCATGTCGGCCGAAATGGACTTCGAGGAGTTTAGCCGCATCTATCCCGATAAAGAAACCTGTTACCAGTTCTTGGCAGATTTAAAATGGAAGAATGGTTATGCCTGTAGAAAGTGTAAGCATACCCAGTTCTATACTGGTCACGCGCCTTATAGCCGAAGATGCAGCAAATGTGGGTACGAGGAATCTGTGACCTCATATAGTATATTTCACAACACCAGGATTCCGATCAACAAAGCTTTTTACATGGTTTATCTGATTTACACAACCAAGGGGAAGACCTCATCACATAAGATCTCGGAGGTGTTGAATATGCGCCAAAGTACATGCTGGACTTACAGTTCACGAGTAAAAACAGCCATGGAAGAGAAGAAAACCATTCTTAAAAGATCCGGTAAACAAGGCTGGAGCCAGCTCATTCTGGATTAAACCTGCTGTCTTTGTCCGATAGCGTGGAAAAATTTACTGGGGTATAGAAGCGTATCAGGACATCAAATAACAGCACCCCTATATTGGTCTTTGAGGCTGATATTCAGCGATAACCCAAAAATCGCGCTGCGGTACTAAAGCGTATCAAATTTTTACAATAGCTTGTTTATCAATAAGTTACACAAAGTATTTTACTTGGTTTGCTTTGATATGAGCTGAAATAGCTTCAACTTTACAGCATCCAATTATAAACTACAAAAGCAATGATGACAAAGAAGATTGCGCTGTTTGTTGTTTTTCTACTGTATGGTTTCTCAATCGCGATTGCACAGGAGATTACAATTAACGGGAGCGTAAAAGACAAGCAGGGAATTGCACTACCTGGAGTATCTATTCAGATCAAAGGTGCACAAAGAGGCACCGTAACTTCCGCCGAAGGAAGATTCACATTATCGGCACCAGCCGAAGCAACACTAACATTTTCATTTATCGGTTACACAACCATCGAGCAACCTGTAGCAGGAAAAACGTCGATGAACGTCGTACTATCAGAAGACGATAATCAGCTTGATGAAGTTGTCGTGATCGGTTACGGAACAACAACAAAAAAGGACATTACCACCGCAGTTGTTTCTGTATCATCTAAAGACATCCAAAACCAGCCGGTTACCAATCCATTGCAAGCCATTCAGGGTAAAGCAGCGGGTGTACAAATTACTTCGCAGTCGGGTAAGCCCGGTGCTGGAGTAGCGGTAAGTATTCGTGGTAATACTTCTATCACCGCTTCCAACAGTCCGCTGTATGTTATTGACGGGGTAACCTCGAGGAATGCAGATTTCCTTAACCCGAACGATATAGAAACGATGACGATCCTGAAGGATGCGTCTGCAGCGGCGATTTATGGCTCAAGCGGTGCAAACGGGGTAATTCTGATCACCACTAAAAAGGGCACCGCAGGAAAACTGCAGGTTGGGTTCAATGCATTTACCGGTTTTTCTAACCTGTGGCAGCAACAAAAAGTCCTGAATAGCGCACAGTACGGTGCATTAATGGAGGAGCTTGGTTACCAAAGTATCGGAAACCAACAAACGGATTGGCAGGACCTGACTTTCGGTACTGGAAAACAGCATAGCTATCAGCTTTCACTTGCCGGCGGAATCAAAGGCGGCCAGTATTATTTCTCTACCGGATATCAACGTGACCAGGGTACTGTTGCACCAGCTGTGCTTGATAAATATACCGCCAACTTTAATGGTTCGCAGAAACTAACAAAGTGGTTAACGCTAACCGGTTCCGCATCTTTGACCTCAAGAAAGTCAATTGATGTAAGTGATAATGCAGGTGTAGCACGTGGTGGAACGATCTTGTCAGCTTTGACAACTCCGCCGAACATTGGGGTCTTCAATGAAAATGGACAGTATGCCGGTAATCCAAATGCCGGGGGCTGGGAGAACCCGATTGCCAATGCGTATGCTGCAAAAAATGCCACAAGGAACTTCCGTTTTCTGGGCGCATTCTCCGCGCAGGTGAATTTTACGGATGATTTCTATTTCAAATCCAGCATCAGCACTAATAACAGCAACAACTTTTACAGCTACTTCCTTGATCCATTTTCCACGGACTACGGACGGGTACAGCAAGGTATTTACCGGGACAATCAGGCCTATGATAAAGTATGGTTGAACGAGAATATTCTAAACTATACCAAAAACTTCGCACAACATGCATTTACCGCTACCGGTGGTATGACCCTGCAATCTTCGGATTATAAGTTCTATCCATATGAAGTTACCCGGTTTTTAGATGCGAACAAAAACCTATTGCAGGATGGAACGTCTATACTTCCACAACTACCAGCCTTTGCGCAATGGACCAAGCGTTCTTATTTAGCACGTATCACCTATGCTTATGCAAACAAGTATTTGTTTAGTTCTAACATGCGTGCAGATGGATCTTCAAGATTTGCTAAGGAAAACCGCTATGGTTACTTCCCTTCAGTATCTGCAGGCTGGCGCATTTCCGCCGAGAACTTCATGATGGACTCGAAAGTGATCAATGATCTAAAGATCAGGGGTAGCTGGGGTAAAGTTGGTAATGATGAAGGTATCGGAGATTATGCCTACCTGGCATTGTATCAGCCTACACCACAGGGCTCATACAACTTTTCACAGCTGGAAAACAGGAATATTTCCTGGGAGAAAACTACACAGACCAACATCGGCTTGGATCTAAGCATGTTTAACTCCAGGATTACCTTTACCGCAGACGCCTACTTGAAGAAAACTAATGATCTTTTGATCAATGTTCCTTTGCCACAGGCAACCGGTTTCGGCAGTCAGGCGAGAAACGTTGGCTCTATGGAGAACAAGGGACTGGAGTTTGTATTGTCTACGAAGAATTTTGAACGCGAGAAATTCAGCTGGACAACTGATTTAAACTTTTCCATCAACAAAAACAAGGTGACCAGCCTTGGTAATTCACTTAGCTCAATAAACTTCGGAGGCGTTTACGAGCGCGATGATGCCATTCGGGTTGAAGTTGGTAGACCACTGGGATCGTTCTATGGCTATCAGTTTACCGGTGTAAATCCACAAACAGGTGCTGCAGAATATGCAGATCTTAATGGTAACGGCAGCGTTGATGCAGGTGACCGTACTTTTATCGGTAATGCGCAGCCTAAATTTACCTACGGGATCAATAATAACTTGAGTTACGGGCCTGTTGCATTATCATTATTCTTTCAAGGCGTTCAGGGCAACGACATTTTCAATGCCTCGCGTATAGAACTGGAAGGTTTATATGACTCCAAAAACCAACTTGCAACCGTATTAAACCGCTGGACAACACCAGGGCAGGTAACCAATATTCCAAAAGCAGACCGCGGAAATACCGACAACTCACGTACATCAAGCAGATACGTAGAAGATGGCTCTTACTTACGTTTAAAGACTGCCACGCTGTCTTATAACTTTGGTAAAGCCACCCTTGGCAAATGGAACATGAGCAAATTAACGGTATTTGCAACTGGATACAACCTGCTTACCTTCACCAAATACGACGGTTTTGACCCAGAAGTGCAGCAATACAGCGGCAATAGCCCATCTATGGGTATTGATTACGGAACATACCCGCAAGCCAGAACATTCCTGTTTGGCGTAAATGTTGGATTTTAATTCAAACAAAAATGAAACTCAGACAATACTCAATTATAGCAGCAGCTGCAGTTACGATTAGCTTTGCAAGCTGCAAAAAAGATTTCCTGGATAAACAACCGATTAGTCAGGTAACGCCGGATATAGCCTTTGCAGACGCAGCGGCAGCCGAAAAACTCATTCAGGGTGTATATGATGGCATGTACAACGACTATCACATCAACGATTTTTTGGTAAATGGTGATGCGATGGCAGACAATGCCTATGCAGGAGGGGATAACCCAGCCAACATACAGATTGATCTTTTCACTGTTAACGCTACGAACGGGAATATCAGCCGCGACTGGAACTCGCTGTACAGCGATATTAAGAACTGTAATCTGGTAACCGACAACGTACCCAACATTCAGGACCCTAAACTGGATGAAGACGGACGACGTGAGCAGATCCTTGCAGAGGCAAGAACCATGCGTGCTTACATGTACTTCAACCTCGTAAGATTGTGGGGCTCAGTACCATTAGTATTGAAAATTCCATCCACGGATGCAGAATTTCAACCCGCCAAAGCCTCTGTAGAAGCGATCTACGCACAGATAAAGGAAGATCTGGAGTATGGTGTGGCACATGCACGTGCAACATCCGCCAACAAAGGCATCATCACGAAAGGTGTTGCAAATGCGCTGCTTGCCAAGGTTTATGCTACACAGGCAAACCCGGATTGGGCGAAAGTGTTGGAACACGCGGATGCGACGATCAATAATGGTTATGCTTTAATGGCTAATTACGATCAGCTTTGGGATTCGCAGCACGACAATAATTCAGAGGCAATCTGGGAAATGCAATATGATGGATGGGGTGGCGCACACGGTAACTGGATGCCTAGCCAACTCTTTGGCGCGGGTTGGAAGAAGTTCAATACACCAACCAACGACCTGGTGAATACCTTTGATGCAGAGCAGGACCAGGTTCGCAAAAGCTCAAGCATCTTCACCGATGGTATTGGCTGGGATGATGACTACTGGAAGGATCCAAAAACGTATCCACACATTAATAAGTACCGCGCAGATGATAAGACAGACACTTACATTCTACGTCTGGCAGATATTCTGTTGCTGAAAGCAGAAGCACAAAATGAGCTGTCTGCCGGTGGATGGGCTCAAGCTAAACAGCTGGTAGATCAAATCCGGAGCCGCGTAAACCTGCCTGCAACTGCTGCAGCCGATCAGGCCTCCATGCGACTGGCAATTGAAAAAGAACGCAGACTCGAACTAGCCTTCGAAGGGCACCGCTGGTTTGACCTGGTTAGAACCGGACGTGCAGTCACCGTCATGAATGCACAAAAGGATGGCAACGGTAATCCGCTGAACTACAATGTTACTGAAGCGAAATTACTTTGGCCAATCCCACAAACTGAAGTCGACAGAAATCCAAACATGAGATAGAATTTAGAAAGGGTAAGGGCTGAGCAATCAGCCTTTATCATTTAGGCCCTTCTAATCAACCTTGTTTAAAAACATAAATCCCCTAAAATATGAACATAAAAAAGTTCGAAAGTATAAAGGCGCTGCCGTATACAGCTTTGCTGGCTGGCGCCATGTTAGTTGCTTGCTCCGGTACAAAAATGATAAATAGCGCTTCTACTAATGCAGAGACCGGTATTTGGTTAACCACTGGAGATCAGAAATCTTTGCTTGCAAGACAGAACCAAGGCTTGTCATTTACATCAGCAGCGACTGCGACTGCCGGGCCAGTGATTGAAATCAATGACAAGCAAACATACCAGTCTATAGATGGCTTTGGTTATACCCTTACCGGCGGTAGTGCCACGTTGATTAACAAGCTCCCAGAGGCCGCTAAAGATTCCCTGTTAAAAGAGCTGTTCTCCACGAAGAATAACGGCATTGGTGTAAGTTATTTACGCATTAGTATAGGGGCGTCTGATCTGAGCGCAGCACCTTTCAGTTACAATGATCTACCTGAAGGGCAAACCGATCCTAATCAGGAGAAGTTCTCCTTAGCAATGGAACAAACGGATTTCCTTCCTGTCCTGAAAAGAATTGTGGCCATAAATCCGGCAATAAAGATCATGGGTTCTCCATGGTCGCCACCAACATGGATGAAAGATAACAATAGCTTCAAAGGGGGAAGCCTCAAGCCTGAATTCTATAAATCCTATGCGAAGTATTTCGTAAAATACATCCACGCTATGAAAGCTGAAGGCATCATTATCGACGCCATTACCATTCAGAATGAGCCTTTACATCCCGGCAACGTACCAAGCATGTATATGGAAGCACAGGATCAGGCAAACTTTATCAAGACCGCTTTGGGACCTGCATTTAAATCAGCTGGGATAAAAACTAAAATCATCGTGTATGATCATAATGCAGACAGGCCGGACTACCCGATCACCATTCTTAAAGATCCTGAAGCGGCTAAATACGTTGATGGTTCGGCTTTCCACTTATACGGCGGTAAAATAGAGGCACTATCAACCGTTCATGAAGCTTTTCCAGACAAGAACCTGTACTTCACAGAACAGTGGGTTGGTGGTCCTTCAAACTTCCCTGAAGACTTGAAATGGCATGTATCCACTTTGATCATCGGTGCAACCAGGAACTGGAGCAAAAATGTGCTGGAGTGGAACCTGGCTGCCGATCCGCAGTACAAGCCACACACGGTTGGAGGATGTACCAGTTGCTTAGGCGCACTAACCATAGGTGATGGAGTTAGCAGAAATGTCGCTTACTACATTATTGGTCATGCCAGCAAGTTTGTGCCGGCGGGATCTGTACGAATTGCATCTAACCTGGTTGATAAACTGGATAATGTAGCGTTTAAAAGGCCAGATGGAAAAACGGTGTTAATTGTTGTAAATACTGCTTCGGCAGCCAGCAGCTTTAATATTAAACATAAGGGGAAAGTAGCCCAAGCCAGCCTGCCGGCAGGTGCGGTTGCGACTTACGTCTGGTAAGGAGCTCAGTTGTCTCATTTGATAAAAACACACAACAGCCCGTTATAAACCGCAGATCAAAGGCAGATGAAAGCCACATGATTCCTGCGGTCGTTGTGCCTTTCATCTGGGTTTGATGTGCGGTTGATGTGCGTTTGATCCGAAGCTGGAACAGCGCCGGGGCTAGACATCTGCCTTGTTTGGTACAATGAGTACCGGACAGGCAGATTTTCTTGCTACATGCTCAGCAACGCTGCCCATCAGAAAATGGTATAAGCCTGTACGGCCATAAGTACCAATAACGATCAGGTGGGAGCCCCACTCTTCGGATTGCTGAATGATACCATGAGCGGCACTATCCATCACACTGAAATAGGTGGTAGGAATTCCATTGCCGTATTTGTCTTCCATTTCCTTAAGCAGGATGTGGCTATTGTCTTCACTATTATCATAAGTTTCCAAAAACACTGGTGCCAGTGTCATATCAGGATTTACGTTTGCGGGAAGGGGTTCAATAACATTTACCAAAGCTACTTCAGCACCGAATGTTTGTGCGATTTCGTAGCCTACACGCGCTGCCTTCTCCGAGGCGGTGCTGTTATCTACTGCAATTAGTACTTTCTTAACATTCATATCTGCTGGTTTTTGGTTTGTACACCTATAACAATTTCCATCTATATAATGTTTAATGTACGTTTTTACCAGGCTTTCACTAGTTTTATACCCGGAATGGAAAATGAATTTGGAATCTGTCGGGTGTCGATTGCCCCTTTAAGATCTGCTCCGAAGGATCAGGCAGAAATTGTCTCGCAACTACTTTTTGGAGATCAGGTGATCATTCTTGAAGTATTGGATAAATGGCTCAAGGTGCGGAACTTGTTTGACGGCTATGAAGGTTTCATGGATTTTAAGCAGTTGACTACTATCGGCACAGATGAGGCTGCTGCCACCGCTGAGCACCAGTATTTGGCTCCTGCAGCGCCCATAAACAGCATCTTGCTCGAAGATGGCAGCAAGATCTACCTGGCTGCGGGTAGTAATCTCCCGGCCTATGAGCAAGGCTCTTGCAAGATTGGTGATACAACTTACAAAGTCGATTTTGAACCCTTGCAGCCAAACCCGGATCAGCGGCTTGAGCGCGTAATCACTGGCGCTTTGTTTTTCCAGCATGCGCCTTATCTGTGGGGCGGGCGGACATTGTTTGGAATTGACTGCTCCGGCTTCGTACAGATCGTGTATAAATTAGCTGGTATCAAGCTCCAACGCGATGCTTCACAGCAGGCACTGCAAGGCGAAACCGTTCATTTTCTGCCGGAGGTGCAAGCTGGTGACGTGGCTTTCTTTGACAATGATGAAGGTCGAATTATCCATGTCGGTATTCTCCTGAATCAAAAGGAGATTATACATGCTTCCGGACAGGTACGAATAGATCCGATTGATGATCAAGGCATTTTCAACAAGGAACTAAAACGCTACACCCATAAACTCCGCATCATCAAGCGTTTTCTTTAAGCCTGCATAATGCTTTGCGAACATGACTAGTCCTCCATACGCCAGATCATGATGTGTCTGTCGTCTCCGGTGGAAATCAGGTATTTTCCATCTGCACTCCAGATCATGTGGTTAATGGAGTGAAAGTGCCCGCCGGTATTCTTTTCATTGCTCAAAATTTTGACAAGCCTGAAATCACGGCTGCTCCAAAGTTTGATGCTCTTGTCCTGACTGCAACTTGCGAAATAGGGCAGCGTAGGGTGGAACACAATGCTGTAAATGCTGAAAAGGTGTGCAGGGATGTTTTTCTGCAGCTCGAAATCTAAGAGGCTCCAGACCTTAAGCTGTGCATCGCGACTGCCGGAGATCATGTACGTACCTGTAGGATCAAATTGGATCGATGTTATCGGAAGGGTATGGCCTTCTAGCACTTTGAATAGTGAATAGTCCTCCGAATTATACAGCCTGATCAATCCGTCTTTTGCGCCGATGGCGATGATCTTTTCGTCTTTACTAAGCTCAACAACACGCAGGGTATTATTGATAACCGGGAACTCATATAAGAAGCTGAATTCTGATAAAGACCAGATCACCACATTACCTTCTTCACCCGTACTGATCAATTCGTTTTTAGAAGGGATCGTCTTGATGTCGAAAACACCTTTTTTATGATGGTCTAATCTGGCCAGCAGTTGTGCGGTTTGGGTGTTGTAAACCAGGATGGTACCACTGCGTTGGCCAATGAATAAAAGATCATTGAACCTGTGCAAAGCATAAACGGAGCTTTGCACAGGCAGGAGTATTTTTACATAGGTCATGCTGCTTAGCGACCATTCTACAACACCTTTATCATTACCGGCGCTATAAAAGCGGTCTGGATCAACAGCACTGCTCAGAGCGTAAATTGGGTTTGAGTGGCCAACAAGGGTTTCTTCGAGTACCAGCATGTTACTTTTTATGTCTGCTTTCCAGGTTTAACGCAATATCTTCTAGTGTCTTGCCTTTTTCCTGTAATAACACGAGCAGGTGAAAGATTAAGTCAGAGCTTTCATTTACAAAATCAAAATCCGTTTCTGCTAATGCAGCGATTACGGTTTCAACACCTTCTTCACCAACTTTCTGGGCAATTTTGTTGATGCCTTTTTTCCGCAGGCTGTTTACGTAAGATTCTTCTGAGGGGTTTGCATAACGATCTGCAATGATGTTCTGCAACTGAAAGATGAAGTTCTGGTTGTAAGGCGTATTAAAACAGCTACGGTTACCGGTATGACAGGTAGGTCCAACAGGGGTTACCTTAATCAATAGGGTATCGTTATCACAATCCAGGTAAGTCTCTTTTACATGCAGGAAGTTTCCGCTGCTTTCACCTTTGGTCCACAGTCTGTTTTTAGTGCGGGAGAAGAAGGTTACAACACCCTCGTTTTGTGTTTTGGTCCATGCTTCCTCGTTCATGTAACCCAGCATCAACACTTCTAAGGTCTGTACATCCTGTATAACTACAGGTACAAGGCCATTACTTTTTTCAAAATCTATATTCATAACCTTACCGGTATGCCGTTCTTTTTTAATTCTTGTTTCAGATCTGGTATAGCGATCTCTCCGAAATGGAAGACCGAAGCCGCCAGGGCAGCATCTACGCCAGTCTGTTTAAATACATCTACGAAATGTTGCTTGTTGCCAGCACCACCGGATGCGATAACCGGAATGTTAACACTGCTGCAAACAGTAGCCAGTAGTCCACAGTCAAAGCCGTTCTTAGTACCATCATGGTCCATGGAGGTCAGCAGGATTTCTCCTGCACCCATGGATTCTGCTTGTTTGATCCAGGATTCCGTTTCCAGTTCTGTAACCTTGCGGCCGCCATTCAGGTGCACCAGATTTTTACCCTCTACAAATTTCGTGTCTACCGCTACCACAACGAACTGTACGCCAAAGGCGCTTGCGAGTTGTTCAATTAACAGGGGATTGTTTACTGCTGCGGAGTTGATGCTGATCTTATCAGCGCCGGCACTCAGTAGCGCTTCGGCATCTGCGACTGAGGTGATGCCGCCACCGATGGTAAAAGGGATGTTTAGCTGGCTGGCCACAGCTTTTACCATTTCAATCATGGTCTTACGGCGTTCATGTGTGGCGGTAATGTCCAGGAATACCAGTTCATCAGCACCTTGCTGGCCATATTGCCAGGCAAGCTCCACCGGGTCGCCGGCATCGCTAAGATTTACAAAGTTTACGCCTTTCACTGTTCTGCCGTCTTTTACATCCAGGCAGGGGATAATTCTTTTACTCAGCATATTTACAATGAGGACAGCGCTTTAAGGTTCCATTGTTTGATCTCGTCAATGCTGATCCGGTTCTCGTAAATCGCTTTACCAACCACACAAGAGCGAATGTTGTATTTGGCAAGTTCCTCAATGTCGGCCATAGAACTGATTCCGCCCGAAGCGATCAGCTTAATGAATGGAGAGTGATCTAAAAGCTTTTTGTAAAGATCTACTGCCGCTCCGCCTAACTTACCATCTTTATTGATGTCGGTACATAGAAAGCGGAAGAAGCCAAGTGACAAACACTTATCAACGTAATCCAGCAGTTTAATTGGAGAGCTTTCCATCCAGCCCGAGTACTTGATCACCTCGTCCAGAACGTCGATGGCAACAACGATGCGGTTGGCATAGTCGTACTTTTTGCCTACTTCCTCACTTAGCTCGGAAAGGAAATTTGGATTGGTGATGGCCTGTGTACCCACGATCACGCGGTGTATGCCCGCATCGAGCAGTTTAGTTACTTGGTCAATGGTACGGATACCACCACCGTACTGTACTTTCATCTCTGTTCTGCGGATGATTTCAAAAAGGGTCTCCTGATTACTGAAGTCGCCTTTGGCGCCATTGAGATCGATAATATGTATATATTCGGTACCGTTGGAATGGTACATTTCAATCATGTCAGCGATGGAAACGTCGTATACTGTTTTCTGGTTGTAATCACCTTCTCTGAGACGGACAACCTTGCCATCTAAAATATCAATTGCTGGAATTATATACATTTTATCTTTAAATTTTTGAAAAGTTCTTTAATACAAGTTCTCCGGCTGCGCCGGATTTTTCGGGGTGAAACTGCACGCCATAAAAATTATCCCTTTGAATGCTGGCGGAGAAAGGTGCTCCGTACTCTGCTGTAGCAATATCAAATGTAGGATTGTATTCAATAAAGTAGGAATGTACGAAATAAAATTGTGCCTGATCCTCAACACCTTCGAACAATTTATTGTTTTTTGGAGATACATTATTCCAGCCCATATGTGGTATTTTAATGTTTCCGGCTTTGTCAAAAAGCCTGGTTCTGACCGGCACGATGTTCATGAGTTTTGCGTCGCCCTCTTCAGAGTGTTCCGTTAGCAGTTGCATACCTACGCAAATGCCCAAAACAGGCTTCGTTTGTGCTTTTATAACCTCTACGAGGCCGGTTTCTTCGAGTTTTTTCATGGCTGCGCCTGCATGGCCAACTCCAGGAATGATGATGTGGCTATACTGCTCGAAGTCTGCCGCTTCATTGATCATACCATATTGGATGTCTAGTCGCTTAAGTGCTGAGGTGAGTGAAAAAATATTCCCTGCACCATAATTTACAATTCCAATCATTTACAAAACGCCTTTTGTGCTTGGTAGTACTAATTTTTCTGGATCCCGTTTGATGGCCATTTTTATCGCTTTTGCGAAAGCCTTGAAGATTGCCTCAATCTTGTGGTGTTCATTCTGACCTTCCGCTTTGATGTTCAGGTTGCATTTTGCTGCATCACTGAAGGACTTGAAGAAGTGGTAAAACATCTCTGTTGGTACATCTCCAACCTTCTCGCGTTTGAAATCTGCATCCCAGACAATCCAGCTTCTGCCACCAAAATCAATCGCAGCTTGTGCCAGGCAGTCGTCCATTGGCAAACAAAAGCCGTACCGCTCTAAACCCAGCTTATTGCCGATGGCCTTTGCAAATGCCTCGCCTAAGGCAATGCCAGTATCTTCAATGGTATGGTGTTCGTCGATGTGCAGGTCGCCATCAGTTTTAATGTTAAGGTCGATGCTGCCGTGGCGGGCGATCTGATCCAGCATATGGTCGAAGAAGTTCAGTCCGGTATGGATGGATGCTTTTCCGGTGCCGTCAAGGTCAATATCGATGCTGATCTTCGTCTCATTAGTGTTGCGTTCATGATGCACGGTACGGGTGCCTGCACGTAACATGGTGTAAATGTCCGCCCAGTCCTGCGTTTCCAGTGCAATAACTTCCTGCAGACTTTCTGCTTTTTCAAGCAGCTCATTCTGGCCGAGAAGATCGTTATTGCGCAACCAAATGGCTTTCGAACCCAGGTTTTTCGCAAGGATCACATCATTAAGGCGGTCGCCGATCACAAAAGATTCCTTCAAATTGAAGCCCTCGGCGAAGAAATGCTGGAGCAATCCGGTATTTGGCTTTCTGGTAATTGCATTTTCATGTGCAAAGGTCCGGTCAATGATGACTTCCTCAAATTGTACGCCTTCAGCTTCGAAGGTATCTAAAATGAACTGGTGCACGGGCCAGAAGTTGGCCTCCGGGTGCGAATCTGTACCCAGACCATCCTGATTGGTCACCATCACCAGTGAATAATCCAATTCATTGGCGATTTTAGATAGATAGTACAGTGCTTTTGGATAGAACTTCAGCTTCTGAAAGGAATCGATCTGTTCATCTTCTGGCTCCAGGATCAGCGTACCATCGCGATCTATAAATAATACTTTTTTCATTTGTTGGTTAATTCGGTTTATCGCGGTTTAAGCTTGATAGTTTTTTAAGGCAGTAACTAAGGTTTGGTTTTCTGCAGGTGTGCCGATAGAAATTCTCAGGCATCCTTCGCATAAAGTCACTTTGGAGCGGTCCCGGATGATGATGCCCTGGTTCACCAGGTAGTTGTATATTCCGGTTGCGTCGGTCACCTCGGCGAGCACAAAGTTGGCATCAGAAGGATAAACTTTATTTACAATTTCAAGTCCGGTTAATGCAGTACTTAAATGGTCACGTTCTTCTACGGTAACCTTGATCCATTCGTTAACCTGATTTACGTTTTGCAATGCAGCTAATGCAAGGTCCTGTGTTGCCTGGTTAATGTTGTAAGGAGGTTTAACTTTATTCAAAATGTCGATGGTTGGGCGGGCAGCAAATGCCATCCCTAAACGTAGTGCAGCAAGGCCCCATGCTTTGGAAAAAGTCTGCATTACAACCAGGTTTGGATACTCGGTTAATTCCTTAATAAAACTCCTTTGTTTTGCATAATTAATGTACGCTTCATCGATCACAACTAAGCCCTGGAAATTCGCTAAAACAGTTTCAATATCCGTTCTGATAATTGAATTTCCGGTTGGATTATTTGGCGAACAAATAAAGATCACTTTGGTGTTCGAATCGATCGCTTCAGCAATACCATCTAGGTCCAATTGGAAGTTCGGAAGCAAGTTCACTTTGCGTACTTCAACATTGTTTATATTGGCCGAAACCTCGTACATTCCGTAAGTTGGTGGAAGGATAATAACGTTGTCTTTTCCGGGTTCGCAAAAGGCGCGGTACAGCAGGTCAATTGCCTCATCACTTCCGTTACCTAAGAAGGTGTTTTCAATGGGTACACCCTTGATCTTACTAATAGCATCTTTAAGGTCGAGCTGCAGTGGATCGGGGTACCGGTTGTAATCTGCAGGCAGTGGTGATCCGAAGCTATTCTCATTGGCATCAAGATAAATGCTAGCCTTGCCTTTATACTCATCGCGGGCAGTAGAGTAGGGGCGCAGGTTCTTTATGTTTTCCCGCTGTAAACTGTTAATATCCATTTTCTGAATTTAAACGAATGGTGATGGCATTTTTGTGTGCCTGCAGGCCTTCTGCTTCTGCAAGCGTCTCAACAGTATTGCCAATGTTATTTAAACCTGTTTTATCAATAAGTTGGAAAGTGATCTTCTTAATAAAAGAATCAATTGAAACCCCCGAATAGGCTTTTGCATAACCACTTGTGGGTAGGGTATGGTTGGTGCCTGAGGCATAGTCTCCAGCACTTTCCGGCGTTAAGTTGCCAAGGAATACAGAGCCTGCATTTATGATGAGGGGAACTATCGTTTCATATGCCGAGGTAGCCAGAATAAGGTGTTCAGGAGCATAGACATTACTGAAGTCCATACCTGCGTTTAGGTCGTCCACCAGCACGGCATAAGAGTTTTGGATCGCCTTTTCCGCAATGGTCCTACGTGGGAGCACAGCAATCTGCTTTTCCAGTTCAGCGATTGTATTAGCTATAATTTTACTTGAGGTAGCAACCAATACAGACTGACTATCAAGGCCATGTTCTGCCTGAGCAAGGAGGTCGGAAGCGACGTATGACGGATTGGCAGTCTCGTCTGCGAGCACTAAAACTTCGGAAGGTCCCGCCGGCATGTCAATGGCCGTCAGCGTTGTGCCCTGGATTAACTGCTTCGCCTGGGTCACATATCTGTTTCCCGGACCAAAGATCTTGTCAACTTTCGGGATGCTTTCCGTTCCGTAAGCCATAGCAGCAACGGCCTGAGCACCTCCTGCAAGATATATCCTGTCGATACCCAGCAGCATGGCACAATAGGCCAGGTAGCTGTTCGTTTTTCCGTCTTGTTGAGGCGGAGAACATACGATGATTTCCTTACAACCCGCAAGCTTTGCTGGAATGCCCAACATGAGGAAGGTGCTTGGTAGAACTGCTGTACCACCCGGTATATAGAGGCCTACACGTTCAATCGGGCGATTTTCACGCCAGCAAGTTACACCGGGCATCGTTTCTATTGGGGCTTCTTTATGTATTTGTGCCGCGTGAAAGTGTTTGATGTTGCTGTATGCGGTATCAATAGCTGTTTTGACGTCTTCCGGGATAGCTGATGCAATTTCCGCGAGTTCCGTTTTGTCCAGGTATAGCTTAGTAAGATCAACCTTGTCAAACTGAAGGGAGAAGGTTTTCAATGCTGCATCTCCATCCTGTTTTACCTGGTTTACAATTGCTGAAACCCGCGCTTTGATGCTACCGTCATCCTCCAGTTGTCGTAAGCAGATGTTCTGAATGTCTTGTTTAGACAGGTCTTTTAATGTGTAGACTTTCAATGTTTTATATTTAGGAATTAACTAAAGGTTAATATCAAAATTGAGGTGTTTAGGCGTTTGTACCCATTTAGACGATGATCTTTTCCATTGGCATTACAACAATACCTTCGGCACCTGCAGCCTTAAGCGCATTAATCTTTTCCCAGAAATCCTGTTCAGCAATCACGGAGTGTAAGGCCACCCAACCTTCGTCGAACAATGGAACTACTGTCGGACTCTTCACGCCCGGAAGTAGCGCAACAACTTTTTCCAGGTTTGTTTTGGCAACATTTAATACAACGTATTTAGTTTCTTTTGCTCTCAAAACGGAACGAACACGCTGTAATAATTCAAGCACCTCAGGCTCAAATTCTGCACCTTCCCTGCCGATTAAAACCGCCTCAGATTTCATCACTTCAGCAAATGGTTTCAGCCCATTACTTTTTAAAGTTCCACCGGTGGAAACGATGTCACAAATGGCATCACTTAGTCCTAAACCAGGACCAATTTCTACCGATCCTGAGATGGTTCTGACCTGAGCATTTACATTATTTTCGAGAAGATATTTTTCTAGAATAACCGGGTAGGAAGTGGCGATGGCCTTGCCTTCTAATTCCGAGATTTCAGTGATGTCACTATTGTTCGGAACGGCAATTTTAAGGGTACATTTTCCAAAAGATAACTTCTGTAAATACGATACCTGTGCACCAGATTCTGTGATCACATTTTCACCAACAATACCGAGATCGGCAATGCCATCCTGAACATATTCGGGGATATCGTCATCTCTTAAAAAGAGGATTTCTAAAGGGAAATTACTAACGGTTGAGATAAGGGAACTCTTGTAGTTTTCGAATGATAAACCACAATTTTTAAGGATCTCTACAGATTTTTCGTTTAACCTACCCGACTTCTGGATAGCTATTTTGAGTGTTTTCAATTTGCTTATATTGAATGAATGGAATAAAAATAAAATTTTCGGAAACTAGTCTTGAAGTACAAAACATTACATATCTATCGCCATAACTGGCGATGGTGCAAATGTAAGTGGTGGTTCAAGTGTTTTCTCATTTATTTCGTCCGTTCAATCTGCAAATGCATGTTGGGATGCGGCAAATATATACGCTTGGAAATAAAATAAAGAATATCAGCTTCAAAAATTGTATCGTTAATGTAAGTTTAACATGGAAACACCAGGATTGATGGTATGTTTAAGAAATGATACATTGAAAAAGCGGTTCTAGAGGCCTTAGCTAAGAATAAGCCAAACAGATTCCATTTAAATCCTTATTTTTGTTTAAAAAAACAATATGAAACTTGTAATCACAGGCGTAACTATTGCCGACCCCAATAGTCAGTTTAATCAAAGCACTTGTGATGTACGTGTAGAAGAAGGTAAGCTTGTAGCGATAGGCGAAAGCTTGAGCCCTGAAGCCGGTGACGAGGTTTTTGATGGAACTGGATGTTACATTAGTCCGGGATTTTTTGATCTGAATTGCGCAGTTGGTGATCCTGGTTTAGAAACCAGGGAAGATATTCAAACTGCAATGGCTGCTGCCGCAGCTGGAGGTTTTACTGGCATTGCCGTTTTGCCGCACGCTGAACCTGTTGTGCATTCCAAAGCAGAAGTAGAGTACATTTTGAACCGTTCGAAAGATCGTTTGGTTGATGTCCATCCGATTGGAGCAATTAGCAGGAACCTGGAAGGAAAGGAGCTTGCGGAGCTTTACGATATGCAACAAGCAGGCGCAGTTGCTTTTTCTGATGGCAATAAACCTGTAGCTGATGATGGCTTTATGAGCCGTGCGCTTCAATATGCAAAGGGTGTTGATGCGCTCCTGATGGTTTATCCGGAGAATAAAGCAATAGCAGGTAAGGCTCAGGTGAACGAAAGTCGCACCAGCGTTTTGCTTGGTATGAAAGGAATTCCTGCCCTGGCAGAACAAATGCAGATCTCACGTGATTTGTTCCTTTCGGCATATCACGATACACCAATACATATTAGTACAATATCGACGGCCGGATCTGTTGCTTTAATAAAACGCGCAAAACGTGACGGCGCGAAGGTGACCTGCGACGTTGCGGCACATCACCTGGTGTTTACTGAAGACAAGTTAAACGATTTTGACAGCAATTATAAGGTTAAACCACCGTTAAGAGGTAAGAGCGATGTCAAAGCACTTTTAGCGGGGTTGAAAGACGGCACGATTGATGCCGTAACCAGTCAACATCGTCCACATGAAATAGAGCATAAGGACGTGGAGTTTGAAATTGCAGCCTACGGCATGCTTGGGCTACAAACGGCTTTGCCATTTTTAGTGAAAGCAGGTCTGGATGCACAGCAGATTGCCGAGAAGCTGGCAATTGCACCAAGAAAGGTATTGAATCTTGAAGTTCCTAAAATTGAAGTTGGTGAAAAGGCCAATTTCAGTGTTTACAGTTTGAAAGAGACCTGGTTATATAACCAGGATAGTAATAAAAGCAAGTCTAAGAATTCAGCCCTATTAAATCAACAGCTTAGCGGAAAAGTGAAGCTGGTATACAACAACAATAAACTTGAAACTTATGGATAGTAATGTAAAAAGCGCACTTGTCGCCGCACTGGATAAATTTGCGGCACAATCGGGTGAAGATTCGGTTAAACTGGAAGAAAACCTTGTTGAGGTGTTCAGTAAGGATCTTGGTTTTCTTGAGAAAGTTGAAGAGTTTGATGCCGCATTCGATGAATATCCTGCATTCGAGGAACTTCGCGAGGTTTTCTTTGACTTATTAATGATCAACTTCTTTGCAAGTGACATTAAGAAATTGGAAGAAGATTACCTGGAAACCGATGAGTGGGCGAACATTGAAGAAGAAACCATTGATCGTGGTACGGAGTTGCTGAATTTGCTGCTGTACATCAACGAGTGTCATGACGAGAAAATTAAGCCTGAACTCAATGACTTCCTGAAAGAGTTTTTGTTGGTTGAAGAGGACGAGTTCCAGGATGAGTTTCATATTTATGAAGATCTGATCAGCAATCAGCAGCTGGTTGAGAGCAGCATCGAGGATATCTGCAGTCATGCAGGCATGATCGATCTTGGTGAAGAGATGGAGGAGCTGTTTGTTCCTTTCATGAGTTTCTTCCATCAGCCACGGGCAACACCGGAGGCCTTAAAAGAGTTGGAAGAAAATAGCGCAAATCCTGCTTTTGATGTTGCGGTTTACAGCTTAATTGCTAATTTTAACGAAAATAGAATTTAGTAATTAAATAAAAACGCTGTTAAACATGGAAACTACAACGATCAATACCAGTGCGGTAAGAAGTGCTGCCCTGAAGAATGGACTTATTTGGGGCGCGATCAGTATCGTGTTGTTTTTGGTCATTTATTACATTGCACCAGAGCTTATGGGTTCATGGATCGGCTCAACCATCACCTTTTTAGTTGGTATAGGTCTGGCGGTTTTCTTTTGCCTGGATCTACGTAAACATGCTGGAGGATACTGGAATTTTTCACAGGCACTGTTAAACATCTTTATCATGTTCCTCGTTTCTACAGCCCTTTCATACTTTTTTACCATCATTTTCAGTAAGTACATTGAACCGGAGTATGCGATAAAAATGAAAGAGACGATGATGTCCAGTGTAGAGTCTACCTATAAGAGTGTTGGTCTGGATGCTGCGAAACTGGATGAAGAGATGAGTAAAATGTCTACTGAACTAGATAAGACCTTAAATCCGAACTTTTCGCAAATCATTGTTGGCTTCGGTATTTCCGCGACCTTATATTTTATCGGTGCACTGATTTTTGCTGCAATCTTTAAAAAAGAGCGTCCAATATTCTTTAAAACTGAGGAATAGAAATCATAATTTTTTAAGCCAATACTGTTTGGGTCGATGAAATCGGTCGGACGGTATTGGCTTTTTTATGGAACATTTTCGTGTCAATGTTTTAAGCATTCAGAAGAATGTCATTTAATTTGACAAAATTTGCGACCAGATTAAGCGTACTAGAGCACACATGGACATATCTGTTGTTATTCCCTTATATAATGAAGAAGAATCTTTATCAGAACTAACGGTCTGGATTGCCCGGGTGATGGCTGAAAATGGTTTTTCGTATGAGATCCTGTTCGTGGATGATGGGAGTACAGATGCCTCATGGAACATCATCGAATCGCTCAGAATTACGCAGCCTGAAGTTAAGGGTATTAAGTTTCGACGTAACTATGGAAAGTCGGCAGCACTAAACGTAGCTTTCGAGGCTGCAGCGGGTGATGTTATCATCACCATGGATGCCGATTTGCAAGACAGCCCGGATGAAATTCCTGAGCTTTTCCGCCGTATTAAGGAAGAAAAGTTTGACCTTATTTCTGGTTGGAAGAAGAAACGGTATGACCCGATCACTAAAACGATACCTACAAAGTTGTTTAATGCCGCAACCCGGAAAATGTCTGGCATTGCGCTGAATGATTTTAACTGTGGTCTTAAAGCTTATCGAAAAGATGTGATCAAAACGATTGAAGTTTACGGGGAAATGCACCGTTATATTCCGGTAATTGCCAAATGGGCGGGTTTCACGAGGATTGGCGAGCAGGTTGTGGAGCACCGCGCACGTAAATACGGGGTAACCAAATTTGGGATGAGCCGTTTTATCAATGGCTTCCTGGATCTCTTATCGATCTTCTTTGTTGGTAAATTTGGAAAGCGACCAATGCACTTCTTTGGTTCGCTTGGAGTTCTGTCTTTTTTCCTGGGGATCTTTATGGCCTTATGGATGATTGGCGTTAAACTTTACCATATCGCTGTGCACCTGCCGTATAAACGGGAGGTTACCGATCAGCCTTTATTTTACATTGCCTTAGTGGCCATCATTGTCGGTTCACAAATGTTCCTGACGGGTTTCGTTGCGGAGCTGGTGACAAGAAATGCACCTGAGCGAAATCAATACTTAATAGAAAAAGAGCTGCGCTAATGTTTTTTTCTATCATTATACCTTTATATAATCGTCCACAGGAGATTGATGAGCTGCTGTTTACTTTAACCCGGCAGTCTTACACGCAGTTTGAAGTGCTGGTAATTGAGGACGGATCTGTAAACGACGCTAAAGCTGTTGTTGAAAAGTATAGCAACAAGCTTGATCTTAAATACTACGTAAAAGCAAACGAAGGACAAGGCTTTACCCGGAACTATGGTTTTGAGCGTGCAAAAGGCGATTACTTTGTAATTTTCGATTCAGACTGTCTGATTCCCGAAGACTACCTGGAGATCGTAAAAGATTATTTACTGGCCCAGGGCCTGGATGCTTACGGAGGCCCTGACGCTGCTCATGATAGTTTTACACCGGTACAAAAGGCCATCAGCTATGCAATGACCTCACCTTTCACCACAGGGGGCATCCGGGGTAATGCTAAACACATCGGCCAGTTTCATCCCAGAAGCTTTAACATGGGGGTTTCCAGAGCAGTTTGGGAAAAAGTTGGGGGATTTATTCTGACCAGGCTTGGGGAGGACATCGAATATAGTATCCGTATCCAAGAGCATGGTTTCAAGATCGGGCTGATTCCTGCGGCAAAGGTCTATCATAAACGTCGAACAAGTTTTGCGCAGTTTTATAAACAGCTGCATTTCTTTGGCAGGGCCAGGATCAACATCTATAAACATTTCCCTTCAGAGCTTAAGCTGGTGCATTTTTTTCCGGCAGTGTTTACGGTGGGTATATTGCTGACAATAGTTCTCCATTTTATATATCCGCCATTAGCTTATCTTTGTGATGCGGGTATATTTTTATTTTTCTTTTTGATATTTTGTCATTCCTGGCAGGTGAATAGGTCTGTACATGTGGCTTTTTTAAGCATCATTGCAGCGTTCATTCAGCTGGGTGCTTATGGGATGGGCTTTATACAGGATTTTGTTAAAAGAGTAGTTTTAAAATCGGCATGATTAATTTTTTAAAAGAAAGCACCTTTACGGTTAATGAGGTAATCGGGAAAGCCTGGCGTGTTACTTACGACAACTACTTCTCGCTCGCGACCTTGTGCTTTTTAATCTTCATTACTTTTACGACCTCGAGTTTAATGGCCTTCTTTTTAAAGGATGTAAACATTGGCTTGCGGATCCTGATGGTGTTCCTTTTTATCGTGCTATACTGTACGATAAATCTATCCTTGTTTAAGTACATTCTCCATTTGTTGGATAATGAGAACGAACAGATCACTATTGTAAGCACTTTACCTACCCGCGTACAGATCATTCGTTTCTTGATAGCTACATTTTACTTCGCACTTTGTATCGTATTCGTGGGTGTCTTGCTTTACCCAGTGTTATTTATTCTTGATCCCATCTTGCGTTACGCCGTAAAAATGGGTTTGGTCAGCGACCTCGCTGCAGCTGGCAGGGTAGTGACCAATGTCTCCGTTGCTATTGCCATTGTGGCAATCTTCATCACCTTCATCAGGATTTCATTTTTTCAATTTTTCATTATTGATAGGCAGGCTAAGCCTTTCCAGGCGATAAAATACAGTTTGGCCACCACCCGAGGTAATTTTACCAAGATCTTGTTACTGTTACTGGTGCTTGGCTTTTTTCACCTGCTCTCTTTGGTTTTTAACTATCTTCACTGGTCGGTGATATCATTGCTGGTCATCAGCCTGAGCTCCTTCATCATTGTTCCGCTTTCCAGCGTGGCATTAACGATTGTTTATCGTAAGATGATGGCTGAATACGATGGGAACGAAGAACCAGACATCATTCACAATATTGTTTAGCAAATTATGGGATTAAAAGCGGCATTAAGTAAACCCTTTGCTGCCTTCATCGTACGAGGCATAAACAAATGGAAAAATAACGCAGCAGCGGCTCAACAAAAGGTTTTTCAGCAGCTCATCAGCGAAGCGTCTGATACTGCTTTTGGCAAGGATCACAATTTCTCATCCATAAAGACCTATGCCGATTTCAAGCAACAGGTGCCTGTGCGGGACTATGAAGCACTAAGACCCTATATTGACCGTGTGGTTGCAGGGGAGCCAAACATCATGTGGAAGGGCAAGCCGGAATACTTCGCTAAAACATCCGGGACAACTTCTGGCGCTAAATATATTCCAATTTCCAGGGAGTCCATGCCGGAGCATCTCAAAGCTGCACGCAATGCTCTGTTGACCTATATACATGAAACCGGGAAAGCTGACTTTGTCAACGGGAAGATGATCTTTCTGCAAGGTAGCCCGGTGATGAGCATAAAAAATGGGATCAAAGTTGGCCGTCTATCAGGGATTGTAGCTAACCTGGTGCCTGCTTATTTGCAGCGAAACCGGATGCCGTCGTACAAAACGAACTGCATTGAGGACTGGGAAACTAAAGTTGACGCCATTGTAGACGAAACGATTCAGGAGGATATGACCTTGATCTCCGGTATTCCACCCTGGGTGCAGATGTACTTCGACCGTTTAACGGAAAAGAGTGGTGGTAAGAAGATCAAGGATATATTCAAAAACCTGCAGCTCTTCGTATATGGGGGGGTAAATTATGAACCCTACCGTGCAAAGATTGAGGGTAGTATTGGGAGGAAGATCGACTCGATCGAAACCTATCCGGCTTCAGAAGGCTTTATTGCTTATCAAGATAGTCAGCAGGATAAAAGTCTGTTATTATTGGCTGATGCAGGGATGTTCTATGAATTTATTCCTGCTGAGGAATATTATAATGAGCGTCCGACACGTTTAAGCTTGGAAGAGGTGGAGCTGGACAGGAACTACGCCTTGATCTTGAATACGAATGCGGGACTTTGGGGATATAGCATTGGTGATACGGTGAAGTTTGTATCTAAACATCCGTATAAGATCCTGGTGACTGGAAGGATCAAACATTTTATTTCAGCTTTCGGTGAACATGTGATCGGAGAAGAAGTAGAACAGGCACTATGGAGTGTAGCTGAACAGGAAGGAGTTAGCATCACCGAATTTACCGTAGCGCCACAGATTACGCCACCGGAAGGAGGCTTGCCATATCACGAGTGGTTTGTGGAATTTGGAACTGCACCAAAGGATTTAACTGCTTTTAGCAGGAAAGTGGATGAGGCACTTCAAAAGAAAAACATATATTACCATGATCTGATCACGGGGAAGGTATTGCAACCGCTCTTGATCCGGTCATTAAATAAAAATGCATTTGTAGACTACATGCGTGCTGCAGGTAAACTTGGCGGCCAGAATAAGGTGCCTCGGCTGTCTAACGACAGACAGATTGCGGATCGTTTGAGTAGCTTTACAATTTAACAGAATATCATTGAAGAATATATCGATACTGGGCTCTACTGGGTCTGTGGGGACACAAACGTTGGAAGTTATTGAGGCTAATCCTTCGTTATATAAAGTTGTTGCGCTAACAGCGCAGAAGAATGCAAAGCTGTTGATTGCGCAGGCCATGAAATACCGGCCGGAATTGGTTGTGATCTGCGATGAATCAAAATTTCAGCAGGTGCGGACGGCACTTGAAGGTACTGCCATAAAGGTGCTTGCTGGTGAGGCGGCATTAGAGGAAGCAGCCAGCCTGGATAGCGCAGACTTCGTAGTAACTGCAATTATGGGGGCTGTAGGATTAAAGCCGACTATAGCAGCAATCAAAGCAAAAAAAGATATCGGTCTTGCCAATAAGGAGACGTTAGTTGTGGCTGGGCAGCTGATCACCCAGTTGGCGAAGGATCATGGTGTTAATATTGTTCCCGTCGATTCTGAGCATTCCGCCATCTATCAGTGCCTGGTGGGAGAAGCAGGAGATGCTGTGGAAAAGATTTACTTGACCGCTTCAGGTGGCCCGTTCCGGGGTAAAGATCTTTCATTTCTGGCATCTGTGACCAAAGAGGCTGCTCTAAAACACCCGAACTGGGTGATGGGCGCTAAAATCACGATTGATTCTGCATCCATGATGAATAAGGGATTGGAAGTGATCGAAGCCAAGTGGTTATTCGACCTGAAAGAAGATCAGATCGACGTGATCATACATCCTCAATCGATTATCCACTCGCTGGTGCAGTTTACTGACGGTTCGATGAAGGCGCAAATGGGGCTGCCTGATATGAAACTGCCGATTCACTATGCGATGGCTTATCCGGCACGGGTACAAACGAACTTCCCTCGCTTTAACTTTATGGATTACCCGGAGCTTACGTTTCAGCAGCCGGATAGGACGGCATTTCGTAATCTGGAACTCGCTTATCAGGCGATGAACCAGGGTGGTAATATGCCCTGCATCGTCAACGCAGCCAATGAAGTGGTGGTGAATGCATTCCTGGAAGACAGGATCGGCTTTTTGGAAATGAGCGATGTTATTGCACGTTGTATGAGTGATGTACAATTCATTGCAGCGCCTACCCTGAACAATTATTTAGAAACGGACCAGCATACCCGTATATTTGCCGGTCAACTGGTAACAAAATAGATTTTATCTCATCATAAATAAAAACATTAAGTAATATATGAATGGACTGATTATGACCGCCCAGCTTTTACTGGGACTATCGATATTAGTAATTTTACACGAACTGGGTCACTTCCTGGCGGCAAGGGCCTTCGGCATCAAGGTCGAGAAATTCTACCTATTCTTTGATGCCTGGAACGTTAAGCTTTTCAGCTTTAAAAAAGGCGATTGTGAATACGGAATCGGTTGGCTGCCACTTGGGGGCTATGTGAAGATTGCAGGTATGATCGACGAGTCGATGGACACTGAGCAGATGGCACAACCTGCACAACCTTGGGAGTTCCGCTCTAAACCGGCCTGGCAGCGATTGATCGTGATGCTCGGTGGTGTGGTCGTAAACGTGATTGTCGGTATTTTCATCTTCTGGATGCTGACGTTCAAATACGGAGAAACTTATATTTCGAACAATTCCAACCATAGTGGCATCAATCCCGGTGTAGTAGGACAAAGTATTGGACTACAAAAAGGGGATAGGGTGCTTGCCATCAACGGTAAAAAGGTAATCCGCTTCGAAGAGATTACTTCTTCGAAAGTGTTATTGAGCAACACTACATTAACCATTCTGCGTGGGAACAAAACATTGTACGTAAAGGTTCCTGAAAACATCCTGAACGACATATCGGACGAGGGCATTGAGGCCTTTGTAGACCGCGTACCGCTGATTAGTTCTACTGTGGACTCCATTATGACCGGTAGACCTGCGGCTAAAGCAGGGGTGCAGAAGGGTGACGTGATAACTGCCATCAATGATGTTCCTGTTAAATTTAGTACCGAAGTTGTTGAACAGATAAAGAAGTCTAAAGGGAAGCCCATGGTTTTCGACGTAAAACGCGGTGCGGAGACATTGGCTTTGAATGTGCCGGCTGATACATCCGGTATGGTGGGCATTGGATTCCGTGTAAGTGAAATTAAACAAGAAACTATCAAATATGGCTTGTTGGAAGCATTGCCTATCGGTGCTACACAAGCCTGGAAAACTTTCAGCGACAATGCAAAAGGTATTGGTAAGGTATTTACAGGTCAGATAAAGGCGAATAAGGCATTCTCCGGACCTGTGGATATTGCACGCAAGGTTTACGGTGGTGAGTGGGTTTGGGCTCGATTCTGGGCATCTACCGCATTCATTTCGGTTGCCTTAGCATTCATGAACTTATTGCCGATCCCGGCATTGGATGGCGGACACGTGGTATTCCTTTTAGTGGAGATGGTAAAAGGAAAGCCGCTGGGCGACAAATTCATGGAACGTGCACAGATGGTCGGCTTTGTGATTTTGCTATCGCTCATGGTCTTTGTGCTCGGCAACGATATCTTTAAGAATTTTATTAAGTAGCACCGTTTATGGATTACTTTGAATTATACGGCCTTCCGCTTAGCTTCAACCCCGATTTGAAGCTCGTGAAGCAGAAGTTTTATGAACTGAGTAAAAAGTACCACCCGGATTTCTTTATCAATGAAGGTGAAGAAAAACAGCAGGAGGTACTGGAGCTGTCGACATTAAACAACAAAGCTTTTCAGGTGCTTAATGATCCACAGAAGCGAGTTCATTATATACTATCGTTGAAAGGCTTGCTGGAAGAAGGGGAGAACTATAAACTTCCGCAAAGCTTCCTGATGGAGATGATGGAGGTAAATGAAGCTTTGATGGACTTGCAGTTTGATCCAGATCCGGAGCGCTTGTCGCAGGTGAAGCAGGAAATAGACAACATTGAAGCTTCACTGAACCAGGAATCCGCATCGCTTGCAGCTTCTTACGACCAGCAAGATCCTGCTGCGCAGGAAGCAACATTGCTGGCGATCAAAGATCTTTATTACAGAAGTAAATACTTATACCGGATCAGGGAAAGCCTGGCCAAAATCAAATAGATATGATGCATACTTCCGCCATTTTCAGAAAAGTAGCCGTTGCAGAAGGGATTTCTTACATCCTTTTATTGTTTATCGCGATGCCATTGAAGTATTGGGCAGACATGCCGCTAGCGGTGAAATATACAGGTTGGGCGCATGGACTGCTGTTTGTCTTGTATATCGTTTTCTGGCTAATGACCTGGCAGGAAAGCAGATGGAAGGCAAGTAAAGCAGCGATGTTCCTGCTTTCGTCATTTTTACCTTTCGCACCATTCTGGGTGGATAAAAAATTAAAAGAAGATAATGAAAATTAATCTTGGAAGTTTGGGAGACAATGAATAGATTTGCATCCCGCTAACAAGCAAATGCCCAGCTGGCGGAATTGGTAGACGCGCTGGTCTCAAACACCTGTGGGAAACCGTGCCGGTTCGACTCCGGCGCTGGGTACAGTGGAAACACTAAAAGGCCTTTGAATCAATGATTCAGAGGCCTTTGTCTTTTATACGACATACGAATTTATATACAGGAAATTGGTTGATTTCGAACCTACGAGACCCATATACCAAAAGATCAATTTGCTGTTGCAATAAGAGCTTGTAGAGCCTCTTTGAAGAGCGTCAGACGGACTGTGCTTTTTGCTTCTCATATCAACACACCCATTTTCTCAAGAATCTTTTATTCCTGAGCAAATTCGAGTAAATGCTTCTCAAAACTATTCTCGCTGAAAACCTTCAAGGTCCTTGGTACGTATAGTCTATATGCCAAGTGAAAACCATGCAACGAATAATCTATTATAAGGAAGACCGTGGCTACCGCGTATCTGACGTAGAAACAAAGCACAACCTCCCACGCAAAGTCGCTGAACTTGCCGCATGCGATGCTCAAGTGATCTGTGTTTTTGAAATTGAAACTTTAAAAGCCTCTTTCATGTGTAGATCATATGAGCTACACTTGCAGCTGCTTAGGGCATCTTACCCTAGTACCATGCTCGGAAAGCTCCTCCAGCTGTTTAGAACCGGTAAACGTCCTGATTACAACATGCTATTAAATTTAGAACGGCCGTCCAAGGATCTCTCCGCAATTACAACAACGTGGCATCCGCTACACAAAAAACTGGTTTTAAACTAAACAAACTCCACATGCAAAGACTGTTATACTTAGACCTGGAGCAGGGGTACAAATCGGCTGACATCAATTCAAAACGAGATCTACAGACAAACTATGATCTATTGATAGAGCGAGGCGATCATATCATTTGTGTACTGGATGCTAATAATACTATTAGAGATAAATGCGACTGTTTTGACGCGCATGCGGAATTTGTTCAGGCATGTTATCTATCAGCATGGTAAATCTGTGACCTGCCTGGTGAGAAGGTGGCTGACATAGAAAGCAGGATCTACGGCTCCAGATAAAACGTCTGGCTAAATGCCCCGTTTGCTGCACAATCCCAGGCTTCCACACGCAACCATTTGCGGCCCTTCAGTTCAGGTCTAAGAGCAAAGGTTTTTGTTCCGTAGGCCTCGGTATTTGTCAGGTCTACCTTTTCCCTGTAAACTTTCTCTCCGTCGCCGGAAATGATCTCGACAAAGTTCATTGGGAAGGTCCAGCTGAGTTTTAGCCGTATATCAGCTGTAGCATCTGCATTCAGCTTCAGCGTCTCACCGGAAAGCTTGCCGTTTACCTGCAGTTCATGCATCAAAACCTCTCCGGTACTGCTGAAGAATTTACCCCGTTGCATCGCTTCGACCACAGGCTTCCAGCCTTCGCTGAATTTAGGAAGCTTGTCCATCATCATGTAGTTTACATTCATGTGGGCGTACATCTCGTTTTCCTGTGTGATGGTAAAAAGGTCAGCCTCGGCTATTACGGTCTTCTTTTCTCCCCAGTTGTTCATATCATCTAAAAGGTCGAGCACACGGTTGCCGAGTCGCGGTTGAGAAAGATCAGCCGGCATAGCTTTCCAGGCAGCGCCCATAAAGCGATCAGACTTGAAAAACTCTTCGTGGTTGTAAATATCAGGTGTGTTCACCGAGCCCTTTGTGCGTGCGTGTGCCGTCCAGGCAAGCCCATGTTCATCCTTAAGCAACCGGAGCATATCGTATTTATCCCCAATATGGTACACCTTCCCAAAACCTGGTTGCTCCTGAACGTACGGTACGCCTTTCGCCCGGGCCATTACCCAATATACCGGCTTGGGAAATATTTGAAGCCAGTGTCCCCCGAAAAATTCATTTGGCTCCTCACCAGGCATCAGCAGAAAACGGTCATCAGATAAACGTTCGCATTGCTCGAACAACGTTTTCAGTTCTTTCAGACGGAGCGAATCCGGCCCCTTGGGATGTGCGGTATAGTGAAACTCCCCCAAATGAACCATATCCACACCAAGGCGTTTAAATACATCTACAAACTCCGGCTTCTCTGGAACAGCTTTGCCGGCGAGCACAACATTCATGATAAATTCATTATGAAAGTGGCTGGACATGGTTTTAAATCCCGGAAGGCTAGCGTAACGATCCGCATTGGTAAACTTTTTCACTGCTTCAAGCACATCCCCACTGCCTGAATTTCCGAGCAGGCAGAAAAAGTTAAGCCGCTGTTTCGTTCCCGGAGGTGCGTTGAACCATGGAACAAAACGTCTGTCACCTTCCAGTTCCTGCCTGATGCCCATGCCATAACCGTCGACCAGCCCGCGATAATTGGCGCCATGCCAGATAAATTTCAAATTGAACGCCTCATCAAGTGGATAGAAATACTGATGTGGCGGAGGAAAGATAGCCAAAGCACCGCTCTTGCGCTGTGCAGCAATCGTACGATACTTCAGGGCCAGGTTCCGGGCAGAATCCGCATAGTTGACTGCTGCGGTAGCGAACTGATCACCGGTATTCACCCAGGTTAGTTTTTCCCATTTCTTTGACCGGCTTACCAATCCTGCATCATAGACGATTGCCGTGGCGTCAGCCTCCGTAGACATTACCGCAGCTATATTAAACAGCGGACTGCCATTGTAGAACGTAAGCTCCAGCTTACCAGAAAAGCGGTCCGCTTTCAGGCTCCCTAAAGAGACAACCGTCCGGCTGCCAGTCGTTTTTACTGAAATTGAATCTTTCTTTAATACCACCGGGTAGGTAGCATGCGGGCGGGCGGGCACCTTGTCAAAAAAAATATTCCAGCTGTTCTGTGACAAGAGATCCCGTTTTCCAATGCTCAACAGAAATGATGGATCTAGATCTTCAGCGACAGTGTGGAACTTAGATTTGGAACTTAGACCAATGTACTTAAACAAGGGACTGCTAGCAGACATATCCAACTGTATTTTGCCCCTGGTGTCTTTTCCTGCCGGCCAGGTGAGTTCAATCAATGGCCCATTCTGTGTGATTGTTGCACCGCCATCGGAATTGAATAAGCTGGTGTCTAGTTTCTGCTGCGCTTTTACCTGACCCAGGGAAAAGATGGTCAGTGCTAATAAGATCAAGGTTCTAAAATTCATATCTGGCTTGTATGATACTAACTTAATAAAAACATATGACTTAATGCATTATCCTGCAGCAGATTAGATCACGCGATGCTGAAGCGTATCAAAAGCCTGACCTAACATTTGATCTCAAATCCTGTTTGAATCCTTCGAATTGTCTGTGCATTGGTATTTTGTATAAGCACCAAAATAGTCTTGACAAATGGATGATTGTTATTTGCAAAAACGGTTCTACATTTGTCTAACACTGTTAAATGATATAACAGATTGAAATATGGGAAGTAAAGAGCGGATTGCAAGATTAAAGGAAGAAACCAGAAATAACATCCTGGATGCAGCCCTAGAGATTGTAAAAGAAGATGGATGGCAGGCTTTAAGTATGCGAAAAATCGCTGACAAGATAGAATATACTGCACCCATCATCTACGAGTATTTTGAAAATAAGGAAGGAATCCTTTTTGAACTTACCCGCAAGGGATACGTGATCCTGGGACAAGAGGTCAAGAAATCTATGGAGAAGGATGCAGACCCTGTAAAGCAACTCGAAACCATGTGGATTGCTTACTGGAACTTTGCATTTGAACATAAAGAATTATATCAGCTCATGTATGGCGTGGAAATGAATTGCTGTTATCGAAAGAATGAGTTTCCCGAGGCAGAACTATCGCTCAACCTGTTCTTTGAGAAGATCAAAGAAGTGATGACGGCAGAGGAACCTGACAAAGATCTGGTATTTAGGAAGTTCTACACCTTTTGGTCTGTGATACACGGTTTGATATCCATAAACCTGGTTAACCGGGGCAGGGGACAAGAAATGAATCAACAAATACTACAAGACGCCATCAAAGGAATTATCAAATATATAAACGAATAAAAATTTAGGGTTCAATCATTGAACCCTCTTTTTAAAAGCTTCACTTAACGGTGTTAGATTACCTATAACCGTTATCTCACCAACAATTTAACTTTAAAATCATGGAAAATCACCTTAACTGCACCCCACCATCTAACGCTGTTAAACGATCTAATAACGTTATGAAAGTCTTTAGCCTGGCTATCGCCTTAGTGCTATTTGCCTGTCAGCGACAGGAGAAGCTTCAAGTCTCCAGTCCGGTTGTTCAGGCGCTACCTGTTTTAACCATCAATAGCAGCTCTGAAAATACACTGCTCGAATACCCAGCCTTAATCGAAGGGGCGGTGGATCTTGAAATTCGCCCCCAGGTATCCGGCTCCATAGAAAAGGTCTTTGTGAATGAAGGTGCGCTGGTCCAAAAAGGTCAACCTTTATTTAAGATCAATGAATTACCATTTCGAGAGGCTTTGAACAATGCAAAGGCAACCTTGCAGTCGGCCAAAGCCGCGGCACAGAATGCGCAGCTCGAAATTGATAAGCTCACGCCGCTAGTTGCCAACAAGGTGGTCTCGGACTTCCAATTAAAAAGTGCTAAAGCTGCACATGCTGCTGCGTTGGCGAGTGTTGAACAGGCAAAGGCAGGTATTGCCACAGCAGAGATCAACCTTGGCTACACGCTGATAAAAGCGCCAGTTACCGGCTACGTCGGCAGACTTCCTAAAAAACAGGGAAGTTTAGTTGGAGCCGACGATCCTGTGCCACTTACCCGTTTGTCTGACGCCCATGAGGTACATGTTTACTTTTCCTTGAGCGAAGACGATTTCATCAACTTTAATGAAAGATATGCGGGTAAAACTGTAGCAGAGCGTATCCGAAACATTCCTGGTGTCTCGCTATTACTTGCCGACAATACTGTATATCCGAAAAAAGGTAAACTTGACATGATAGACGGACAGTTCGACAAGCAAACCGGCGCAATCACGCTAAGAGCTACTTTCCCGAATGAGGATGGGCTGTTGCGCTCTGGAAACACTGGCAAGATCCAGCTGATCATGACTCACGAAAATGCACTTTCCGTGCCCCAGGAGGCAACAGTAGAAATCCAGGACAAGATATTCATCTTTTCGGTAGATAAAGAAAACAAAGTAAGCAAACAACCCATCACCGTACTTGGTACCAGCGGTACAAATTACCTGGTCAGAAATGGCATTAAAGCCGGCGACAGGATCGTGCTAAAAGGAATGGAAAACCTGAAAGAAGGCGAGCTTATCCAGCCCGAGCAATCAAAAGACTTAACTGCAGCTAATATAAAATAATACGTTAAAGATGTTTAAGAAATTTATTGAGCGACCAGTACTGGCTACTGTGATCTCCATTCTACTGGTCATTCTTGGAGTGATTGGCCTCACTAAACTGCCTTTGCAGCAATTTCCTGACATTGCGCCGCCCGCGGTGCAGGTGATGGCCCTTTATCCAGGTGCAAATGCGGAAACCGTATTGCGCTCGGTAGCGCCATCATTAGAAGAATCTATTAACGGCGTCGAGAACATGAGTTACATGAGTTCCACCGCCAGTAATGATGGTTCTTTGGTCATTACCGTTTACTTCAAGCTGGGCACCGATCCCGATCAGGCAGCCGTGAACGTGCAAAACCGGGTTTCCCAGGCCACCAGCCAGCTTCCTGCGGAGGTGGTACAAGCAGGGATTACCACATCAAAGCAGCAGAACAGCTTGATTATGGTCGTTGACATGTTTGCAGAAGATACTGAAAACTACGATCAGGCCTTTCTTGCCAACTATGCCCAGATCAATATTATTCCGGAGATTAAAAGGATTCCGGGGGTAGGGCAGTCCATCATCTTTGGTGGAAATAAAGATTACTCTATGCGAGTATGGCTGAATCCTGCGCAAATGGCAACTTATCAGCTCACGCCCAATGAAGTTATGGCTGCAATTCAGGACAAAAGTCTTGAAGCTGCGCCGGGTAAATTTGGTGAAAGTAGTACAGCGTCCTTTGAATACGTGATCAAGTACAAGGGTAAGCTGAACAAACCTGGTGACTATGAAAATATTGCCGTAAAAACAAATGCAGATGGCTCCATCCTGAGGTTAAAAGATGTAGCCCGCGTAGAATTCGGAACATATACCTATAGCAACTTTACCAGGGTGAATGGAAAGCCGGGGATCAATATTGCCGTGATGCAATTATCCGGTTCCAACTCCAATGAAATCCAGATTGCCATCGCCAAGCTGATGGAAAAAGCCTCTAAAGACTTTCCCAAAGGCGTGAAACACCTGATCCTGTACAACACTAAGGATTCACTGGATATTTCGATCAATCAGGTGAAAGCGACGCTTATCGAGGCATTTATCCTCGTGTTTATTGTGGTGTTTATCTTCCTGCAAGACTTCCGGTCTACCTTGATTCCAGCAATTGCGGTACCGGTGGCCATCCTGGGAACCTTCTTTTTCATGCAGTTATTTGGTTTCTCCATCAACCTGCTCACATTGTTTGCACTCGTGTTAGCCATTGGTATTGTCGTCGATGACGCCATTGTGGTTGTCGAGGCGGTGCATGCCAAGATGGAACATTCAAACCTTGCTCCTAAAGCGGCAACCATCTCCGCCATGCGGGAAATCACAGGTGCAATTATCTCCATAACCCTGGTGATGTCGGCGGTGTTCTTACCGGTAGGTTTCATGGAAGGTTCTACAGGTGTTTTCTACCGCCAGTTTGCCTTTACGCTGGCGATAGCCATTGTGATTTCCGCGGTGAATGCCCTTACCCTGAGCCCCGCATTAACCGCGCTGTTTTTAAAAGAAAATCACAGCCACTCCAACGGAACGATGGCGAAGAAATCCTTCAAAGAGAAGTTCTTCATTGGCTTCAACTCAGGATTTGAAAAACTCACCAATAAATACCTGGGCTCCTTACGTTTTCTGATTCGTTACAAGTGGGTTAGCGTTGCAGGTTTGCTGGTCGTCATGCTGATCACGGGGATTTTGGTTAAAAGAACACCTTCAGGATTTATCCCTTCAGAGGATCAGGGTTTTATCGCCATTTCCTTGTCTATGCCTGTAGGTGCTTCTTTAGACCGGACCACCAAAGCCATTAAGGAGCTTGAGGACAAACTGGGCGACATGGAGTCCAAGAAAACCTTGATGGGATTATCAGGCTTCAATATTCTAACGCAATCTTCAAGTCCTTCCATGGGCGTATCTTTTATCCTGCTTAAGCCAACAGCTGAGCGAGGTAAGCTGAAGGACATCAACGAGATCATGGATGAAGTGCGTGGAAAACTCGCGACCATTAAAGGTGCCAGCTTCTTTGTGTTCACCTTCCCGACTGTTCCCGGCTTTAGTAATGTAGACGGCTTGGATATGGTGCTTCAGGATCGTACCGGTGGCAGTCTGGATAAGTTCAGCGGAATCAGTAGCAAGTTTATCGGCGAGCTGATGAAGCGCCCGGAGATCGCTGTTGCATTCACTTCATTCCGGTCAGACTATCCACAGCTTGAGCTGCAGGTTGATGACGAAAAAGCGGACCAGCTCGGTGTCCGTGTTAAAGATGTATTACAAACCATGCAGACCTATTTTGGAAGTTCACAAGCCTCTGATTTCAACCGTTTCGGTAAGTACTACCGTGTGATGGTGCAGGCCGATAAAGCCGACAGGGTAGAGCCAGGCTCTATGGATGGTGTTTTTGTCAAAAACAATCAAGGTGATATGGTGCCCATAAATACGATCGTGAAGTTAAAGCGGGTTTATGGACCGGAGAATGTATCCAGGTACAACCTGTTCAACTCTATAGGCATCAATGCGATTCCAAAACCAGGATATAGTTCGGGTGACGCAATCCGCGCAGTAGAAGAAGTAGCCCAAAAACAGCTGCCTTTCGGCTATTCGTATGAGTTTACCGGACTAACCAAGGAAGAGATTTCTTCTGGTGGTCAGTCGGTGATCATTTTTACGCTCTGCTTGATCTTTGTGTACTTCCTGTTAGCAGCTCAATATGAGAGCTACATATTGCCTCTGGCGGTTGTGCTTTCGATCCCGGCTGGTATCCTCGGCGTATTCGTTGCCATCGGCCTCACTGGAATCGCGAATAACATCTATGTGCAGGTTGCGCTGGTGATGTTGATCGGCTTGCTGGCTAAAAACGCCATCCTGATTGTCGAATTTGCCGTCCAACGCCGACGTGCGGGCAAATCGCTGTCTGCTGCCGCTATTGAAGCTGCTAAACTCCGCCTCCGACCGATCATCATGACCTCACTTGCATTTATCGTGGGTATGATCCCGATGATGAACGCGAAAGGGCCGTCTGCCCTGGGTAATCACTCGATCAGTATCGGCGCCGCCGGAGGAATGGTATTTGGCGTCGTGCTTGGATTATTCTTCATCCCTGTACTCTTCATCTTCTTCCAGTATTTGCAGGAAAAGGTCTCAAAAATTAAAGTAGTTGTTCCAACCAGTGAAAATCACGTTAAAGAACTTGTTCATGAAAACGCATAAAACCATATTCTATCTCCTTTTATTCAGCGCCTTGATTGCGGGTTGTAAGGTGTCTAAGGATGTCCCGGTACCCACAACCGCGATACCGGAGACCTTCCGTGGCGCTCAGCCCAAAGATTCCAGCAGTATCGCTGCGCTGCCACTGAAAGCCTTCATCAGGGAGCCCGATATTCAACGGCTGATTGATACCGCTTTGATCCGAAACTACGACCTGCAGCTCGCAATGAAGAATATAGAAGCTTCGGAACTGCTGTTCAAACAATCACGCTTGGGCAACCTGCCGGTGATCAATATGCAGATCACCGCAAGTTCCAACCGGCCATCAGACAACAGCTTAAATGGATTGAGCACCAGCCAGTTTCTGGGTACCAGGCACATTGAAGATTTCAATGCAGGTCTCGGCTTAAGTTGGGAAGCAGACATTTGGCGCAAGATTAAAAATCAACAGAAATCTGCCCTTGCTGGCTATCTGCAAACCGCAGAAGTCAGAAAGGCTTTACAAACCAGGATTGTGGCCAATGTGGCACAAGGTTTCTACCAGTTGATGATGATGGATGCGCAAATGAACGTCGCCAAAAGAAACCTTCAGTTGAGCGACAGCACACTCCGGATCATCAAAATGCAGTATGATGCTGGCCAGGTTACCTCCTTGGCCATTCAGCAGGCAGAGGCGCAGCAACTCGTCGCAGCACAGCTGATTCCGCAGCTGGAACAAGCCATCACCATCCAGGAGAATGCGCTGAGTGTACTTACTGGAAAGCTGCCCTCAGCGATAGAACGGCAAACCAGCCTGAACAACATTAAAGCGCCTGTTGAACTACCAAGCGGTTATCCAGCCGCCATGGTAAGTGCCAGGCCGGATGTTAAAAGTGCGGAGTTGGCTTTAGATATGGCAAATGCAACGGTAGGCATCACCAAGGCTGATCTATATCCAACCTTAAGCATCACCGCAAACGGTGGCTTAAATGCATTTAAAGCAAGTAACTGGTTTAAAGTTCCAGCCTCTTTATTTGGTGTGGTATCGGGGGGCATCACGCAACCAATCTTCCAACGCCGCCAACTGAAAACACAGTATGAACTGGCGAAAGTTGATCGCGAGCGGGTAGTGATTCAGTTCAGACAAACGGTGCTCAATGCAACGGCTGAGGTATCGGATGAATTGACGAGAATCCAGAAGCTGCAACAGCAGTATGAAATTTCTTCCAGACGGGTTGTAACCTTACAGCAAGCGGTTTCAAATGCAAACCTTTTGTTCAAAAACGGAATGGCGACATATCTGGAGGTCATAACCGCACAAAGTAACTTCCTGCAAAGTGAACTGGCCTTGGCCGAAATCAAAACATCGCAGTTGATCGCTGCTGTGGAACTATACCGGGCCTTGGGCGGAGGTGTCGTCGACTTATAAACGCCCCCTTGTCAAGCTGCTGAATTTCTATAAACCATGGGTAGTTCAACTTTCTTCTTTAACTTGGTGATGCAACCAAATTGCATTCATTAAGAAGATGAATACGAAACTTCACCTTATCCTATATGGAACCTAAAAAAAGCAAATTTG
This sequence comes from Pedobacter sp. NEAU-ZC8, assembly GCF_059278965.1. NCBI lineage: Bacteria > Pseudomonadati > Bacteroidota > Sphingobacteriia > Sphingobacteriales > Sphingobacteriaceae > Pedobacter > Pedobacter sp. NEAU-ZC8. Next base: position 88,615 of record NZ_JCAJXC010000001.1, read on the forward strand.
AGATGTCATTGGAAGATGGCCCTCATCATCAGCTCGGAAAGCTGTGCGGCAGCTGGGAAGGCACATCGCGAACCTGGTTCGAGAAAGACCTGCTCGCAGACGAATCCCCCGTTAAGGGTACGATCACTTCGATTTTAGGTGGCCGCTTCTTGCTCCACCAATATCAAAGTAGTTTACAAGGTAAACCGCTGGAAGGCTTGGCAATCATCGGCTACAGCTTCCCGTATGAGCGATATCAGACAGCCTGGGTTGATAGCTTCCACATGGGAACAGGCATAATGTTCTCTGAAGGAGATGCAACTCCGGCAGGACATTCTGTTTTAGGTAGCTACGGAGGCGGAGGTATGCCGGAACCATGGGGCTGGAGAACAACTATTGAGGTCAAAAGTGACGATCAGATACTCATAACAGCTTACAATATTGAACCGGGTGGGGCAGAGGAAAGAGCAACTGAGATAAACTATCGTCGGATGCCGTAACTTCAGGATGCACAGAGGTAATTTAATTTCATCAGGCTATAATTTAACTATATTTTAAAAATTAGGTTGTAATTTTACTAATGTTTAAATATTTTTATTACATTTGTATATATTTAAAGTACAATATAATGCAACAAGGAACAGTAAAATTCTTCAATGAGACAAAAGGTTTTGGATTTATCGTGCCAGCTAATGGTGACGCCGAAATTTTTGTTCATTCTTCAGGCTTAATGGATAACATTCGTGAAAACGATTCAGTAAGCTACGACGTTGAGCAAGGTAAAAAAGGCTTAAACGCAATTAATGTTAAGATCAGCTAATTAGATTTCCTTCATAAATTGGTAAACATCCGTCTTTTTAGGCGGATGTTTTTTTTTGCCTATACCCTTAGGGATGTCTGCGCATAAGGTTGTACTTTGTAACCAGATACCAATCCTTACTGCGCATGCCATTTTTATCCCAGATATCGCTTTCCCAAATTCAGGATGACAATTATCTTAAAAACATACCGAGTCTAAGCTCAGGAATACAGCTTCAGCTGAAGAGTAATGTCACCTTCTTTGTTGGCGAGAATGGATCGGGAAAATCTACTTTACTGGAAGGCATTGCCTCGCATTGTGGATTTAGCCTCCGGGGAGGTAACCGAAATCATAATCTAAGTGGCAACCGAATCTACGAATCTATATTAGCGGAATACCTTCGACTGTCATGGTCACCTCGCAGAATAACTAATGGCTTTTTCATGCGAGCAGAAAGCTTCTTTAATTTCGCTTCTTATGTAGATGATCTTGCAAGTGCCGATCCGGCGATTTTAAAAGCTTATGGCGGGCGTTCTCTGCATAAACAGTCCCATGGGGAATCATTCCTTTCACTATTTAACAACCATTTTGATGCGGGGATCTATATTCTTGATGAGCCGGAAGCAGCTTTGTCGCCCGCAAGAATCCTCGCTTTTATGGCTGTGATAAATCAACTTGAACAAAGTGGCCGTGCACAGTTTATTATTGCAACCCACTCGCCAATGCTAATATGTTATCCGGGTGCAACAATATATGAGTTCAGCAGCGAGGGCGTTGAGGAAACAACCTATCAGAAGACCGACCACTATAACCTGACCAAATCGTTTTTAGATAATCCAAGCCTGTATCTCCGTCACCTGCTGTCTTCATAATCAGTAACCTGAAGGATAAGTATCCGGTGGTTCGTTTTTTGGTAAGACTGGAAGCGGCTTCAGTGCCCTTGTCTCCTCAAAAAACAAGAAAGCATCATACCGGTTGGGCATGATAGGGTATAAACAAAACAGGGCACCTGCAAAAGCAAGCACCCATGTTTTCAACCAACCTAACTAGCGTTTTATTTCCAACCGCCTCCAAGGGCTTTGTATAAGGAAATATGATTTAGCACCTGCTCTTTCTTTGCCTGTGCTTCTTTAAGCTCTGCATCCAATACACTACGTTGTGTATTCAGGATATCCAGGTATGTTACGCGACCGGCCAGGAAAAGATCGTTCGAGGCCTTTACAGATGCGTTCAGCGCTTGCACCTCATCTGTTATGTGCGTTCTTTTTTGTTTGATATAATCTTCTGACTTCAGGGCATCCTGCACTTCTTTGTAGGCTTTTAATACCACCTTTTCGTATTCCTGAAAGGCAATGCCATAACTCGCCGCATAGCTGGCATATTCGGCCTTTAGTCGTTGCTGACTAAAAATCGGCGCTGTAATTCCTCCCAGTAAACCATAAGCCACCGATGCTGGGGTGTTAAAGAATTTACCCAAGTCAAAAGACTGAAAACCAACATATGGCGCAAGGACAACTGCAGGTAAAAAGGCCAGTTTTGCAGCTTTTGCATCTTTCGTTGAGGCGATCAACTCCAAGCCCGCCTGACGGATATCTGGTCGCAAGGCAAGCATTTGTATCGGTGTACCACTCGCCAGTGAATCGCTCAGCGCAATATGCTCCAGTCCGTTAGCTTTCCTTACGATGGCAGTGTTAAACTTGCCGGAAAGGAAGTTCAGGTGATTCTCCATAATGCTGATCTGTTGCAGTACTTCCTGCTGCCTTGCCCTGGAATTGGCCAGAACCGCTTTAAATTGCTGCACACCAAGCTCGGTTGCCGCACCGGCAGATTTCTGTACTTCAATGATTTTCAGGCTACGCTGCTGTAAAGCGATGTTCCTGTTGATGATTTCAAGTTCTTCATCTAAAGTCAGCAGCTCAAAATAAGCTGCGGCAATATTGCTTACCAATTCGGTCTGCACCAGCTTCTGACCTTCATAGGATGCCAGAAATTTGTTCAATGCCGCCTGTTTCCTGTTCTTCAGCTTACCCCATAGATCCAGCTCCCAGGCTGTCCTCAGCCCGACAAAATAGTCGGGCAGGGGATCTGGCAAACGCTCGTCTTCCTTCAGATTATCGGAGAAATTGGTGTCATAGTTACCAATTCCATCCATGGTGTAAAATCCATATTTCCTTAATCCAGCTTCTACAGACAGGTCCAGATTAGGTAGGGCAGCCCGCTTACGAATTTTCAGATTAGCTGCCGCAATTTCTATACGGTGCAGCGTTTGCTTCATATCCGGATTATTCGCAAGTGCCGTATCAATCAATGCCGCCAGATGTTCATCCTTAAAGAAGGTCTTCCAGGTTTGATTAGCCACGGTGTTGGTATCCAGACGCTGCTGAAATGCCTGAGGAACGTCGCGATGTTTATATTCGGGCAGGTCCTTCTTTGTCGAACAACTGCTTAAAAATAGGATAAATCCAACCAGCGGCAGGGCAACCAGCTCTACAGCCGTTTTTCTCCGCACTGCTACAGGGCCGTGGTCCGGATCATGATCTGGACCGGAACCTCCGGAACCTGAATCGGAATCATGGTTGCCATCGGGTCCATCCCCTGGAGCAGATTTTTTCTTTTTCATAAATGAAGAGAAAAGAACATAAAGCCCCGGAATTACAATAACACCAGCAATGGTACCGATAACCATACCACCAACTGCAGCGGTACCAATGGAACGGTTACCCAATGCACCTGCGCCGCTGGCCAGCATCAAGGGGATCAATCCCGCTGCAAACGCGAAGGAAGTCATCAGGATCGGACGCAAACGTGCTACCGAACCTTGAATTGCGGCCTGAAGATAGCTCATGCCTTCTTTCTGTTTTAATATTGCAAACTCCACGATCAGAATCGCATTCTTCGCCAGCAAGCCGATAAGCATCACCAAGGCTACCTGTGCATATATGTTGTTCTCCAGACCAAATACTTTAAGGAACAGGAAGGCACCAAATACACCCGCAGGAAGTGAAAGCAGCACTGGAAGTGGCAACAGGAAGCTTTCATATTGCGCAGCAAGGATCATGTAAACGAACACCAGACAGAGTGCAAATACATAAACCGCCTGGTTACCCGACAGGATCTGCTCGCGGGTCATACCAGACCATTCAATCTCATAACCTTGCGGCAATCCGGCAGCAACCTTTTCTGCAGCTTCAATGGCCTGACCACTACTGAAGCCTGCTGCAGCCTCACCGGTCAACATTGCTGAAGAGTACATGTTATAACGGGTGATCTGCTCCGGTCCGTAAACCCGTTCCATGGTTATGAAAGCCGAAAACGGCAGCATTTCCCCTGCATCATTTTTGATGAACAGCTTAAGTACGTCTTCTGGTTTCTCGCGGTAATTTGGTCCGGCTTGAACCATCACTTTATACATCTGTCCGTAACGGATAAAGTTCGTCGCATAGAAACTTCCCATCAGCGTCTGCAAAGTATTCATCGCATTCTCCACACTGATACCTTTTTTAGCCGCCTGATCATAGTCAACCTTGATCAGATACTGCGGAAAGCTAACGTCAAACGTACTCGACACACTGGCGAGCTCCGGCGTAGCAGTTAGATCTGCCATGAACTTGTCCAGCACCACAGCAGTTTTATTTAGGTCATCCTGTCCGGTTTTATCCAGAATACGCATCTCGATACCGGAAGAGTTACCGAAGCCGGGAACAGTAGGGGGAGGAAAGAACTCTATTTCGGCATCCATGATATGCGAAGTCGCTTTTTTAAGCTCCGCAATCACATCGGTTACGGACTGATCACGGTCGCCCCAACCTACAAGGTTGATCATGCCCATACCATAGGAAGCGCCGGAAACCTCATTAACCAGACTATAACCTGCAAGTGTAGAAACCGTTTCTACGGATTTCATCTTACGACTGATCGCATCTATTTCATTCAACACCGCTTCCGTACGATCTACCGTTGCACCTGGCGGCGTATTTACGTTTACATAAATCATTCCCTGATCTTCTGTCGGAATAAAGCCTGACGGCAGCACACTTGCCATACCCCAGGTTGCCACAAAGAACCCGATTAATAGTCCGAAAGTCAATACTCTACGGCCGGCAATTCTGCCGATCAGACTTTGGTAGCCACCTGATGTTCGGTTATATCCCTTATTGAAGCCACTAAACAACTTGGCCATAAAACCCTTTGCAGCAGGGTTATCATGCGGCGAACGCAGGATAATGGCACATAAAGCGGGCGTAAGGGTCAAGGCATTGATACCTGAAATTACAATTGCTGAAGCCAGCGTTAGCGAGAACTGGCGATAGAAAATACCAACCGGACCGGAAAGGAAGGCCACCGGCACGAATACCGCCGACATCACCAGCGTGATCGCAACTACGGGTTTACCCACTTCGCTCATTGCCGAAAGTGTTGCTTCCATAGGTTGCATGTGTTCTTCTTCCATTTTGGCATACACCGCCTCTACAACTACGATAGCGTTATCCACCACGATACCGATGGCCAGCACGAGTGCGAAAAGGGTCAATAGGTTGATCGAGAAGCCCAGCATCTGCATAAAGAACAATGCACCCACCAAACACACCGGAACGGCAAGCGCCGGTATCAAGGTGGAACGGAAATCCTGCAGGAAGATGTAAACGACGATAAACACCAGAATAAATGCTTCCAGCAAGGTCATCAATACACTGGAGATGGAAGCATCAAGGAAACGTGAAACATCATAACCCATGGTGTATTTCATGCCCGGAGGGAAGGAGCTTTCCTTGAGCTCCGCCATACGGTCTTTCACATTTTTAATAACGTCCTGTGCGTTTGAACCAGGCAGCTGCTTCATCATGATGGATGCGGAAGGGCGACCATCCGTCTTGGATACCATTTCATAATCTAACGAGCCGAACTCTACATCGGCGATATCCTTGATCCGGATGATCGATCCATCTGCATTTGCCCGGATTGGAATGTTTTTATATTCTTCAGCCTCCGTAAACTTACCAGGATAACGAAGTACATATTGCTGCATGTTGATGGACTTGTCCGAGCCGATACCTGTTTGGCCCGGTGCAGCTTCCACATTTTGCTTTCTCAATGCGGCAACCACATCATCGCTTGAAATCTGATAGGCGGCAAGGCGGTCCGGTTTTAGCCAAACCCGCATGGCATAATCCCTTAGGCCCATGATCTGCGCAAATCCCACCCCTTCAATACGCTTAAGTTCCTTTAGAATGTTGATGTCGGTGAAGTTGTATATAAAACGCTCATCGGCTGTTTTATCGTCACTGTAGATGTTCAGGTACATCAACATACTGTTAACTTCCTTTTCTGTGGTTACCCCGGCCTTAATTACTTCTTCGGGAAGTTCATCCAGTACGGTGGTCACACGGTTCTGGACGTTTACTGCCGCGATATCCGGGTCGGTTCCTACTTTAAAGAATACCTGAATCAGGGTGGTACCGTTGTTGGTGGATACCGAGTTCATATACGTCATTCCCGCTACACCATTGATGGCCCGCTCCAGCGGAATGGCTACAGCATTCGTACTTACTTCAGCATTGGCACCTGTATAATTTGCAGTCACAACTACCGAAGGCGGCACAATGTCGGGGAACTGGGTTACAGGCAAGGTAAATAACGCCAGTACACCCAGTAGGGTAATAAAGAGCGATATGATCAGCGATAAAACTGGTCTTTTTATGAATGTTTCAAACATAATTGTGCATAGTAATTTTAGTGGAGCCTGCAATTGAGGCTCACATCAAAGATTTGTTGATTGTAGGGACCTTAGTTCTTCGCGATCATGGTGCTTTGGGGCATACTCATCGTCTTCGGCGCCACCTTTAACCCGTCACGCAAGTTCTGACTTCCCTCAAAAACCACTTTGTCGTTTGTACTTAAACCATCTACAACGGTGTAGAAGTGTCCAACACGTTGACCGGCCTTAAACGGCGTCATTTTAATGGTGTTGTCCTCTTGAAGTACATAGACATAAGTTCTGTCCTGAATCTCGAACACTGATTTCTGATGTACCGCAAGCAATTCACCGGTTTCCATAGGTACACTGATCTTTCCGGAAGCGCCGTGTTTAAGCAGGCCTGATGGATTTGGAAAACGCGCTTTCAAGGAAAGCGAACCAGTATTCTGGGCAAACTCACTCTCCGCAAACACGGCATCGCCCTGATATGGATATATCTGTCCATTTGCAAGTGCCAGTTTGACACGTTTGTTAAACTTGTTTTTGTTGTAGCTCGAGTCGGAAACGATGTTCAAGTACTCTTTTTCCGAGATATCAAAATAAACATTAACTGCGGTCAGGTCAGATACTGAAGTCAGTAGTGAACCTTCTTCCAGCAAACTTCCGGCTTTAAGTGGAATTCTGTCTATTCGGCCGGAAAATGGTGCACGGATCAGGGTATTCGCCAGCCTGGTTTTGGCATGCTGTAGTACGGATCGTGCTTCAGCTACCCGGGATTCTGCCGCTTTTTGTTTGGCAGCCGCAAGGTCCATATCGGTTTTAGACACAATGTTGTTGTCGACCAGGATCTTGGTTCTAGCTTTTTCCAGTTGTACCGTCTTGGCATCTGCAATAGCATTGTTCAGCGCTGCTTCTGCCTTCGCATATTCCGCTTTATATTCTTCATCATTTATTTTAAACAACACCTGACCTTCTTTTACTTCCGCGCCTTCTTCAACGTAGATCTTATCCAAGAAGCCAGCTAAACGGGATCTGACCTCAACATTCTTTACAGCCTGTATATCGGCGATGTACTCGTTATAAATTACGGTGTCTAACTTGGCTACTGCAGTTACAGGTACCGACTTGGGTGCTGCGGTTTCCGCGTTTTCTTCGCTCTGTACAGTGCAGCCCACAAAGGCAATGGTGCTTAAAAAAAGGAAATTCGCTAAAAGGTTAACTTTCATGTTAATTAGATGAATTAATTAAATTATATAATATAGAAACAGGGGTTCCTGGTGTCGAAAACAGGTTAAGGCGCCGATAAACGGCAAAAGCATACACTAAGCTTTTGAAACAAAAACAGCGCAGCACGACAATACTTTAGCAGCAGAAATGCTAGAAGGGCTTAAGCCGGAAAAGAAAGGAATAGTAGCCAGGCAGGCAGAAGCTTCTCGCCCGGTAAAAAGGATGATCAGTTACTTTTGTAGTTTGAAACTGTCGGTATAAAAAGAAGCAGAGGACAAAAGCGATGGCACCTATCACCGGTGTTGCTGCTTTTACCAAGCGATATTCCTCATTGGGAACTTTGATGTCTTGAATGTTAGCTTTAGGCAAATTTAACAGGTCGTCCACAAAATACTCTACAATAGAGTGGCCGTCCAACGTCGTATCTTTACTTACTGCACTAAAGCCAGCTTCGTAAACAATGATGTTCAGATATGCAAATAACCCGATAAAATGGAAAAATTTGAATAACATACGCGGCAAAGTTATAAATCTTAGGGCTGTATTGTTAAATGTAATACCATTTTGACAGTTAGATGAGGCTAAGTACCCTCTGGTCGCTTACCTTGCTGTTCAAGCTCAGTCTTCTCCCCAGATTCCGGATCTTTTTTCTCATAAAACCCACTTAATTCATCAATAATTGTACCCTTCCAGATCGATACGCCAGTATGGTATGCGGTTTTGCCAATCATGTGGGCAGCAACGGGTGCCGTTAAAATGAGAAAGAAGATGATCGCCATTGCTTTGGTGGTTACCGAAACATCCGAAAAGGTGAATGCAGCACAAATTAAAAGCAAGCCCACCCCAAGGGTAGAGGCCTTTACCGTTACGGACAGCCGAAGGTAGAAATCCGGCATACGTAGAATGCCGATGGAAGCAAAGAGTATCGCCAGTGCACCAATCGTGCTGAATATGGCTGTTAGCAGATCTGTCATTTTTTAATTTGTTTATCCAGGTAAAACGAAAATGCTATGGTACCCAGGAAGGCAATCAGGGCAAAGATCATTGCAACATCGAGCAACACCGACTCCATAGAACGGATGCTATAAACTGTAATCAAAGCAATACCTGCGGTGATGATCAGGTCCAGTGCAATTACCCGGTCCACAACCTGTGGCCCTTTATACAGACGTATCATCACCAGAATAATCGAAATGATTAAGATCGGGAAGATCACGTAATCGAAGTAAGTATTTAATGTCATCGTAAAATTTCTAATAGTCTATGTTCAAAACCTTTCTTGATTTGGGCAATAAAATGTTCTCGGTCTTTGAGATACATTACATGGATGAAGAGCGACTTTTTGTCTTCACTGATGTCCAGAATTAAGGTACCTGGTGTCATCGAGATCATGGTTGATAAAAGGTTGATCTCTATATCTGTTGTAGCTTCCAGGGGATAGCGAATAATGCCTGGTTTAAAAAAGTATTTCGGCGTGATTACATCATAAGCCACCTGAACGTTTGCTGCCAGCATTTCATACAGGAAATAAAGGACGAAGCCAATCGTCTTAGGTACCTTGTTGAAATAACGCCGGTCTTCTTCATGCCTGTTCATGACCCACAGGATGAAAAAGCCGAGCAGAAATCCGAACAGAAAATTAGAGTAGTACATCGAACCGGTAAGTGCGACCCAAATGAAGGATAGCAGCAGGTTCATCAAAAAGTGTTTCATCATAGCTTTCTATTTTCCTAAAACCGCCTTGATGTAAGGAGTTGTGTCCAACATTTCATTTGATATCCGGTCGACAACCTGAATAATGAATTCTGCATTTAAGCCGATAAAAAGTGTAACGGCGGCAAGAATCCCTATAGGGAGGACCAGGAGTATTTTTCTGAGTAAACCAAGTGTAACAAAGGTATCGGTCAGCGGATCGGTTTTGGAGGCCTCCTTCCAAAACACCTCCGCCCAGAGTTTAGCAATAACATATAAGGTGATAAAGCTGGCCAGGATTAAGCTGGCGATGAAAAAGTAGTTGTTTGCATTGAAGCCAGCTTCAAACAGGTAAATTTTAGGCCAGAATCCTGATAATGGTGGAATGCCGACAAGAGAAAATAATACCAACGCTATTAACAATGATATTTTCGGGTATTCCGAGTACAGCCCACCGAGTTTTGCGGTGTCCAGTGTACCTCTTAGTTGGCGGATCAACCCTGAGATCAGGAATAAGTTCGTTTTTACCATAATATCATGAATCAGGTAAAAGACGGCACCCATGAAGGCGATTTTCGTGTAAAGGCCTAAACCACCTACGATAAATCCGATATGGCAGACAATCAGGTAAGAGAAAAGCCTGCGGATATCGTGTTTGATGATTGCGCCAAATGCGCCGGTAAGAATGGTTAAAATGGCCAGAACGATTAATACCGTCCGTAGAAAATCATTAGGTATGAAGATCAATGTAAAAACCCTGAACATCGCGTAAAGACCTACCTTGGTAAGCAAGCCACCGAAGGTCGCGGCAACCGCCGAAGGTGGTGTATGATAGGAGGAGGGAAGCCAGAAATATAAGGGGAATACAGCTGACTTGATCCCGAACCCTATAATAAAGAACATCGCTGTAAGGTTTACAATGGATTGGTCCTCAACCAGCGGTATTTTCAGCGACAAATCTGCCATATTTAAGGTTCCGGTAATACCATACAAAATGCCAATACCAGTCAGGAAAAAGGTCGAAGCCAGGATATTTAAAGCCATGTATTTCACTGCACCTTCCAGCTGTTCCTTTCTCCCACCAAGCGTCAGCAGAACAAACGATGCAATAATGATCACTTCGAACCAAACGTAAAGGTTGAAGATATCGCCAGTAAGGAATGCACCATTAAGCCCCATGATCAGGAAATGAAAAATCGGGAAATAGCCGTAGAGCATCCTCGGTTTTCCAACACCTACAGACGAAAAGATGGAAACGGCAAGTGCAGCAATGGAGGTCAATAGTACAAGTGTGCTGCTAAACAGATCCGCTACGAACACAATACCAAAGGGTGCCTGCCAATTCGCGGCATTCATCATCAGGATTTCACCGTTATAAACTTTGATAAACAGACTCACTGAAAATACTAAGCCTATGGCCGCGCCTGCGATACTCAAGGCACGCTGCGTAACGGTTCTGGTCCAAAAGGCAAGTTGAAGTATAGCCGTGAACAGGTGAATCAGTACAGTTGCTATTATCTGGTTATCAATCATAAATCTTCTTCTTCCGGGGTATTTAGGTCATCCAGGTCGTCTGAGCTAATCAAAGCATAGACCCGCTTTAATAGTACAATTGCAAAGGAGGTTAATCCAAAACTGATTACAATGGCCGTAAGAATTAGCGCCTGCGGTACGGGATCGGCATAAATATCTTCAAACACTTTTAAATCAGCTCTGATGATCGGCGGCTTGCCTTTCGTGATATTTCCTAATAAGAAGATCAGCAGATTGGTGCCATTACCAAGGAGCATAATCCCCAGCAGGAGGCGTACCATACTTCTTCTCAGGATCAGGTACACGCCAGCGGAATACAGCACACCGATGATAAAGACTAAAAGTAACTCCATATTAATGTGTATGCAGTGAAATCGTGAACAAAATGGTTAATACCACACCGATAACAACCAGGTACACACCAAGATCGAAAAACAGTGCAGAGCCCAACATCCCAATGACCGGGATAGGTTCTTCAAACCACAAGCCTGTCATAACCGGATAGCCAAAGAACACGGGTGCAAACATGGCCAGGGCCGCGATCCCGAGCCCCAGGGGAATCAGTGCAAGTGGCTTATAACCGAGGATCTTCATCGTATTGATGGTTCCATGAGCAAAGCTATGCAGCACAAAAGCGATGGAAGCGACTAGGCCTCCTACGAAACCGCCACCAGGATAGTAGTGCCCCCTTAAGAGCAGGAAAAACGAAAATAGCAGCAGAATGGGTAGCAAATACCTCGATGCTGTTTGTAGTATTGCACTTCTCATATTATTCTTTCTCTGAAGATGTTAACCTCAATTTAATTAAACTATAAACGCCAAGCGCTGCAATGCTGAGCACCACAATCTCGAACATGGTGTCAAAACCGCGAAAATCAACAAGGATCACATTCACCACATTTTTACCCTTGGCAAGCGTATAAGCGAAGTCACCATAGTATTTACTGATCGAGATGTCCGTTGGTACCTGTAACACCCGGATCGCGATGATCGAGAGGATAATTCCAAAACCTAAGGCGACGACGGTATCCCGGATGACAACCCGGTTATTTGCCTGATTGATGAAAGGCGGCAAGTTAAATAGCACGAATACAAACAGGACCACGGTTAAGGTATCAATGGTAAACTGCGTCATGGCAAGATCTGGTGCGCTGTAATACACAAACATCAGACAAATGGCATAGCCAATTACACTTGTGCCTACCACCGCTGTTAGTCTGGAAGATGTCGTTACCGTCAGGATTACCGCTGCCATTAAAATAAAAACATTTACCGCTTCGTAAACGCTAATTGCGGATAGCTTACTGTAATCAATATAGATCGGTCCGCCAATGAGCAATTCGTAGGCAAGCAGTAATTCTGCAAAGAGGATGATTTTCAGTAGATACGATCTTAGAAAGCCATTATGCATAATATTGGTATACCATTCTGAAAGATCAATGAACCAATCACCGAGCTTTCCAAAAAACGCCTGGGGCGCAAAGGCCTGAAGTGGGTTTAGTAATGCCAGCTTCTTCTCGTCAGCCTTATTAAACAGGTATACCAAGGTTCCAGCAGCCAGTGTGACGAGGCTCAGCGTCAGTACCATATTGAAGCCATGCCATAGTTTCAAGTTTACCGGCTCAGTGCCAGCCTTGACGGTTTGCAGCGCTGCGGTGACCAGTTGCGTGCCGGCAAGCTGTGGCAGCAGCCCGAAGATCAATCCCAGAAGTGCCAGGATTAGTGGCGGTATCCACATGGCTTTTGGGGGTAGATGAACTTTATTATAGTTCTCCGGCAGTGCACCCATAAATGGCTTAATCCCAGCCATAAATCCTGCAGCAACTAAACACACATTGGTGATGATCGCGGCAATGGTCAGATAGATGCTGAGCTGCTGATCTGCATGTAATGTTGCCTCATAAATGAGATCTTTGGATATAAATCCGAAAAGCAAGGGCATTCCGGCGCTGGAGAGTGCTGCAAGCAAAGCTGCAATAAATACGGGTAGGAGTACCTTTCTCAGTCCGGCTAGTTTTGTAAGCTCCCTGGTGCCCGTTTCGTGATCTATAATTCCCGTGGTCATAAACAAGGTAGCTTTATAAAGCGCATGTACAACAATGAATGTAATCGCGGCAATCAAAGCTACTTCGGTGCCAAGGCCAATCAGAAAGGTAAGAATCCCAAGTGCAGCAATGGTTGAATAAGCGAGGATACTCTTTAAGTCTGTTCTGAACAAAGCATGTACTGCAGCATATATCATTGTAAAACCACCAAATATCATCAGCGTATAGGACCAGGCTGGCGTACCGCCCAGAATAGGTGTAAAACGTGCGAGCAGAAATATGCCTGCTTTCACCATGGTCGCGGAATGCAGGTAAGCCGATACCGGTGTAGGTGCTTTCATGGCGCCGGGCAGCCAGAAATGAAAAGGGAACTGGGCAGATTTGGTAAAAGCTCCAACAAAAACCATAGCGATAGCCAGGGGATACAACTCGTGTCCCTTTAGGAGATCCGCTGATCGAATTAATTCTGAAATGCTAAAGGTACCAGCGATGTTGCCGATCAGGATCATGCCGGTAAGCAGGAAAAAACCGCCGAGACCGGTGATACTTAAGGCCGTTAAAGCACTCTTTCGCGAATCTGCATTGTCGTTATTAAAACCGATCAGGAAGAACGAACTAATGCTGGTTAGTTCCCAGAATATAAATAGCAGCAGTATATTGTCGGACAGGACAATGCCCAGCATGGAAGCCATGAACAAGCAGAGGTATGCAAAAAAGCGATCCAGATATTGATGTCCTTTGAGGTATGCGCTGGCATACAAGAAGATCAGCGTCCCTATTCCTGAGATTAACAATCCAAATATCATGGAAAGCCCATCTAAGCGAAGGTCGAAGTTGATGTTCAATGATGGCACCCATTGGTAGTGTTCATAGACAACCTCGCCGTTGGCCATCAATGGAACTTGTTGTAAGAGATAACAAAATATGGCCAGCGGAAGTAAAATTAAAACGGCACACCATTTTGTCCGGAAGAACTTTCCGAAGGGAATTAAAAGGCCCGATGTTATTAATCCTGATAGTACAGTAAATAGCATTTTTTGGGGTTTTTGTTGCAGATGAGCCCCAAAATAGTAAAAAAATAGCCTTTTTCCTGCATTTTCGGCAATATTCTTCTGTTAAGTATGCTGAACTAAATGGAGATGTCCTCGAAGCTGGGCCGATCATTGCACCATACGTATTGAAATAGACCAGCTGTCCAGGTAACCGGCTCTGAAAACCTTTAATCGAGCTTATAGGCAGAATTGAGGGTCAACCCGGGGCAGAATATATCCCCAATTCGGGGAATGTTTCCACAGGTATAGATCTGGTTTTAAGATCGATTATTAATTTTTTAACAATGACTGAAGTTTTTTACTACAACACATTCAATCAGCTCCAGCAGTTAAAACTGCACAACATGGATGCTGCTGCATTTGTTGACAGCACGAAGGGATCCGCCTTTAAGATCTTCTGTATTCTGGAAAATGGCTTAATTAAAAATAGCTCCCCAGAATTTTCAAATGTTGAAGCCGAACTATCCGATTCGCTGCTCAACATCCTTTGTTAATACTGCCTATTTAGCCCGCGCATCTAAATCGATGTATCGCATCTCTCAGGCTACTTAGCCCTCCAACTTTCACATTCTTAGCTACAGCTGTCCTCATGTTTGAGAAAATGTGTGAAATATATGTGTATTGAATCTTTACCTATCAACTGTTATCTTTCTTAGAAACTACTCTGGAACAATGTTGAGAATATCAGCCGACAAGATGAGGGAAACCTTTTCTTCCGTTTTACAGCAAGCCGGTTTTCCGGTAGAAAAAGCTAATGCTTGTGCGACAATCTTTACTGAAAATAGCTGTGACGGCGTTTACACACACGGGTTGAACCGTTTCCCCGTCTTTGTTGAAATGGTGCGACAAGGTTTAGTTGACAGTAAAGCCGAACCAGTGCTGATCAGCAAAAATAGTCTTATTGAACAATGGGACGGAAAACTGGCGCCTGGCATGTTAAACGGGAAACATTGCATGGGGCGGGCGATAGCTTTAGCTGAACAGTCGGGGATCGGCTGTGTCGCCATCAGGAACACCAGTCACTGGATGCGGGGCGGGACCTATGGCTGGCAGGCTGCGGAGCGTGGTTACATTGGCATCTGTTTCACCAATACGATTGCCAATATGCCCCCCTGGGCTGGTACAGATCCCAGGCTAGGTAATAATCCCTTGGTCATTGCTGTGCCCCGCAAGCAAGGGCATGTTGTACTGGATATGGCCATGTCTCAATTCTCCTTCGGCAAGTTACTTCAATACCAGTCTCAAGGGAATGCGTTGCCGCTTGCCGGTGGGTATGACCAGCAAGGTCAGCTGAGTACCGATCCTGGTGCAATTATTCAGTCTCAGCGCCTGCTCCCGGTTGGATTCTGGAAGGGGTCCGGCCTGTCTTTAATGCTGGATCTTTTAGCAACCATTCTTAGTGGAGGACGTTCTACCGCGGAGATTACAGCGGCCGGGAAGGAATACGGGATCTCCCAGGTATTTATCTGCATAAAACCGGAGGATCCAGATCTTTGCGAAAAGTTGACGGAACAGATCATCACATACACCAAGAGCAGTACACCTGAAGATGCCGAAAGTCCGGTAAGTTATCCAGGTGAGCATACCTTGAAAACGCGCCTGGAGAACCAGGGCAAAGGCATTCCAGTAGATGAAAAGATTTGGAATGAAGTGTTGCAGCTGTTGCAACATAAGTAGGAACAGCTGGGGCCAGGCGATGCATCGGCTTTGGGGTCGACCCGGCCCTAAGCCGCCCTCAACCCGGCCTTGAGCCGCCCTTGAACCGGCTAGGGGCGGGTGAACACCCGGTCAACCCTTGCTACATGCCTTTTTAATCCCCAGTTTTTAAGGGTGTTATGACTTTTAACCTGTAATTGTCGTAGCAATTTGTGGAATCCCCGAGATTAAGTCATCCTGAAATAAATACCTATCATGGCTGAACTAACGACTTCCTCTAACAGAAAAGCAGTACCAAAAGTGGATCTTACTGCTATGGTGGATCTTGCATTCTTGCTGATCACCTTTTTTATGCTTACCACGTCCTTGTCTAAACCAGTAGCAATGGACATTGCAAAACCAATAGTTGATCCTGAGACCAGGCTTGAGTTGCCGGCGTCGAGGACAATGACGATTTTGCTTGGCAGAAATAATCAACTGGTTTGGTACATGGGAGAGCCAGGCAAAAGCCTGCCGAAGGTGGAAGGCTATGGTACCGCACCTGCGATAGATGATGAACATTTTAGCGAGGCAGAACTTGCCTTTTTAGCGAAGAACAACCTTTAGCGTTTTTGTATACCGGAGCGTGTTTATGCGCTCCGGTATACCTATGATATATCAAAACTATACTTCAAAGGTGTAATACCCACAAGGATAGCCATGTTTTCGTAAGATCGGCAGTGCGACGTTAAAAACCTTGACACCGCCTGGCGCTTCCCCCTCAAGGGTTCCAGCATGGGCGTGGCCATGGAAAGCAGCGATCACGTTTTGTCTTGATAATGGCTCCGCAAGGCGTGAAGAACCAAGAAAAGGATAGATCACTTCCGGCTCGCCAACGATGGTCTGGAAAATCGGGGCATAGTGCAGGATTGCAATCTTTTTAATATTTTCATGTTGTTGGTCCAGCTTCGCCAGAGCACGCTCCAGATGCAGCGCTTCATCAACGGCTTCCTGAACGAAAGCTTTCATGGCGCCTTCGCCAAACATTGATAACATGTATTTGTCGAAACCCCCACCGAACCCTTTCACTCCGGCAAAGCCAACACCTTTAACGACAATTGACTCTCCATCCAATATGGTCATTCCGCTATCCTGCAGCATTTGCCGGATAAGTTTATGCCGGCCTTTCTCATAGTCGTGGTTACCGAGCACGCCAAGCACAGGGATGCTACATTGTTTCAATTCTTCAATCAGAATGGCTGCTTCACCTTCATCTCCAGTGTCTGTGAGGTCTCCGGCAATGATCAGCACATCAGCCTTACCGGAAATTTCCTTGAAGCAATCGGCAAACCGGCCTTTGTCCGTTTCCTTAACGTGGATATCTGCCATTGCTGCAATTCGTATCTTGTTTTCTGCTGTTTCTTCCATCATCATGTGGTTTTTATTGTACTCACTTTATAGTTCCATAACTTGATGTCGACTTCATATTGAGTCTGGTCAATTATAGGGCCTCTGCAAACCTTTTCTGTGGAAAAAGGAATGTCATACTGTTCCTTCGCACGGTCTATAAGTTCATCAAAAAGCCATTTGGGAACGATATCCATATAGTCTGCCGGATAAACAAATTGGAAGATCAGGAGCTGTGCAAGTAACAAGTGCCAGTGCTGGTCCATCCGGAACAACAAGCGTTTCCAATCCATGTCCTTACCTTGTTTCAGCAGCATATGGTTGATGTCGGAGCCATCATATCGCTCCCGGTTTTGCACATACAATTTACACCAGATCAGCTCTTCCAATGGAAGAAACTTTACTGGAACCCCTGCATATTCCCCTTCCATAGCGTGTTCATACCAGGAATCATCTACCGTGCAGATGTTATTTACGGTGTCGAAAATGATATCGATGTACTCACCGTTCTTATGGATTTTTGCCAGCCAGCGGATATCTGTCAGTTCCGTTTCATAACCCTGCTCGGCTACAACTTTCAGGATCTTCGGATATTCGGATGGTTTGCAGAAGATATCCAGGTCTTTAGAATCTCTTACAATGCCGGTGTAGTTGTACATTGCAAAGCCCCCACCTAGCATATAGTTTAACTCGTTTTCATTAAGAATTCTTAAAACCTCCAGATAAAATTCCTGAGCTTCCGCTTTTTGTTTTTCAGATTGGGCCATTTATGTTTAGCAATTTGATGCCCATTAATAACTAATTTTCATGCTCCAATGTTTGCTGTAAGGGAAACAATGGCGATTCGCTTGTAAAAACCCCATCTTTTTAGGCAGACATTCCCTGGTTTTTTCTTACCTTAAGGTTATGGCTTTAGCTTTAAGATCCTTGTACCAGCATCCGCTTCTAACACCCCGCGATTTGCAGGTGATTATAGATGCTCATAAGCCTATATCGTTCAAAAAAGGCGACTTTTTGCTTAAGAAGGGGCAAATAGCGAATGCCTACTTCTGTGTCGAGACAGGACTGATACGTTCGTTTGTATATGATTACAGTGGGAATGACATTACTACGGGTTTTATTGGTAAAAATGAAATCGCCATTGACGTGGTATCACTGTTTACCCGGGTACCTTCAGAAGAATATTTTCAGGTGCTTACGGACTGCGAATGTTATCGGATTGACCTGGAGACCTTCCAGGAGCTATATCACTCGATTAAGGGGCTAAATGAATGGGGGAGAGCCTGGATGTCCGGGAGTCTTTTCGAGTTGAAGCAACGTACCATAGCGATGATCACCGAATCGGCCACGGAGCGGTACTTGCGGCTCGAAGCGCAACATCCACAAATCCTTCAACAGGCACCCTTAAAGTTTATTGCCAGCTATCTTGGTATCACGGATTCTTCGCTTAGCCGTATTCGAAAGGAGCGCTGTAAGGCAAGCCTCTGATGCCATAGAATTATCGCCGAGCAGTTTTATATCCTGAGATTTGCCTGAATAATTGCCTGGATTTCTTGTCTTAAGACAAGTGATCTGAATCTGTTTCATCTTAGCTTTGGAGTTATTAATCAACTGTAAACCTCTAAACAACAAGATCATGAAACTAAATCCTTATTTAAATTTCTACGGTAATGCGGAAGAAGCATTCCGCTTTTATCAGTCCATTTTAGGTGGTGAACTCCGGGTGATGAAGATGGATGATGCGCCAGGTGCAGATAAGTTGTCGGAAGCTGAGCGCAATATGGCGATGCATGTGTCTATTCCTATCGGTGATGGACAATTCCTCATGGCATCCGATTGCCTGGAGTCACTAGGACAGCAGCTGACTTTTGGAAACAACAATTACATCGCGCTATCACCAGACAGCCGTGATGAGGCGGACCGCATATTCAATGGGCTTTCGGCCGGAGGTGAGGTGGAAATGCCGATGGCAGATATGTTCTGGGGCGATTACTTCGGTTCCTTCAAGGATAAATATGGTGTGTACTGGATGATTATGTACGAGACAACACCGGCTGCGACGAATGTCTCCGAGGAAGCCAGTCAACTTTATGAATCTCAATAATACGACATGAAAAAGATATTAATTCTTCTGCTGCTTGCTCCGGTCGTTACCGGAGTATGTGCACAGCAAGCAAAACAGGTAAACGTTGCTGCAGCAGCGTCAACGAAGGAAAATGACAAAGCTTTCCTGAACGACTACTTCATGCAGACTTATGCGAAACTTGAAGAAAGTACCTCGGGACTTACGAGTGAACAACTGAATTTCAAACCGGCAGCGGATAAATGGTCGATCAACGAATGTCTGGAGCACATTGTGCTGACAGAGAAAGGGCTGTTTGAGGAAGCCAAAAAAACCATGGAGGCACCAGCAAGCCCTAAACGCCGGAAAGATGTTAAGGTTAGTGATGAAGAGGTAATCAAAGGCATGAGCGATCGTAGCCATAAAGTTAAGGCACCAGAGGCACTGACCGGTAAAGGCAAGTATAGTGATGTTTCACAGGCCCTTGAAGAGCTTAAGGATAGCAGGAAGTTGGTGTTTGATTATTTAAATACCCGTCCCATTGCAGACCTGCGCAACCACATCAGCGATAGTCCCTTTGGACCCACAGACGGATATCATGCCTTTTTGTACATTGCAGGTCATATGGCAAGACATACCGGGCAGATTGATGAAATCAAATCAAGCCCGGGCTTTCCCAAGTAACAACTTTTACGCGATGAAAGATCAGGAACTATCAATCAAAACAAAAATTCAAATCTTAAAACCGGCATCCGTGGTTTTCCAGGCAATTGTAGAACCAGCAGAGATGTCAAATTACTTCATCTCTAAAGGATCCATGCGCATGGAAACCGGTGCGGAGCCATTTTGGCATTTCCCTGAATTTGAAGAAGGGTTTACCGTGCGGGTAAAGGAAGTGAAACCAGAGACATATGTTGCTTTTTACTGGGACACTGAAGTGGGGGAGACCCTGGTGGAGATCAATCTCCAGCCCATTGGAGGAAATGCGAGTGTTGTAACCGTAACGGAAAAGCCCTCATCTGAACAAACAGCAGACATCAAATGGCTTAAAGGTAATACGGAGGGTTGGGCAAATTTTCTGGCCTGCATGAAAGCCTGGTTGGAGTATGGTGTTCATTTGCGGAAAGGTGCATTCGATTTTATGTCAGCACAATAATGTAAATCTGCCTGGTTGAACTAAATAATCCTTTTGGATCAAAAGTAGTTCAGTCAGGCAGATTTATATGCCTACTGCTCGTCCGCGCTAGGACCGTAGCTTCCTGGTATTGGAATATCCAATAGTCGCAGGTAAACACCCAATTGGGCACGGTGATGAATGATCTGGCTCATAGAATGTCTTACCAATTCTCGTTTGGTGATGGACATATAGATCGCATCGCCGTTCCTCAAGGTCCATTGTGGATCCAGATCTTCTTCTTTTGCAGTCATCAAATGTTCCCTTGCACCTGCAAGTTCTTTTTCAAACAGGGCAAGTAATTCAGCGTTGTTATTCCATACCGGTGGACTATAGGGTGTCGCGGCAAAATCCATTTCCTCACTTACAAAAGCCAGGCTCATCCAACCTGTGAGCTCCGCGACGTGGCCCGCAAGATCTTTTATTTTCATGCTTTTAACATGTGGCTGCCAGTCCAATTTATCATCAGGAACACGCTCCAGCATTTTACGGGTTACAATTGATTCCTCATCAAGTTCTTTTAGAAATTCTTTAAGTGTTGACATATGCTTGTTGATTAGTTTTAGACAAAGAAGCAAATTGGTGGTGACAACCCTATGTCAGCAGCATTGCATTTGTTGAATTTTTTTTTCTGCAGCGGTATGGATTGTTTTTACTTTTTCAATTAGGGCATTTGGGCTAAGGATGGTTGCACAATCAGAAAAGCTCATGTACCAACGCGCAAATCCCTCTAATGACATCGTCATGAAGTCCATGATTACACCTTCAGGTGTAATTTCTTCCGATACGAATCCTTGATAATATTTTTGTTCTCCCAGATGAATATAGGCATGCTGATCTAAGCTAATTTGCACTGGCTGCAGCGCCATCTCCCGGTAAAGGCTTCTTACATAGTTCATGAAGGGCTCGTGTATATCATCAAACTGAAGTTCCAGCAAGCGTATGTTTAAGATCCGGTCGAACCGAAAGTCACGAATGGCTTTTCGACTACGGCACCAGGCAATCAAGTGCCAGAAGTTATCCAGAAAGAAGACCCCGATGGGTTCAACCTGCCTGTTCGTATGTTCCTGGCGGTAATAGGCGAAATAGTCGATTTCCAACAGCCGACGTTCAGCAATTGCTTTTAGAATGGTCTGCATGGCATTTTCGCCAGGATGGTTTGCTGGTCGTCTGCTTTCAAGTACCTCAATGCGGGTATCAATATGTTCAAGGTAGTTTTGTTCGGTACTGCGCAGCACCGCCCTGATCTTATCCAGTGCAGCGCGATAGCTGGCGCTGTTCGCGGCATCAGTAAGGCTGCTGACGAGTTTCTCCGCGGTGAGAAAAGCTGTAGCTTCTTCGCGGCTGAACATTACAGGCGGCAGGCGGTAACCTGCGGCAAGGGAGTAGCCTACGCCGGCCTCACCGATGATGGGCACCCCAGCTTCCTCAAGCGAACGCATGTCGCGGTATACGGTACGAAGGCTGATGTCGTATCGCGATGCAAGATCTTGTGCCTTAACTACTTTTCGGGATTGCAGCTGGATCAAAATCGCGGACAGCCGGTCTAATCGGTTCATAAACCAAATTTATCATTATAAAACCGCTAAATTACCAACCTTAATTGCTAAATATTTGTTAAGCACTCAATGCAGGAGACCATAATATCCTTAAAAGGCGTAAATAAGATCTATAAAACTGGCGACACGACGATCACGGCGCTGGATCAAACGGACCTGGAGCTTAGAAAAGGTGAACTTACCTTGATTATGGGCCCCTCGGGCTCTGGAAAAACAACCCTGCTCTCCATTATAGGATGCGTGATTTATCCAACAGCGGGTGAAGTATACTTTTTAGACCGGAAAGTAACGGACCTCAGGGAAAATGAACTTGCTGCCATTCGGCTTGATCAGATCGGGTTTGTCTTTCAGCAATTCAACCTGCTCGAACCACTAAATGCGCTGGAAAACGTGATGCAGCCCATGGTGCTTCAGCGTTTGCCCAAAGACGAAGTAAGGGCACGCGCTAAGCGCGCACTAGAGAAGGTAGGCTTGCTGGACCGCATGAACAATCTTCCTAAAAAGCTTAGCGGTGGCCAAAAACAGCGTGTGGCGATAGCCAGAGCTTTGGTCACCAATCCACCAATTGTGTTGTGTGATGAACCTACAGCCTCACTGGATGCGAAGAGTGCCGCCGTGATCATGGAGGAGCTTAAGGATCTGGCGCAGGAAGGAAAAGCGGTTATTATTGTGACACATGATTTAAGATTACGCAAATTTGCCGATCGCATCATTTATGTGGAGGAAGGCAAAGTATCTAATACAATTTCGAATGAAGAGGAATACAAGTAATACCTTATTTGCGCTGATGATGCTGTTAAGTGCCTGCGGTGCTGGCGACAAAAAACAGGCGGCTCCGCTGAAGCCTGAGCAGGTTGTTGCAGAAGCCAGGGAGGTCATTAGCGTCGGTAAAATCCTGCCTAGAGATGGCATTATCAGCTTGTCGGCCACCATAAGCGGGACTATTGAAGCCATCCAGGTGAAAGCGGGCGACAGCGTAAAGAAGGGTGATCTAATTCTGCAACTTGGCGCGGCGCAGGAACAGCTTGCCGCATCAGAAAGCCAGGCCCAAGTTGCGGCGCAGCTTGCCAGCAATGCTGCGGATGCTTATGAGGTACGCATCGCCGAACTTAAGCTTCAGGAACTATCAGCAAAATACCAGACCAGCAAGTCGCTGGCTGAAAAAGGGGCAGAAACACAAGAGGTTTTGAATACAGACTACATCAATTATGAGCAGCAACTGCAAAAAGTAGCTCAGGTTAAACAAACCCAGCGCGCCAATCAACAATCGCTGAATGAGCTGCGGCAGCGACAGCAACTGTCGGCGCTGAACCTGAAGGATCGAAGGATCAAGGCGCCTACAGCGGGCATTATTCTGAATATGGATGCCAAAGCGGGGCAGGTGCTTGAAGCCAATAAGGCCTTTGCTGAACTTGCACCTGCAGGAGAACTGGTTGCGGAATGTGAAGTAGATGAACTATATGCCTCGAAAATAAAACTTGGACAGCGGGTACTGATCTATCCAACCAGCAATCCAAATCCAATAGCCGAAGGTCAGATCAGCTTCGTAGGTGCCTCGCTCCAGGACAAGTCCATTTTGTACGAACAGATTGGGGAGGGTACAGACAGGCGGGTTCGGCGCATGACGGTGAAGATCACCAAATCTGAACGTCCGCTGCTGATCAATGATAAGGTTGAATGTAAAATTATGTTGAACTGATTATGATCCTGCTGGCCTGGAAATTCATAAAGTTTGATCGCTCGAAGAGCATCGGGATCGTCACTGCCATTGTGATCAGCATCTTTTTAATAGGTCAGCAGCTGGGACTGCTTGGCTTTTTGATGGGGCTGATGGGCAATCTTGTGAGTAATGCCAATCTTGATGAGCGCGACATTTGGGTGATCGAAAATCAAACCGAGAATGTTAATGTGCTGAACCGGATTGATCAGCGTTATGTACAGGAGCTGCGCAGCATAAAAGGGGTTGAACAAACCTATCCAATTTTAATCGTCAATTGTCAGGCCTCCTTTCTCGATGGCAAAACTGCAGGCGTGAGCCTGGTGGGCAGTGAAGCACCGATGTTTATCACCGGGCCCAGACAGGAACGCATCTTTGAAGGTAAGCTTGCCGACCTTGCTACACCGGAAGCTTTGTCTGCTGAGTTCTTCAATGCATCTTCCTGGAAGACAGATCTCTATTTAAATAAACCCATCGAGATCAATGGTAAAAGCGCGCGGATAAAACTCATCACCAAAAAGGCCCAGGCTTTTGGGGGCGATTTTATGTATACCACCATCGAGAATGCCCGCTTCTATGGAAATTTAGATCCTTCTACGGTAAGCATTGTATCTGTAAGACTTCAGGAGGGGGTAGACAAAGCAGCGGTCATTGCCCGAATCAATAGCCTATATCCTAAATTGAGGGCATGGGACGTAGAAAAGTTGAGGAACTCGACGGTGAAGGAGATACTAATATCCTCCAACATGGGCATGAGCTTTGGTACGCTGGTGGTATTTGCGATGATCAGCGGTTTTTTCATTATTGGCCTGACACTATATTCTTCAGCGCTGGATCGTATAAAAGATTACGGTACGTTGAAGGCAATTGGTGCAAAAAAGGACTATGTAAACCGGCTTATTGTTACCCAGGCTTTCTTATATGCCGTGTTTGGATTTCTCATAGCCATGGTGCTACTGCTCGGATTCCAACAAGGTGTTAAGAACAGCGGATTATTTATTGACTTCAGTATACTGTTTATTGCGTTCCTTTTTGGATTAACCTTGCTGATTTCCATCGGCGGCTCGCTGTTCGCTGTTCGTAAGATCTCCAAACTGGAACCAGCATCTGTATTTTAATTATGAATCGAATAGTCCTTACCATATTAGCCGTTTGTGGCAGTTTAGGCGCTTATGCACAAGGGCTTTCCATTGACTCGCTCTGGGCGCAGGCAAGTTCTTATGAAAAACTCAGACAGGCGAATACCAATGTATCTCTGGCCACTCTGAGCATCAAAGCGGAGCAGCTCGGGCGCTTACCACTGATCTATGGCGAAGCAAATCTGCAGCGCAATCTGATCACGCCTTCCACACCGGTACCTGCAATAGCCTTCAATCCGAATGCTACACCCGGTGAGATCCTGCCTTTAAAGTTTGCCACAGACTGGTCCGCTAAAGCTGGTATTCAGTTTAGTATGGATCTCTTTAATCCACAACAGAAGCTCGCACTGAAAACGGCGGAACTGGAACGTAAAGCAGCTACACTCGATTATGATCAAACCTTACAGGACTGGAAAAAACAGGTTACATCTGCTTATGCAAAGGTGGTGATCTCCTCCAGACAGTATTTTGAGGCCGTTGAAGACTCCCTCAGGTATGCGGAAATCCTTGACATCACGCAGGCCCGGCAGAAGGCTGGCCGCACGACTTTGATAGAACTTAACAAAGCCAAACAGGAACTTATTAACAGACAGACACAGCTGCATGAAGCTTTCCGGGTGCTTGAAGTGGCGAATATCGAATTGTCTAAATATGCAGATACACGAGGATTTACACAACTCTCGAGCTCCATACCAGATATTGTTGCTAAGTTAAAAGTAGACGCGAGGAATGTTCAACTGGAGCAGATACAAATAGAACAGCAGAAGATCGCGTTGCAACTTCAATCATTGAAAAAAGAGGCTTTACCGTCCTTGACCCTGAATGCTTTCTATGGGAGCCAGTTTTATAACAATACCTTGTCGTTATGGAACAACAATAACTGGTTTGGCAATAGCTACGTTAATGTAGGTGTACGGCTTCCAATTTCTGAAAACATAGACCGGGCATTGAAGAAAAAGCAACTTGGCCTGCAGAATCAGCTGATAACCTCTCAGTATCGTGAAGAGGCAGCGATGGAGGCGGCCAATTTCCAGCAGCAAGCGCTAAATATCGTGCAGGCGGAAAAAGCCCTTGAAAACGCCAGAGCTATCGAGCGCTTATCAACCGAGAACATCACGCTGGCGCAGGCGCAATATAAAGCGGGCAAGATCTTGCTATCTGAATTGAATCAGGAGCTTAGTACGCATTTTAAAAATTTGCAGAACGTCTGGCAGGCAGAATACGACCACTTGTTAGCGGTGTTGGAACGTTATGCTGCAGAAAACTAGGAGGACCTATCATGAAGTATTTTATAGGAATTGTTCCACCGGAGGATATATACCAGAAATTACTTGACATACAAACGCAACACGGAGATAACCGGCTGGAGCCACATATTACTTTGCGTCCGCCGGTTGTTCCATCGCCGGAGCGGGGTTGGTTGCAGGTTGTGGAGCGGCAAGCTGCAGCAGCAGCGCCCTTTGAGGTGTTGCTGCCTGGAACAGGTACCTTTGGAAAGGGTGTGATGTTTGTCCGGGTGGAATCTGCTGGCCTGTTGAAGTTGCATGCCGAATTGATCCCTGCCTTAAAGGGTTTTGAACCTGTAGCAGCTAAACAAGAAAGGGTAGGTGATTTCCATCCTCACCTTACGCTTGGACGTGCCTGGTGTGGGTTTACGGCAGATGACTTTGAAAGTATGAAAAAGATGGCGGAAGGGTACCTGGTGGAGAATGATGTCCGGTTTATGGTATCTACCTTGAGAATATATTATAAGCCTGACCCTCATGGGAGGTATCAGGCTTATAAGGATGTGCCCTTAGCGGGCGATTCCCCAGTTTGATTTAGGCGTATTGCTGTTGGATGCGGCGTAGCAGTTCTACGGTCTTGCGGATACCTTCTTCTTCGGAAAGCTTTGTACCTTCATATTCTATACCTACGATTCCGCTCCATTTACCCTCGCTGATAATTTTGAACATACGATCAAAATCTATGGTGTCTTCATTGCCTTTTGCATCGAAGTTAAAGGCTTTAGCACTGATGCCCTTGGCGTAGGGAAGCAGGTCTTTTACGCCTTGATACTTGTCGTATTCTTTGTCTTTGCTGATGCGGAAATTACCAAAGTCAGGCAGTGTACCGCAGTATGGATTATTCACTTGTTTCATTACGGATGCCAGCCAGCTGCCATCGGAGGAATAGCCTCCATGATTTTCCACTATGATGTTGATCTTGTGTTGTTTTCCAAACTCTGCTAATCGGCCAAGTCCGTCCACAACAGCAGTTTTTACCTCATCGGCAGTACCATTTCCGGCCGCATTAACACGGATACTATTGCAACCAAGGTACTTGGCTGCAGCAACCCACTTGTGGTGCTTCTCAACCGCCTGCTGTCTTGCCTTTTCATCCAGATCGCCCAACATACCTTCACCATCAATCATGATCAAGTGGTTTCGTATGCCTTCGCCTTTAGTAATGGTTAATAACTCTTTAAGGTAGGCCTGATCGGATTCTTTCTTGTCAAAAAACGGACTTACATATTCAACGATGTTGATGCCAAAATCCTTCTTTGCTTTCATAGGAAATTCCAGGTTCGTCATCTTTTTTGCGAACAAGGCTTTGTGAAAAGACCATTCTGCAAGGGAAATTTCGAAAAATGCTTTCTTTTCCAGGGAGAAGGCATCAAAAGGTAACAAAGGAGACAGGCCGGCGGCTGCGGACAGCATGCCCAGATTTTTAAGGAAGGACCTGCGGGTGTTTGAGTTCATATGCATTGGTTTATTAGGTTAGCACTTAAAAATAGTTAAAAATATTTGATACAAGCAAATGCCAGCCATAGAATGAAAAAAGCGGATCCATGATCCGCTTTTTTCATTCTAAAGTATTCACCCTGCTCTGCAGTCCGAGATTAATCCCGGTCTCGTGCGTTTAAAAACAAGAGGATGTAATACAACAGTGTTGCTACGGAACTTATCGCTGCAACAAGGTATGTCCTTGCCGCCCACTTCAAAGCATCAGCAGCTTTATCATGTTCTGCCGCAGTGGTCATGCCGTTGTTCTCCAACCATGCCAACGCACGGTTACTGGCATCATATTCTACCGGAAGGGTGATCAGGGTAAATAATGTGGTTACCGCAAATAGTAAAATTCCAATTAAAAGAATGGTGGGATTGGAACGGCCGAACATCAGGCCGAGACCCGCCAGTATTACCCATTGTGACAGCTGTGAACTAATGTTCACCAGGGGCACGATTGCACTTCTGAATTGCAACATGCTGTACGCCGTGGCATGTTGTACGGCATGGCCGCACTCATGAGCCGCCACTGCAGCTGCCGATACACTTCGCCCGGCATATACATCGGGGCTTAAGTTCACCGTCTTATTCGCAGGATTGTAGTGGTCTGTTAGTTCGCCAGGTGTAGACAGTACCCGTACATCATATATGCCATTATCATGAAGCATTTTCTCGGCAATTTCACGGCCACTTAGACCGTTTCGTAAGCCGATCTGGCTGTATTCGGTAAATTTGCTTTTCAGCCTGTTGCTGACAATCATGCCCACCAGGAACATGATGCCGGCAATAAGATAATATCCCATAAGTCCCATATCTCTATCTTTATTTGTGTGTGTTTAAAGTCTATATCTAAGCAACATTGCTTTTTTGTTCTGGATCAAAAATGGTGCAAAGCCAGCATAGATGTCAAAATTTCAGAAAAGATCAACCAAGCATGGCAATTTTACATCTAAAGGTTATGCTGCCTGAGAAATTTAACGATCCTTATGCGGTTATACTGCTGCAGCAAGATGGGATAAACGTTATAGATAATGTTGCAAATGAAGATGGTAAAGGCCAGTATATACTGTTCGTTATAACATGCATACACGCTGCTGGCCTGGAAGAAAATCAAACAGCAGAAATGATAACGTTCAAACATCTGGATCTTTTTAAGGTAGTTTTTAATACCAATGCCGTTACCCGCCTGGAAGTCTCCGTCTTGCGCAAACCTGCGAATAAATTTGACACCCAATCGCCGGTAAACCCGTTGATTTTTACTAACGTCTAACTTTCGGTAGATGGCTTCCGGGAAAAAGCAGCTAGCGACGCTGAGCAGTAATAAAACATAGAATGGCCAGTGTATGCCCTGCAGGAACCAGAAGTAACCTACCGGGAAAAATCCAACTATAGTCCAGCCGACATTTAAAAGTTGATTTACCATCCTTGTAATTTGATGTATTTAAATTTACAGCATTCCATCCTGATTTATGCTTAGGGTTTTGTTTCCGGATTTTATCAGCAGTAGGAATTGCCTGCGGCCGCCTTCCATCGAAAGACTAAAGGTTTTTCCTTGGATCTGATAGGTACTGGAGAGCCCCAGTTCGCTCAGGTTCTCGGTATAGCGGCCATTCTTTTTCAAATGATCAACCTGCTTGTAATAGCCGAGCCAAAGATATTTTTTGAGCTGTTCATCAAAGGGCAGCTGCTTAACAGCGTTAGTGCCTGTTCCGAAGTGCAGATAACCCCAGCGTTCAGGGAGGTGCATGTTAATGACCCCTTGTGGTGACCAAACCCAGTTATGTTCGGGGCGTGTTTTCCCATTAGCATCTTTCTTTTTTAGGTATTTGCCTGCGACCACTTCTGTGTCCCACTCTACTCTGGAGAAGTTTATGCGCCAGATATCTCCTGGTTTTGGCGTTTTAATTTGGTCGCCGATTTGCAGTGCCCGATAAGGGATGGCCATTTCTACCGTCCATCCTTTATCAACATCAGCAGCATTATTGATTGTACCATCCACTTTCACCGCGGTTTTCATTCCTTTGGCTTCCCAGTTAAATAGCGCATGGCCCATGTTCCGGTAAGGTTTGGCTAAGAAGAGGTCCCAAGTGGTATTTAAGGCATTGAGTTCAATTTCAAAGTAGTTCTGGCTGTCGCCGTCTGGATCTATAAAAACCTCGAAATCATTGTCATAGAAGATGATGTCGTCGTGTTCCTTCATATTCGCCCATACATGTGGTTCATCAAGCGTTGCAGCAATATAGAGGAATTCTTTGTCCCAGATCATCTTACACCTGGTCATCAGCGCTGCTGCTGGTTTTTTCGCGCCTTCGATGTCAACAAAGGCACTGCTCCAGGGGATGTCTTTCCAGACTTCATCTGTTAAATCACCGTCGATCTCCGGCTTTGTTTCAATTAGTTTCGCCTGGTAGTGGTTTGGAGGCGTAAAGAGATGTTCATAACCTTTAAAAGGATCAGCTTGTTTAACCTGGGCATGGCTGGAACCAGCAGACAGCAGGCATAAGCACAGGTAGGGTAAAAAGTGTGTCGCGGTGGGTTTAGGTCTTAAAAAATTGGGGATCATCAGCATCATATAATTCTTGCGTAAGCTTACATATTTTTAGCTATAGAACAAAACAAGCCCGGAATAAAGCATAGTTAATGCGCCGGAATCACTAAATTGCTGGAATAAACCAGTATTATGAGGTCAGGTAAGGTACGATCAGGATTAGCGGCAATTTGCTGCTTACTATTAATTTGCTTCACAATGAATGTGCATGGACAAAACAAACTCAATGTTGTAGTTGCAGGATTAAACCACGACCACGTGTACCTGATCATGAACAGTTTCGAAAAGGGGGAAGTGAACATCGTAGGTATTGCAGAATCCGATGCTAATCTGATCAGCAGGTTTAAAACCAGGTACAAACTTCATGATTCCTTGTTTAATGCAGATCTTTCCTTGCTTCTTAAAAGACGAAAACCTGAGGTGGTTCTGGCGTATAATGCCATTAGCGACCATCTTGCGGTAGTTGAAGCGGCAGCGCCACTTGGAATTTCGGTAATGGTTGAAAAGCCACTTGCAACAACCGTGAAGGATGCTGAGCGTATGGCCGCACTGGCCAGACAGCATCATATTCAGCTGCTTACCAATTATGAAACGACCTGGTATTCCAGCAACCAGGAAGCTTATAAACGAATCAAAGAAGATAGAGAAATCGGATCAATCCGGAAAATGGTCGTTCATGATGGCCATCAGGGACCCAAAGAAATCAACGTGAGCAAGGAGTTTCTGAGCTGGCTTACCGACCCGGTTAAAAACGGCGGGGGTGCCATCGTAGACTTCGGCTGTTATGGCGCAAATCTAATGACCTGGCTCATGGATGGTCAGGCTCCGATTGCGGTAACAGCGATTACACGCCAGATTAAGAAAGATGTTTACCCAAAGGTGGATGACGACGCGACCATTCTGCTCGAATATCCAGCTGCAACCGGTATCATCGAAGCCTCCTGGAATTGGCCTTTCGCAATAAAGGACATGGAAGTATTCGGTGAGACCGGTTACATACAGGCAGTAGACCCGCAAACCTTGCGGATTAAGGAAAAGGAACAAGCGCCGTACAGCACCAAGACTGCAGCGCCATTGCCCGAGACATTCCGTAATCATCTTAACTACCTTTCAGCCTTGCTCAGTAAGCAGATCACTGCTAAAGACGATCTCTCCTCGCTTGAAAATAATTTGATTGTAGTCCGGATTCTGGAAGCTGCAAAAGCGTCTGCAAAAAGCGGTAAGCGCGTGCCATTGAAATGAATGATCTCTGAACAGTACGGGCCGCGCTAACTGTTTAGAAATTCATAGTCGAAAATATAATTGTCGATGTTATCACGATGGTCCCTATAGTCAGGACTTTTATGATCAATCAATTTCTGATCATAATCAACAATGCAGATGACCTCTTTACCTTCCTGTTTCAGGTGGTTGTCGGTGTCCATAATTTGGTTGTAACGGTGGGAATCAAATGTTCCATATCCTTGGGCAGGATCAAAATAAACAAGTCTGAACATAATCATAGGTTTTAAACAAAAAATATAGGTTAACCAAATTTAGTTGAACCATAATGAAAATTTTACAAGGAAAACCCCTAAAACACAAAAAAAAGTACCCTTAATACTTTAAGTTTTCCAAGGTTAATAAAATATTAATACCCAGATCTATATAGCTGAAGCTGAGGCCAAAAGGAACTGCCTTAATCATGATTGAAGGCTGTTGTGTAACTTAATATGGTATTTACGAGCGTAGCTTAAACAAATACCTGAAAGTGCGGGTAACATCTACGCAATGTTTAATTTTGACGCGCTGTTGCCTGGTTTTTGTTGCTAATTGCCTAATTAACAAGTTTTTAAATTAATGAACTAAGGCTATGAAAATCATTAGTAGAAAAATGCACGGTGCATTAGATTATGGATCAGCGATCTTATTGATCGCAGCACCCTGGCTATTTGCTTTTAGCGATGTGGAACCTGCAAAATCTATCTCCATTGGCGCTGGTATCCTGATCTTTGCGATGTCGCTTATGACAAATTATGAAACAGGGATGGTTAAAGTGATTCCGATGCAGATACATCTTTATGCCGACATCATGCTTGGAATCTTCCTGTTAATTTCTCCCTGGGTATTTGGATTCAGCGGCGAAACCTATCTGTTTCACGTGATCATGGGACTCTTTGCGGTTGCATCCGGAGTGATGACAAACAGCGAAAGTTTACACCATAGATATCACGAACATCAACACTCGATGGCGAAGTAAGATAAGGGAAGCCGGCTTAGCCGGCTTTTTTTATGCCTATTCTAAAAGCCTTAGATTTGAAGTTTTTCTTCAATTTACGCTTGATCAGTGTCAGGTTATGCGCTGCTGCCTTAATCTTGAAGGCCTGCAATTAAATATTTGTTATTTTAGATGAGCGGCAAGGGGATACGGATTTAAGAAAGTTAATGGTAAGGTCTATGAAAACGCCTGTGATTTTACGCAGGTAATTTGATGTTTAATGCGTAATAGAAAGAATGGTGATAGTATTTCACGTAATTACACAAAACTTATTGCATTATTTCTCAGTGTTTCTCGCCTCAGCCTGGATAAACAAAGATTTATGAATTACATCGACCTTCTTTTAATCGTTAGCTTGCTTGTGCCTGTTTATGTTGCTATACAGAAAGGATTTTTGTGGAGCACAGCAGACCTTATTTGCTGGTTAGGCAGTTTGGTGCTGGCCTTTATTTCAAATGATCTGATTAACACCGGGCTTCAAATGCTCATCGGGTCGGAGGTGGTATGGTCAAGACCTTTCGCATTCATCTTCTCTGCGATCCTGTTTAAATTCATCCTTGATTCAATCGCCGTTCAGCTTTTCAGATATATACCGGCATCGGTACATACAAACGCCTATAACAGGTTTTTTGGCCTGCTTCCGGGATTGGTGAATGGAAGTTTGTGGGCGGCTTTTTTTGCAACCTTGCTGCTATTGCTTCCATTGAATAGCAGAATTCCCGCGCATGTACAATCAAGCGGGATTGCAGGTCCCTTGGTATCCGAAATCAGTTGGCTGGGACAGAAGCTTACCAGCGTATTTTCTGGTGGGCAGCACTTTATTAAACATCCACCACATGTTAAGGCTGAGGAAACTATCAAATTGCCGTTTAAGGTTACAGATTCAAAGCCTAATGCAGCGCTAGAGGCTGAAATGCTGGTGCTGATCAACAAAGAGCGTAAGCTGATGGGCCTGCAGCTTTTGAAAGCGGATCCGGAAATGCGGGTAGTTGCCAGAAAGCATTCTATGGACATGTTTTCTAGGGGCTATTTTTCTCATCATAGCCCTGAGGGACTTGACCCTTTCGATCGTATGGCAAAAGAAAATGTGTCCTTTCTTACGGCTGGTGAAAACCTGGCTCTGGCGCAATCCCTGGCGATTGCACATGATGGCCTCATGAAATCGCCGGGGCATCGGGCGAACATTTTGAATGGTACTTTCTGCAGGGTAGGCATCGGCATTCAGGATGGTGGGTTCTATGGTTTGATGATCACGCAGAACTTTAGGAATTAGCTTGTGCAATGCTACTGCGCTAGCGAAGCTCAGACATTTGCATTTTACCTGGATTATGCCTCCACTTGCTGCGAAAACGTTTTAGTAAATTCGTATCAATATTGTTGTAATCGCTTCATCGTGTCGATATTATCTTTAAATTACAGCCACAAACCAATGTAAACCTTAAAATACATAGTGTGACATGAAAGATTTTCAAATAAAGAAATCAGACACTGAATACGACGCGATTGTGATTGGGTCTGGTGCCGGCGGAGGGATGGCAGCCTATGTGCTGGCACATGCCGGACAGAAAGTGCTGATGCTTGAAGCGGGTGATCACTTTGATCCGCGTACGGATGCACAACAATTGAAATGGCCATGGGAATCTCCCAGACGTGGTGCTAGTACCACCCGGCCCTTCGGCGACTTCGATGCCTCTTACGGCGGCTGGGTACTGGATGGCGAGCCATATACCCAGAAAGATGATTCGGAATTTGCCTGGTTCAGATCGAGGATGCTCGGCGGACGAACAAATCACTGGGGTCGCATTTCGCTGAGAATGGGTCCGGAGGATTTCCAACCTAAAGATGGCCTGACGGACAGCTGGCCCATCACATATGACGACCTTAAACCTTTTTACGATAAAGTAGACCGCCTCATTGGCGTTTATGGTACGGTAGAGGGTATCGAAAATGAACCTGATGGCATTTTCCTTCCACCGCCGAAACCTAGATTACATGAATATTTCATTCGCAAAGGCGCAAAGAAAGCCGGCGTAACGGTAATCCCAGGCCGGGGTTCCGTGTTAACGGAAGCACTGCCGGGCAATAAAGATCGCGGTTCATGCTTTTTCTGTGGACAATGCGGCAGGGCCTGTAAGGTATATGCCGATTTCTCTGCTTCTTCTTGTCTTGTTATCCCGGCAGTAAAGACCGGTAACCTGACTTTGATCACAAATGCAATGGTTCGTGAGGTACTTACCGATAAAAGCGGCTTAGCAACAGGGGTATCTTATGTAAATACCAGAGATATGCAGGAGCACCAGGTTAGGGGTAAAGTTGTGATTCTGGGCGCCAGTGCTTGTGAGTCGGCGAGGTTACTGATGAACTCCAAATCTTCAGCTCACCCGGATGGTATTGCGAATAGCTCTGGTGTTGTTGGTAAATACCTGCATGATTCTACTGGTGCAAGTTTAAGTGGCTTTCTGCCGCAGTTAATGGACCGTAAGCGTTACAATGAGGATGGGGTAGGTAGTGTACACATCTACTCGCCATGGTGGCTGAACAACAAGAGCCTGGATTTCCCTAGAGGTTATCATATTGAATATGGTGGTGGCATGCACATGCCATCCTACGGCTTCGGCGGAGGTATGCAAGGCATGAACGGACTGATACCGGGAAGAGACGGGAAGATGAAAGAAGCCGGTGGTTACGGTGCATCATTAAAGGATGACTACAGACGTTTTTACGGCACGGGCGTAGGTATGGCGGGCCGTGGTACCGCTATCGCACGCGAAAGCAATTACTGTGAGATTGATCCAAAAACCGTTGATAAATACGGAATTCCGGTGCTGCGGTTTCATTACAAGTGGGCGCCGGAAGAGGTGAAGCAAGCCAAACACATGCAGGAGACCTTCAAAGAGATTATGCATGGAATGGGTGCGATCATCACCTCTCCACTACCGGGAGCAGACACCAACTACGGCCTGGAAGCGCCAGGAAAGATCATTCACGAAGTGGGTACCGTAAGGATGGGTAACGACCCTAAAAAGTCTGCGCTGAACAAGTACTGCCAGGCGCACGACTGCAAAAACTTGTTTGTGGTTGATGCTGCACCTTTTGTGCAACAAGGAGACAAGAATGCAACCTGGACCATTCTTGCACTTTCCATGCGTACGGCTGAGTATATCCTTGCGCAGAAGAAAAAGTTAAACGTAGGATAGGTTATTTACATTAATGCAGATTTAAATTGTTAAGTCATGAATAGACGTGATTCGCTCAAGGCCCTGGGCCTTACCGCTATAAGCTCTGCCGTTCTGCTGGAAGCCTGTAAGTCTGGCCCGGAAAAAGAGCAAGCTGCCGGAATGGATAGTACCAAACAACCTGGACGGCAGGATTTTGAAATTGAGCGCGACAAGCGCTTACAGGAAGCTAAGTTCTTTAATGAACATGAAATGACCACTATAGGTATCCTGGCGGACATTATCATTCCGAAGGATGAGAAGTCGGGCTCTGCGACAGATGCTAAGGTGCCGGAATTTATAGAGTTTATTGTTAAGGATATTCCAAGTTACCAAACGCCAATGCGTGGTGGATTGCGCTGGCTTGATCTGCAATCATTGCAGCGTTTTGAGAAATCATTCGCTGATGCAAGTCCGGAACAACGCATCAACATTGTTGATGATATTGCTTATCCGAACAAGCTTAAACCAGGCATGTTGCAAGGCGCCGGATTCTTCAACCTGATGCGTGACCTGACCGCCTCCGGATTTTTCACCAGCGAGATGGGTGTGAAGGATATTGGCTATGCCGGGAATAAACCCAATCGTTGGGAAGGCGTACCTGCAGATGTGCTGAAGCAGTATGGCCTGGAGGATATGGTTTAGCGATATATTTGCGGTATATTCGAACAAAAGCTGTTGAATGACAAAGGCAATTGATTTCGAGGAATACTTCAAGCTAAATATTCCGCTTCTTGATGTACGGACACCATTGGAATTTGCGCAGGGCCATGTGCCCGGCGCATTCAATTTACCTATTTTCAGCAATGAGGAACGGGTGCAGGTGGGTACAACCTATAAACAGCAAAGTCGGGAGCAAGCGATACTGCTGGGACTCGACCTAACCGGGCCTAAGTGGTCGGGGTTTATCCGGGAGGCCTTGAAAATCGCACCGGACAAGCGTATTGCAGTACATTGCTGGCGCGGCGGAATGCGTAGCGGCGCAATGGCCTGGGTACTGGGCTTGTATGGCTTTGAGGTTTATACGATTGCCGGCGGTTATAAGAGCTATCGCAGGTGGGCGCTCGCTCAATTCGAAAAGCCCTTTAACCTGATTGTCCTCGGTGGAATGACCGGCTCGGGTAAGACCCAGATCCTTCGGGAATTGCGCGCCCAAGCTGAGCAGGTTATAGATCTGGAAGATCTGGCACAACACCAGGGCTCGACTTTCGGATCGATGAACAAGCTCATTCAGCCTACACAGGAACAATTTGAGAACAACTTTGCTTTTGAACTCTATCAGCTGGATGCTGCCAAACCCATATGGGTGGAGGATGAAAGCCTCACCATCGGCAAGCGGATTATTCCAGGCGCTTTCTGGAGCAATATGCGCAGTTCCATGCTTATCAACCTTCTCGTTTCTGAGGAGTGCAGACTTGAATTCTTGGTTAAAGAATACGGCTGCCTCGACAAAGACTTTTTGATCGAGTGTACTGAACGCGTGCGGAAGCGGCTTGGGCCGGAACAGACTAAGCACGCCATAGAGGCCATCAGAGAAGATCGGATGGCAGATTTTATCCGACTGCTACTGGTATACTATGATAAGAACTACCGCAGGGGTCTTGCAAAAAGAAATCCTGAACAACTACATCCATTTGAGCGCAGGGGCGATATACAAAGCACTGCAAACGAACTAAAATCCTTTGCTGGGGCACTTCCACAGCAAAGCCTATCTTAAAACATGGAACTTTCTACAATAAAACTCACACAATATTCCCACGGTGCTGGTTGCGGTTGCAAGATCAGCCCTGCAATTCTGGACAAGATCCTGCATAGTCCGCTCGCTGCAGCACCGGATGCACGCCTGCTGGTGGGTAACGATAAAAGAGATGATGCGGCCGTTCTCGACCTCGGTAATGGGACGGCATTGATTTCAACTACCGACTTCTTCATGCCGATTGTTGATGACCCATTCGATTTCGGGCGTATCGCTTCTGCCAATGCCATCAGCGATGTTTATGCTATGGGCGGAAAGCCGGTTTTAGCAATTGCAATATTGGGTTGGCCGATTGATAAACTGCCACCAGAAGTGGCGCAGAAAGTGCTTGAAGGTGCACGTTCAATTTGCGCTGAAGCAGGAATAACACTGGCCGGGGGTCATAGCATTGACTGTCCTGAACCTGTATTTGGTCTGGCAGTTAATGGCATGGTGAACATCAACCAGTTGAAACAGAATTCGACAGCAACAGCTGGCTGTAAACTCTATCTAACTAAGGCGCTGGGTGTTGGAATCCTGTCTACCGCCCAGAAGAAGGGTATTCTAAAGGCCGAAGACGCTGCCATTGCTTTAAAGAGTATGGTTACTTTAAATAGCCCAGGTGCCAAGTTTGCAGAACTAGAAGGTGTAAAGGCGATGACTGATGTGACCGGATTCGGCCTGTTGGGCCACCTGTCAGAGATGTGTGCAGGCAGTAATCTGGCTGCGGAGATTGCATTTGATAAAGTACCAGTAATTGGATCTTTAGGTTTTTATCTGGAACAAAAGTGTTTCCCCGGCGGAACCCAGCGTAACTGGAACAGCTATGGACATAAAATTGGAACGCTTACTGATGAGCAGCGTTATGTGCTGGCGGATCCACAAACAAGTGGCGGTTTACTGGTTGCAGTTACAGAAGAATCATCTGAAGCGTTCGAGCAACTGCTTCGGGACTTAAATTTACCTTCAAATTCTTTTGGGAGATTAAAAGAATTTGAAGGTGGCGATTTGATACAGGTTATTTAACCTGTATCAAATCAGCTTATCTGGTGTGATCGGCAGCTGTCTGATACGCTTTCCAGTAGCATTGAAGATCGCATTCGCGATGGCAGGAGCAACCCCGATGATTGCAATCTCCCCAATACCTTTGGTACCCATCGGGTCGACGATATAATCTGGTTTATCCACAAACTTAACCTCGACGTGTGGTACATCTGCATGAACCGGTACATGGTAATCGGCCAGGTCTTTAGTCATGTATCTGCCAAAGCGATGATCCATGACAGCATCTTCATGTAGCGCCATGCCTATACCTCCGGTTACGCCGCCAATCATCTGGTTGCCTGCAGTTTTCTGATTGATGATCTTTCCGGCATCGGCGCAGGTAACGGCTTTCGTAACTTTAACTCTTCCGGTAACGGAATGTACATGTACCTGAACAAAATGTACAGAATAGGAGTATTTCGAGTATTTCCCGGCTTCCTCTCCCGGCTTAGCTTCTTCGATGAGGTCCAGATCTGCAGATCCACTCTTTTTCATCAGTTCGGCGATGGATGTTTTGGCATTTTTACCTTTAAGTTGCAGGCCGCCGTTTACAAAGCTTACCTGCTCCAGGGTGGCGCCTTTAAAATCAGGGATATTTTCTGCAGCCAGAGCAACCAGCTTTTCCTTCAATACGTTGCAGACAGCAAGTACCGCTGAGCCGACACTGTTAACCGTGGACGAGCCACCTTGATTACCTGCCGTTGGGAATTGCGAATTGCCCAACTCAAAAGTGATCTGGTCTGCAGGAATACCAATGGCGTCGGTGGCAATCTCGACCATTGCTGTTCCGGTACCTGGACCGATATCGGTTACGGCACTCTGCAGCAGCATCGCACCGTTCGCGAACAACTTTGCCCGCACTTTAGCACTTCTGCGGTTTGCTCCAAATGTACCTACGGCCATGCCATAGCCGATCTTCCAGGGACCATCGCTGAGTGTACCGGCTTTCAAAGGACGTTTGTCCCAGCCAATCGCTTCGGCGCCAAGCTTAAAACACTCTTTCAGATATTTGGACGACCAAGGCATATTCTTTTCAGGATCCTGATCCGTATGA
The DNA here is from genome assembly GCF_059278965.1 of Pedobacter sp. NEAU-ZC8. Lineage (NCBI taxonomy): Bacteria > Pseudomonadati > Bacteroidota > Sphingobacteriia > Sphingobacteriales > Sphingobacteriaceae > Pedobacter > Pedobacter sp. NEAU-ZC8. The sequence continues at coordinate 127,951 of NZ_JCAJXC010000001.1, forward strand.
TTAAGAATTCTTAATTCCAGTGGATCAATATTCAGCTCATAGGCAATTTCATCGATAGCGCTTTCCAATGCGAAAGCACCTGTAGCTTCTCCCGGACCGCGCATCCAGATTGGTGTACTCACATCCATCGGCAATATGCGGTATCTGGTGGTTACATTAGGCGCAGTATACATCATGCGGGTTTGCTGTAATACACTTTCGGTAAATTCTTCATAGCTTGAAGTCTGCCCTATGGAAAAATGGCTGATCCCGACGAGTTTGCCATCCCGGTTTGCACCAATGCCGATGCGCTGATAGGTACGTGGACGATAGCCCACCATGTAGAACATCTGCTCGCGGGTAAGCATCAATTTTACCGGCTTTTTGATCATCTTGGCGGCCATAATTGCTGCGGTCTCATGTGGCCAATTATGCAGGGCGTTTCCAAATGCACCGCCCACAAAAGGCGCAATAACCTTCACATTTTCTGGCGAAAGCTTCCACTCCTTGGCGAAATTCTGCTGGGTGGGCTGTGTACCCTGTACCTTATCATAAAGGGTAAGTTTATCATCTGCTTCCCAATGCGCTACAATGGCCTGCAGCTCCATAGGATTATGCATCTCCGCAGGATGCTCATACTCCATCTCCAGCTTTACCGCTGCAGTTTTATAGCCATCAACTACACCGCGATCATAATCAGCAAGAGGTGATTTAGGGTTCTTCTTTGCAGATTGAGGAAGCACACCTTTATCCAGGTTCTTGTTCAGGTCGGTCAGATGCTCTTCAACCGTGTACTGTGCTTTCACCAGGTGTGCGGCATAGGTAGCACGTTCGAAGGTGTCGGCCACCACCATGGCAATTGGCTGCCCGTTGAAGTAAATTTTATTGTCGTAGAACACCCGGTGCGGCTGTCCACCAGTCGGTGGCTCCGTAGGATGTTCATTGTCCGCGGGGTAACCTGGCGGACGAATGGCATTCTGATATGATATCACGGCGATGACACCCGGCGCATTGGCTGCGGCCTTGGTGTCGAGTGATTTGATCCGGCCTTTAGCGATACTGCTGGTTACCAGAACCGCGTATTTGCAGTCTGGCAGAACATATTCAGCGGCATATTTGGCGGCACCTGTTACCTTCAATCTGCCATCCACCCGTTGAAGGGGTTCATCCGCTTTAAATAGTGTATTCATAAGATTATGGTATTTGATGAATGGTTATATGCGGGAAGCAATCTTTAAAGCTTCGACAATTGTATTTGGTGCAAGTTTAAGCTTGAAGTCATTGTCTCCATATCCTTTTGCACCGCGCATGGCGATTTCGGCAGCTTGTTGGAAGCTCTCGAGGGATGCAGGCTTGCCGGCTAGACTCTGCTCTGCTTCTTTAAGCCTCCATGGTTTATGTGCCACACCACCCAATGCCAGACGCGCTTGCCGGATATTTTTACCTTCGATTTCCAGCCCTGCCGCAACGGACACCAATGCGAATGCATAGGAGCTGCGATCCCGCACTTTAAGGTAGTGATTGTGCGTCAGCGTTGAAGCGGGGATACTCACTGCAGTGATAAGCTCGTTCTTGTCCAGAATCGTATCCTTTTTAGGCTGCTCACCTGGTAGCCTATGGAAATCCTGCATCTGTATAATGCGGTCTCCTTTTGGACCGGATACATGCACCGAAGCATCAAGTGCAATCAGGGCGACGTTCATATCGCTTGGGTTTACAGCGATGCAGTGTTCGCTTGCACCGAATATGGCGTGCATACGGTTAAATCCTTTCAGTGCACTACATCCGCTTCCAGGTTCCCGCTTGTTGCAGGGCGTCGCGGTATCATAAAAATAGGGGCAGCGGGTACGTTGCATCAGATTGCCACCAACAGTCGCCATATTGCGGAGCTGTGCAGAAGCACCTGCATTCAAGGCTTGGGAGAGGAGCGGAAAACGCTTCATTACGGTCGACTGCTCAGCAACTGTACTGTTCAGTGCCAGCGCTCCAATGCTTAAACGCTTGTTTTCCTCTTTGATCTCGCGAAGCGGAAGTTTGTTGATATCGACCAGACGTTCGGGTGTCATCACATGACGCTTCATCAGGTCGAGTAAGTTGGTGCCTCCGGCAATGAATTTAGCAGTAGGCTCTTGAGCGATTGCGCTCAGCGCAGCTTTCTGGCTGACCGACCGGATATACTGGAATTGCTTCATACGTTTTTGCCTCCTTTCTTAACCTCCTGAATGGCGGCAACGATGTTAGGGTAGGCGCCACAGCGGCAGATATTACCACTCATGAATTCCCGGATTTCATCTTCATTATCAGCATGTCCCTCACGAATACAGGCTACCGCAGACATGATCTGTCCAGGGGTGCAATAGCCGCATTGAAAGCCATCGTGCTTAAGAAATGCAGCTTGCATCGGGTGAAGTTGCTCACCTGTTGCCAAACCCTCTATCGTGGTGACCTTTTTTCCATCATTCATTACGGCTAAGGTAAGACAGGAATTTACACGTTGTCCGTCAACGTGTACCGTGCAGGCTCCACATTGACCGTAGTCACAGCCTTTCTTAGTACCAGTGAGGTGTAGTCGCTCGCGCAATAGATCAAGCAAGGTAATGCGTGGGTCGATCTTTAAATTGTGTTTAGTGCCGTTGATTTCGATGCTGCAGGGTACGTTTTCAATTGCTTGCGCAATCCGCTCGTCCAGTTGGTTATCAGCAGCCTTAATCGCAGCGGCTGGGGTGAGCGCCACCGCAGTGATCAGGCTCGATTTTTTTAGGAAGTCCCGGCGCGGATTAGGGGTAGCATTTTCCTTTTCCATAGTAAAGTTTTATCTGGTTCTTTTACACTTGAAGATGAATAAATGTTTTTCAATCACCTAAGAAATACATGCTCAATGCATAGTTTGGAATTATTCAAAATAACGCCATTGCAGGTAATTACACAAACCTTCGAGTTCGGGGAATATGGTAAAGGCATTCACGCCGAGGGTATCCAGGTCTGTACGGATCTCGCGAACATGGCCTGCGGGGATCTTTACTTTGATCAACTTCTGATCAAAGGAATCAATTTCGTTCATATAGCGCATCTGGAGCATCTCCTCAGTAGAATGGATGCTGAACACCCCAGACTGGTTATTGATACGTTGCTTGATGATCCTTGGCCTGAAGATCTTGGTTTCTTTTACATCGAAAGGCGTTACTTCGGCGATATTCAGACTAAAATCCTTGGCTTCAGCCATCAGGATCCATACGACAGCATATGGTGGATTTTGCTCTTCATTTGGACCGTAGTTTTCTGCCGTTGCGAACCAGAGTGCGGTAAGGGCGTTGTTGGACCAATCGAGCAGCCGCGTTGGAAGCCCAAAATGTTGACCAAGGGTCAGATAATCCCAATCGTCCATTGGGCGATGTTGTTCAATCAACAAAGGATTGGTCCTTTTAAATTCCTGTAGCAGTAAATTCTCCGTTTCCAGGAGATCCCCCTTGGCCTTCAGCCGGCAGATTTTGGGGATCAAGGGATAGTCCAAGGTCTGTCCCCTGAATAGAAAATCAACGGCATGGGTCTGCTCAGCATTTGTTTCCTTACTTTCTTTGATGATCTTCAGATATGCTTCAATGCTGGTAACTTCAATCTCTTTCAGCATAACAGGGCTTAATTAGTGAATACTTAGTAGTGTTTTTGCCAAGGCGATGACCTCCTTGCTTCCGGTATATTTACCATGTTCATCGGAAAGTTTAACAACTTCCGTCCAGGCGCCATCTTTAGGAAGCGCTGCAGTCATCTTGATCACGATGTTCATTGGTGTTAGTCCGACGTCATTGGTAAGGCTTGTGCCGATGCCGAAGGACATGCCTACTTTATCCCGGCAGTAATCGGCAATGGCTGCAACTTTATCATAGTTGAGTGAGTCGGAGAAAATGATGGTTTTGCTCCTTGGGTCGATGCCCATTTTCTGGTAATGGGCTACTACCTTATCGGCAAACTCAAGCGGGTCTCCACTGTCATGTCGTACACCATCAAACAATTTGGAGAACATTTTGTCGAACTGGCTAAAGAAAACATCGGTTGTATAGGTATCAGAAAGTGCAATTCCGAGGTCGCCACGATAAACCTCAACCCAGTGTTCCAGACCCATGGCATTTGCCATTTTAAAACCATAGCGTGCCGCATGGAACATGAACCACTCATGGGCATGTGTCCCGATAGGTTTAGTGTTGTGTAACATTGCAAGATGGACATTGCTGGTCCCTATGAATGAACCTTGTCCGAACTCTGACAGTGCCTGTAGCACTAAGCGATGCACCGCATAGGAGTGACGCCTTCTTGTGCCAAAGTCTGCCACGGTTACACCAAGCTTTTTATAGTTTTCGATTTTCTCCCTTGTACGACTGACCACTTCTTCCTCGGGAACACGTTGCAAATCAGTCATGCGGTAGTACAATTCACAGATCAAGGACATCAATGGCACCTCCCAAAGAATGGTCCTGTACCAATTACCTTCAATATCAATTTCGAGCGTACCTCCAGATTGTTTTATGTGTACTTCTTCCGGGTTATACCGGTAACCCTCCAGAAAGTCCAGGTAAACCGCGTCCAGGTAGGGGCAGGTAACCTGAAGGAAATGCTTTTCCTGTCGACTTAACTTTAGCTTAGCCATTTGGTCAACCGCTTCACGAAGTACTGTTGCAAACCCCTCCGGGAAGACGTGATTGCCGCGATTGATAAAACCATACTTTGCTTTCGCATCCGGAAAAAGTCGTACCACGCCCTGTTGCATGGTGAATTTATAGAAGTCGTTATCTAAAATAGAACTGAAGGAAAAATCTTGTTTCAAGTGCATTATGATTAATTGATTATGAACTGCAAGACAACATGGAACACCCTGGCTGTTCGTTAGCCCATGTTGGTCGGATCTTAAAGAACTGGTCTGCCTGAGTAGAATAAGGATCTTTGATTGCCTGTTGCAGGCTGTGGAACAGCTTGTCATCGCCTTTCTCAAGATCCGTAATGGCCATATGCAGAAGATAGTTCCGGAGTATAAAGCGAGGGTTTGCTGCTTTCATCTTTTCGATCCGCGCTTCATCAGATATGCTATTGGTGCTGATCCGTGCCTGGTATAAAGAAATAAATTGCTGAAAGCCATTACGTTCTGCAGGAAATAATTCTTCCTGATAGAAGGCAGCCTGAAAATGCGCTATCAGTGCATCCGTGTCCGTCATATCCGGTGGCAGGCTAATCAATAGCTGATAGAAGATCGTCATATCCGGTTGGATCGAGATCAGCATTTTTTCGAGTTCCTGCAGCAGGGTATGGTCTTCAGGCACAAGTTCATCCAAACCAAGCTTCTTGGACATCATCAAACTATATTTCGACCAGAAAATGTCTTCGTAAGCTTCAATTACCGCTACCAACTTTTGAGTGTCTTCTACGATTGGCGCGATGGCGTTTGCCAGACAACCCAAATTCCAGTAGGCGATTGATGCTTGTTTGCCAAAAGCATACCTTCTTCCAGGAAGGTCTGTGGTATTGGGGGTGAAGTTCGGATCGTAGTTGTCCACAAATCCATATGGCCCATAGTCTATGGTGAGGCCCAGGATAGACATGTTATCGGTGTTCATAACACCATGCACAAATCCTACCCGCATCCATTCAACAATCATACTTGCCGTACGATCCACAACTTCGGCCATCCAGTCCAATATGCTGTTTTCACCGCTTAGGTGAGGATAGTAGTTTGAAATTGTCCAGTCTGTTAAGGCTTTCAACTGATCCAGTTCCTGCCTTGCGGCAAGCATTTCGAAGTTCCCAAAGCGCAGAAAGCTAGGTGCCATCCTTGCAACGATTGCACCGGGCTCATACTGCGGATTCCCATTGTAAAACATGTCACGGACCACTTTGTCGCCGGTAGAAACCAAGCTTAGCGCCCTGGTTGTAGGAACGCCAAGGTGAAACATCGCCTCGCTCATCAAAAACTCTCTCACAGAAGAACGAAGCACTGCTCTTCCATCAGCACGACGCGAGTAAGCCGTTGGCCCGGCACCTTTCAGCTGTAGCTCCCAACTTTTACCATCAGGACTTTCCCATTCACTAAGGGTGATTGCGCGCCCATCGCCGAGTTGTCCAGCCCAGTTGCCAAATTGATGACCAGCATAGCAAGCAGCATAGGAATGCATGGAAGGTGTAGTCAGGTTCCCGCCAAGGATAGCAACATCTTGCTCATCGGGTTCTGCGATGCCTAGCTCGGCAGCAAGTTCGGTCGACCACCCAATCAGTTGGGGCTGTGCTACTGCAGTCGGCTTTGTACTGCTGTAGAGCTGGCCAGGTGTTTGCCGCGGTTTGGTACTTCCGGAATGATCACCGGGAAATTGTTCGGTAAATCTGTTCTTGAATATTTTTAAATGGATATGTTCCATGGGCTATTTAAAGGTTGATATGATCGATATACGAACATATGGGTAACAGGTATCTTCCAGCTATGTTCTTAATATTTTACGTTTCATAAAGCAGAACAGGAAATAGAGTCTAGCATTAAAAATATTTGTTTCGCATGACATTTAATTATTCGCTACACTTTTATTGCTCCCATTAGAGGCGCTTTCCTGCCGCTTAATTCGGTAAAGCCGCAGGTTAATTCAGTAAAGCCCCAAGCTTAAAAATTGAAGTAAAAAGGTCTTTAAGCTGAAATGAAGCCACAGTTGGCAAAGGTGGTTAAAATAAAATGTGAAGAGATGTGAACTTTTCTCATATTTTCACGTTCTTAATACCTAAGTTCGTTGCCCATTCATTTTTTGTCAGCATTATGGAAATTCTCTTAATTATATTAACGATCCTTGTGATTTTCTCCTGCCTAAGCGCCTGGTTCAATGCCGCCGAATTGGACACGGATGATGAAAATTTCTAAGTAAAATTTTCTAGGTTTGCTTCAATATGTTATTGAAGACCGTTTGGACCTTACTCAGGTATTTCTGTTTCTGGCTGATTTTCTTTTTCCTGGAACGCCTGGTATTCATCTTGTACAACCTCAACAAGCTTTCTGCCGAGCCCTTTGCGGAAATTGCTCCTGCATTTAAGTATGGCCTATGGATGGATGCATCCATGGCAGGATATTTATGTGCTATTCCTTTGTTATTCTTCCTGGTAACCTGGTATATCCCTAAACTGCGACTATCAACCCGCTTTTTGAAGTATTACACCTGGACATTCCTGGTGATTTGTTCATTATTGACGGTTGTTAATTTCAATATATATCGTGAATGGGGTACTAAGGTGAATTATCGTGCCTTTGAATTTGCGATAAATTCTCCAGCAGAGGCCATGGCCAGCAGTGGCTCCTCTCCCTTATTTCTGAGCCTTTTGATACTCGTTGCGTTGATAGCTACCGGAGTTTTACTCTCCACAAAGGTGATAAGCTGGACGATAAACAGAAAAGGGCACATGTTTGGCAAGGCGCTAATCACCTTATTGTTCATCGGCCTAACGGTCATAGCCATTCGGGGTGGCCTGCAGGATGCGCCAATGAATGAAAGCATGGCTTACTACTCCAGCAACCAAACCTTGAATATTGCGGCTGTAAATACAGAGTGGGGATTAGCCACCGATATTAAGAACGCGAAGTACAACACCAAAAATCCTTTTAGATACTTTGAGGCTGAAGTAGCCAGGGAGAACGTCAAGCAGTATTATCATAAACCAGATAGTGCCGGCATGAAGATCTTATCTACAGAGCGGCCCAATGTAGTCCTGATCATCATGGAAAGCCATACGGCAAACGTAGTCGAATCATTAGGCGGAGAGCCCGGCATATCCAATGCTATTGAGCGCCTGAAGCAGGAAGGGGTCTTCTTTGATCAAATTTATTCCTCGGCAGGCCGAACCGACAAAGGTGTTGTTTCTATTTTAAGCGCCTTTCCAGCCCAGGCTTCGCGAAGTATAATGAAGGAGAACAGTAAGCAGGCAAGACTACCAACGCTCAGCCAGGTCTTTCAAAAATACGGCTATTCGACACCCTTTTTCTATGGAGGGGAGTCTCGCTTTGCAAACATGAAGTCTTACCTGTTAAGCCACGACATCAAAAAAATTATCGAAAAAAGCAGCTTCGACAAGAAGTACCTGAATTCTAGCTGGGGTGCATTTGATGGACCAGTTTACCAACGTATGGGGCAGGAGCTTGCCGGGGAGCGGCAACCATTTTTTGCAACAATGCTCACGCTAACCAATCACGAACCTTTCGGATTACCTGTTCCACCGCATTTCAAAGGTGCCAGTAACGAGGATAAATTCCGTAGCACTGCGTTCTATGCTGATTCTTGTCTTGGCGCCTTTGTAGATTTTGCAAAAACGCAGTCCTGGTACCCAAAAACCTTGTTTGTTGTAGTAGCTGACCATGGTCATTTTCTGCCGCGCACTGACCTGGAAATATTTGATCCACAGCGTTATCGCATTCCACTGTTGTTCTTTGGACCTGCAGTTAAAAAGGAATTCAAGGGCCAAACCATCCACCATATTGGCGGACAGACCGACATCGCAAACACCTTGTTAACACAGCTCGGTATGGATGCAAGTGCTTTTACCTGGAGCAAGGATCTTCTAAATCCCGATACGAAGCAATTTGCCTTCTTCAACTGGGACCATGGTTTCGGATTTATAACACCAAAAGATACCATTGGGTACGATGCGGTCAGTAATCAGGTTATCGGCAACAACAAAAGCAGCGTTGAAGCCCCTGAAGTTATTGCAGGAAAATCTTTTATGCAGGAAGTTTATCAGCAGTACATGGCGTATTAATGGTGTTGCGGCTGGACCGGCTTCCCCTGATGTTTGTGTACAGCACTATCCGCCTTTTTAGAAATGACAAATTGCCTGATCTCGCCTTTTTCCCAGGCATTTGCCATTGGATCTATCGGTAATGCTTTGATATCTTCCCGGTTTTTACGTTTTTCTGCAGTCGACACGTTAAACCGCCTATCCCTGGCATCCACGAGTTCCTTGTTGATCTGACCATCTTTGGTGAATCCCATCATGATCATGGGCGAGCCCACAGGAAGTGTTCGCTCCTGATCCGTATGCCAGGTGTGGATCGTTTTGCCGTAGGTGTTAACCAGCTTTTCCATCAGCTCCTTCTCTGCGACTTCGGGAATGCCCGGCGCGATGAGCGTGCCCGATTTCACCTCGTGAACATGTGAGTGCCATAACTTCTTTTCCTCTTCCGTAAGTGTTTTGAACAACTTTGGCGTGATGATGTACTCTATCCCCATAATCTTGGGACTACCCTCATTTCCGTCGAAGATGATCGCCTGATAAACATCTTCGTTCAGCTGGTTCACATAATGATGTGCCTCCATTTGTGCGTTGATGTTGCCATTGTAAAAGTGGAAACCATCCAGATAGGCATTGAACTTTTTCAATGGTGATTTATCCTGCATCAGGTCTGCACCAGTGTTCAGAACCTTATCCTTTGATGATTTTTCGTCACCTGGCGCGGTAACATTGGATGGCGTATTGCCACCACCACAAGCAGCTAATCCGATTGCAAAAATCGAACTGTAAATTAGTGTTTTCTGTATTTTCATAGCAGGCTGTTTTATCGGCGTTATACAAGCATAAAACTGCTGGCTTAGAAAATAGTTTGTGTAAATTAAAAAGAGGCGGGAGCGGGTTGATTGGATTTTACGTTTACAATGGTACGGTTTAGATAAGGGTAGATCGCGATCAGTAAAATGATTACCAGGATACACCAACTGATCAGTTCGTAGTAATCCATGGCATATCGAAGCTGACTTTGAACTTGCATGGTCCTGCTTAGCATGGCATTGGCGAGTTTATTTGCCTGTTCAGGATCTATCCCTTTCGCTAGAAAAGCCTGTTTATACCCAGCCAGTTTCTGCAGGGCTGCTGGATCTAATGCGCTGACATGCTGACTAAACCGATCCAGATGCACGCTTTGTTTCAGCAAGCCGTAATAATTGATGATTGCAATGCTGCAACAAAAACCGAGGTATCTAAAAAAAACGCCTGACGCAGAAGCCATGCCGCCGAGATGCGCAGGTACTGTCGATACCATATACAAGATCAGTGGTGCCATCAACGTACCGGCACCGAGGCCTTGTATAAACAATGGAAGCAAGTAGGACCAGTCATTCGCCTGTATGGTGAAAGACATTCGCATCCAAAGATGAAAAATTAACAGAAAGCCAAACCCTGCAATCCATATGAAGCGCATCGGCTTCTTCAGCACCACTAGACGTGAGGTGACAAAAGCGCTTAAGATAATACCAAGAGAATTTGACAGTAGCATATACGCCACATGGATGGGATCCATACCCATCACGGTCGCAAAATAGCTGTTTGTCACGTTTATTGTTCCTCTGCAGATATAGAGTATAAAGATCAGGATTGCACCGACCTTGAAGTTCCGGTAATTGAATACCTCCAGACTCATGTACGGTCGTTTTAAATGGCGCTGTCTTAACAGGTGTAAAACAAGGGAAACTACCACGCCGCCCGTGGCCAGGAAAATTCGCTTATCCTCAAACCAGTAGTATTGTTGTCCATAGATCAGGATGTATCCAATAAGCAGCAGTAAGGATGCATAAATCACGAAACTTGGCCAATCAAGCTTGTACAAATGTGATTTATCGCTGAGTCTTACATTTTTAAGAATGCTATACAACAAGATTGTGCCTGGGACAAACAGGAACATAATGCCTTTGTACAGGATGTTGAAGTCAAAGCTCTCCAAGACCGGTGAGGTCAGCATCATGCTGATCTGTGATACACAAAGCAACATGCCATAGAACACCGAGTAGCCAATTTCCCTGGCTCGTTCCCCCTTGAGTTGCCTGAAAACCAGGGTAAGACAGATGCTTGTGATCGAACAGTTGGCCATCCCCTGAATGAAGCGGAAGATAAATAGTGTGTGAAGGTTCTGGGTGATATAGCAGATGTAACTGGCTGCAACCTGGATGACTGCGCCCAACAAAAGATATTCCTTTACGGCGATGTAATTGAAAAACCGGCGCTCTAGCGCAAAGAAGCTTGTTACTGCAGCATAAAAGACAATCATCGAGTATTGAACATCTGCTGGTTCAAACCCATAAAATCCAGCTGCGGCATTGCTGTTGGCACTCGAGAGGCCAAACAGCCCCATACTTGGCAGGATTACCATGAAAAGTGTGATCTTGGTCAGCCAACCAGGTACCCAGTCTTTTATTTCTTCTGATGAACCCCTTGCCATATTAGTTCTCTTTACGGATCAGCACTTCGGCATTCATGCCCGAGCGTAGCACGGCGATCTCAGCCGGTTCATCTACCAGACGGATTCTTACCGGCACACGTTGTACAATCTTCACGAAGTTGCCTGTAGAATTATCCGGTGGCAGCAGCGAGAAACTTGAACCCGTTGCCGGCGATAGTGATTCGATTTTACCCTTGAATACTTTACCGGGGTAGGCATCCGTTTTGATCTCCGCCATTTCGCCTACATGCATGTGGCGCAGCTGTGTTTCTTTGAAGTTTGCCACCACCCACTTGCCGGCTTCCTGATTTACAATGTAGGCCAAGGTTTGTCCAGCCTGAACCATCTGTCCCGGTTGGATGGTTCTCCGTCCCATTTTGCAGTTGTATGGTGCCGTAACCACGGTGTAACCAACATCAAGTTTGTTGCGGTTCAGCATGGCTTCCCGGCGTTTTATCTCCGATTCAGCCACCGCGGTCTGCACTTTCGTGTCTTTCACCTTTAGTTTGTCTGCTTCGTAGTTCTTTAGTGCTGTCTGGTAGTTTGCACGTGCCACTTCAAGGGCGGTTTGTACATTTTCAAGTTGCTGCCTGGTGGCAGATTCCACATCATACAGCTTCTTGTAGCGTGCAAATTCCTGTTCCTCATGGTGTAACTTCGCCTTAGCAGCAATGATCTGCGACTCATTCACCTGCGCACTGCTTGAACTGCTTTCCACATGGCTTTTCAAAACTTCGAGCTGCGCTCTGGCATTGGCGAGTTCCGCCTCGGCTTGCTGCTGTTGTAATTCATATTCACTGTTGTCAATGATTAGCAAGGTATCGCCCTTGTTAAGGTCCTGATTTTCTTCGAACCGGATCTCCCTGATGAATCCCCCGACTCTGGAAGTGACCGGGTTGATATATTCCTGCACCTGTGCATCATTGGTTTCCTCGTATCGGTAAAGATCCCAAAGGCTAAAAATGCCCCAGATCATTAAAACCAGCAAGATAATTCCGGCAATCCAGGCCGTAACACGGGTGATTAGCTTATCTGTGCGGGAATGGTCAGTATTTGTCGTCATATTTAGAGATTGCCTATAATGTTTTGTAATTGATAGTATTGTAGTTGTGCCGCGATCCGCGCTGCAGCAAGGTCAAACTGCGTCTGGAGTAGCTGTGTGTTGGATTCCAACAGGTCTGTAACTAATGATAATTGGTTGAAGTAGGTATTATTTACAATCCTCGCATTTTCCCGGGCCTGAATGACATTGGTCTCCGCGACCTTGATCCTGTTCAAGGATTCATTGTACCGCAGATATCCTTCATTTACCCTTTGCCTGATCTGATCCTGGGTATGGTGGTGCTCCAGCTCCTGTGTTTTTAGCTCAAGCTGTGCTGCCTTAACCTTGTGTTTGTTGTGATACAAAGCGTCAACGGAAAAGCTGGCCTTGATCCCTGCTGTTCCCAGTCCATATAGGTAGTTGCTATACGGGTAGAACTGTATCTGTGGATAGGAGTAGGCATAGTTAGCGAAGAGGCCTAGTTTTGGGTTAACGTTTGCTTTTACATCTTTTAACTCCAGTTTGCTTAAACGGGTTTCTTCTTCAGAGATCTTGTTCTGATATGATCTGGCCATTGCTTCCCGGAGATATTCCTCATAGTTCTTAACAGGAAGCTCCTGCATAGCCGACAGCTCCACTGGTGAAGTGTGTTGAGCATCAGGTTCTCCCATGAGAATATTTAGTTTCTGACGAGCAATAGCGATGTCATTATTAATCTGGTTAAGGCTGAGGTTTTGTCTGGAAAGCTGTAACTCTGCCCTTAACACATCACTCTTTAGGACAACGCCGTTAATCAGTAGCTGACGGATTTCTTTAAGCTGACGCTCCTGATCTTCAATATTCTTTTCCATCAAAGCCTTGAAAGCAATACTACGTTGTAAATCGAGGTAGTAGGCTGCCGCTTGCAGCTTGATTTCAGAAACCGTTTGGTTCCTCCGTTCCGAATGGATCTCATGCAAAATTTGCTGGCGTGTGATGTTCGTGCCGGTTTTGTGACCGTTGTACAAGTTCAAGTAAGCGTCGCCACCAACTTTATAAAATGTATGTTCAACGGGCAGCAATTCGGGCTTATGCAATAAACCATCGACAAAGAGTGGAAAATTACTGACTTTGCCGTATTCGGCCTCTGTACTAATCTCTGGCAGGCGCTCTGCTTTCGCATCCAGGATCTTTTCGGCGCTGACTGCGACGTCCAAATCCTGCATCTTGATGATCTTATTTTCTGCGGTGGCCTTTTCCCATACCTGGTTGATGGTTAAGGTAATGGCATTATCGGGAGTATGCTGCCCATGAGCTTCTGCAAATCCAAGCAAGGTTAAAAAACAGGTAAATGCAAAGTACCTGGGGATTGAAAAAATGTTCTTCATAATAACAACACAAAGGTACCGCTATGCCTTTTGCTGCACTTTATGTAATTTGCCTAAAATTATATCAAATGAGCCAAGTTGAGGTTGTCCGGAATTCAGAAGAATATTTACGGTATATAGATGCGACACCGGATGCAATCTTTGTATTACATGAAAAGCTGGAACGCCGCTTCCCAGTCCATCAGCATACCAAAGGGCAGTTAACTTACGTAGATGGGGGAATTGCCTATGTTCATGTTCAGGGAAAGATCCTGGTGATACCTGCAAGACATTACATCTGGATACCTCCAGGACTTCTGCATTTTCTAACCGTTAGAAGTTCAGCGACTGCCATCCGGACGGTGTATTTTGAACTCGACACCGAGGAAGTTTTTTACCAGCAGATGGGCATTTACCCAGTAGACACACTTTTACTTGAAATGCTCTTGTTTACTGAACACTTCGAATGGGAGATCGGCAAGACAAACAAATACTATCCATTCCTGAAGGCCTTGTTCAATATCCTGCCGGAAATTAGCAATAATCACCTGCATACGGTATTACCAGTGACGAGAAACGAGCGCCTGGTGCCGATACTGAAGTACATGGAAGCCCATGTCGGAGAGGAGATTAGTTTAACCAGAATCAGTAAAGAATTTTCCTTAAGCGAACGTACGCTCTCCAGGATCTTTCAGGCGGAACTTAGCATCTCCTTTTTACAATACTTAAAGCAACTCAGGATGGTGAAAGCTGTAGAGCTGATGCTTCAGACGGAACTCACCTTGAGTGAAATCGCTTATCGCACCGGGTATCAAAGTATCGCTGCTTTTAGCAATACCTTTTACCAGCTTACCAATATGCGCCCATCCCAGTTTGCGCATTCCATTAAATAATCAGAATACCGGATAATGTTCGGCGGGATAAGGGTATACAAGCAGCGGAATGCTCATGTCATTGGCAACCTCATGTGTGTTGCTACTGCTAAATAGACGCTGCAAAAAGTGCTTTTGATGATGTACCATCACGAGCAGGTCAAAGCTAACATGTTCAGATACCCATTTCAAGCCTGAGGATACCTGGGCATCCTGCACGTGGCGGTAGTAAATGTGGGGATAGTTGATCTTACTGCTTACCGCGCATAAAAATTGCTGCACCTGATCCCGTTTTTCCTTGCCCTGTTCTTGTTCACTTTCCGAAGATACATGTGCAAGCATGATACTTGCCTCTCTATGTCTGCCAAGGCTGCACAGTGAATGCAGAGCTTCTATATCTTGCAGTTGCAGATCTGTTGCAAATGCAATTTTTTGGATGCCCTTAAAAGCAGCGGCTTGCGGAACAACCAGCACGGGAACTTTCGATTGTTCCAGTAGTTTCTTCATGTGATTGCCCGTAATCAGGCTGCTAAAGCCTTTTCTATGATTAGCCATGACAAAAAGGACGATGTCTCGATCACTAAGCAGTTCATCTATATGATCGGCGATCTCTCCCTCGTCACAACGCGTTTCTATTTTTGGAGTAAAGCCCGTGGCGGCGCTAAGGCTTGAAGTCTTGCTGAGTTTGGAGGCAGCAAGCGCCAGCTCTTTTCTGCTGGTTATTTCCAGCGCCCCAGCATTTTCCATGGGCCAGGCAACCTGTGCGGCATAAGGTTGTGAAGCAGGATTCAGATAGGCATGGTAAAGGATAATGTTGGCCTGCAGTTCATGGCTAAGCTGGAAGGCATATTCACCGGCATGCGCCGCGCGTTCCGAGAAGTCTGTAAATACTATAATCTTTTTCATAACATTTTATTTAATCCTCTTTATTCCTGTTGCTTAGCTAAAGATCGTGAAAATCGGTGTAAGCAGGAATGACCCTCGTGTTAATTTTTTGTGACCCTAATCAGTTTGGCGCAAATTCAAATAGACAAAAACATAATGCGCTTGCATAAGTTGTATAAACAAAACCTTTATTATGCTAGATCAAAAAACAATTGTCATTACTGGTGCCTCCAGTGGCGCCGGTAGAGCTATTGCACTTGAATTCGCAACAGGAGGGCACAAGCTGGTGCTTGCATCGCGAAATCTAACCGCCATGGAAGAGACCGCTGAGGAGTGTCGAGTGCTTGGTGCAGCCGTTAAATGTGTGGTCACCGACGTAACGGAACCCACTGCATTGATCAACCTGGCCAGCGAAGCGGATGACTTCGGGGGTAAAATAGATGTTTGGGTGAACAATGCAGGTGTACTTGCGGTGGGAGCGTTCACAGAAACGCCTATTGAAGTGACTGAACAAGTCGTACGAACCAATCTGCTCGGCTATATCTATGGGGCTCATGCGGTAATGCCGTACTTCAAAAAACAGCAATATGGTACTTTAATCAACAACATCTCCATTGGCGGCTTTATGCCTGTACCTTATGGGGTCGGCTATTCTGCCAGTAAGTTCGGCATCCGGGGTTTTTCCTCAGCGCTCAAAGCTGAGTTAAGCGGCTCCCCTAATATTCATGTTTGTGATGCCTATCCTGCCTTTCTGGATTCACCGGGCATTCAACACGCAGCAAACTACACCGGAAAAGCGCTTAAGCCAGCGCCGCCTGTATACGATCCAAGAAGATTGGCAATGGCGATTGTGAAACTTGCCGAAAATCCGAAATCCGAATTGATGATCGGCAGCGTATCGAGCGTTATTCGATTGGCCTATGGATTATTTCCAGGTATAACCACCACAGTTACCAAAGCAGTAATTGCCACCTATCTGAAACAGGCAAAGCAGGCTGGCAAAACCAATGGGAACCTGTTTAATACCCTTGCCTTTGGCAATTCCGTTTTCGGTGGTTGGGGTTTGCCTGGGCGGCCAAGAGCACATCAAAAATACCTTGCAGCCGCTTTCGTGCTAACTTCTGCATTAGGCTTCCTGTTGTTGAAAAAGCAGAAATAGCTAACGCGCTGCCTGTTTATTGAACATGTCGGGGTTGAAGTTGATCAGTTGTTCTGAAAACTCGAAGTACCTGTCGAGCATCACAACTGCAATACCGATAGCGAGTACAGTACAAAGCTGAAAGGTTAGTTTTTTAACAGCTGCCCGGTCCTTTATGATCTTCCAGACAATCGGTAAGCTTACTAAGGCACTTGTGAGTGAAGTGACAATAGTGACACTTCCGGCAAGCGCAGCACTGATCTTCTCGTGGCTGGCCATGGTAGCAGCGGCAGCTGTTGTGCTGGCACTGCTTACAAATCCACCAAAAAAGCCCGTAGCCATGATGCCGTAGTTTCCGAATAGCTTCGTAAGCAATGTGCCGCCGATGGCGATAATAACGAAGATCAATCCGAAGGTCAGCACATTCATCAGTGAAATCGGGGAGGCGAGTTGTAATGCTGGTACTTTATTTGGATCTGACTTTTCCTCCGTATAATCCTTCCATATCCATAATCCGGATACCACAGACATCGCCAGGATCGGCAGGAGCGTTGAGGTGATGGAAAGTGGGGAGAAAATTAACAGCAGAATAAGATTGCGTGCAAACATTGCGATGGTCGTTAACAGGCAAAGGGTACTTATCCGGGAAGTCAGACCAGCCTGCTGTACGCGCTGGCTGGTTTCCGCAAGGGTAGCCGTACTGTTTACCAGTCCACCAAATATGGCGCCCAGATAAAGTCCGTTCGTGCTGAATACACGAAGCAAAAAGTAGTTTAGAAATCCAATGCCGGATATCGCGATAACGCTGACCCAGGCATCACCTGGATTGAAAAGCTCCCATGGGTCGACATAGCGGTCGGGCATAATCGGATAGATCACGAAGCCGATCAGCCCCAGCAGTACTGCACTGCGAACTTCAGCGGGTTTCAGGCCCCCAGCAAACTTATTCAATTCTGCCTTCCATGCCAGGAGCATCATAATCGCGATGGACCCTGCAACGGGCAGAAATATATGACCCAAGCCCACCAGCACGCCCAGCACATAGGTCACAATGAGCGCAACGGATGTTGTAATCTCTAAAGTGCGGTCCACCAGAATGTTCCGACCATTGTTCAGTAAAACCAGCAGCAGCACGCCGGCTAAAGAGGCAATTACGAAGTTTGTACCGATAACAGAAGAGAGCATACCCAACATGGCTACCATCGAAAACGAGCGGATGCCCATCTCCTTGTTAGACCATTTACGTTCCATTCCAATGAGCATCCCGATGCCAAGCGACACAGCCATCTTCAAAGCTATTGGCGCAGCCGGGTAATGCAGAAATTCATCATTCATGCTTAACAATTTTTTAACCTAACAAAAGCAGCCTCCATTGGTTTTAACCAAATAAGGCCGGAATATATTTGGGGGCAGTGCGTTTCATACTTGCCTGCTCGTAGGCATAGGCGATGCTGATCAGTTCTGGCTCCGTAAAAGCCTTCCCAAAAAATGAGATACCCATCGGTAGATCGTGCCAGCTGCCCATGGGTACGGTGATATGCGGATAGCCGGCTTTCGCAGCAGGAGAGGAGAACGAAAAACCATTCCCATAGTCACCATTAACCAGATCGATACATACTGCAAATCCATTAGTGGGACCAATAATAGCGTTCAGTTGATGTTTGTCCATCAAGCCATCGATGATTTTGCGACTTTCCAGATTTGACTTCTTTAGCGCATCCAGATATTCCTTATTGTCTAATCCGCCTTTCGACTGCGCCAGCTCAAGTGTTTCCTGCTTAAAAAAGGGCATTGCCTTAGCTTCGTTGTTTTTATTATAAGCGATAACGTCTGCCAGGCTTTTCATGGCGGAGTTTGCATGACTTAAATAGTCATTTACGCCGGCTTTAAACTCATACAGCAAGACGGTGTATTCTGCATTCCCGAGAGATCGTAATTCCTTAAGCAGGTCGATCTCAATAATCGTAGCACCCTTACTGCGCATCAGGTCTACAGCGGTTTGCAGCAGCTGCTGGGCCGCGACGTTTCCTGCCGTTATGGCTGACCGCTCCAGACCCAATCGCTTGCCTTTCAGCCCATCAAGATTCAGAAACTGCGTATAATCCTGATGTCTCTTTCCGCGAGCCGAATTTGTGTAAGGATCTTTAGGATCTTCAGCCGTAAGCGCTCCCAACAGTATCGCTGCATCGCTGACATTCCGCGCCATCGGGCCGGCACTGTCCTGTGTTTTGGAGATGGGAATGATACCACTTCTGCTCCACAATCCCACCGTTGGCTTGATGCCTACACCACCGCACACAGAACTCGGGGATACAATAGAACCGTCTGTTTCCGTACCTATAGCAATGGCACAGAGGTTTGCAGCAACGGCAGTACCGGAGCCTGCACTTGAACCACTTGGATTACGGTTCAGTATGTAGGGATTTTTTGTTTGTCCGCCGCGGCTGCTCCAGCCGCTTGTCGAATCTGAGGAGCGAAAGTTTGCCCATTCACTGAGGTTTGTTTTTCCTAGGATCACCGCGCCAGCTTCACGCAGTAGCTTAACAATGTGTGCATCCTGGCTGGCGATGTTATCCGAAAGTGCAAGCGCAGCTGCGCTGGTATGCATCTTATCCGCAGTATCGATATTGTCTTTGATCAGTACGGGGATGCCGTGCATCATGCTTCTGACCTTCCCCTGGGCACGCTCTTTATCCAGCTGTTCAGCGATCTCTAAGGCATCAGGGTTTAGCTCAATCACTGAGTTTAGTGCGGGACCTTTTTTGTCAATGGCGGCGATACGATCCAGATATAAGCTGGTGATCGTGTGGGCAGTTAAAGACTTATCTGCCATTTTCTCCTGCAACAGCTTTATACTGGCTTCATTAAGCTCGAAGTCGCCCGGAAGTTTGGTTGGTTTATTAGAATTGTTGCTTTCCTCAACAAGAATGCTGCAGGATGAGCTGGTCAGGGTACCCAAGCTGAGCGCAGCAAGGGAGCCTGACTTCAAAAAGTTTCTTCTTTGCATGAAATTTGAAGGATTTATCACCTAAGTAACAAAATTATTTGGCCTGTAAATGGGTAAGATAAAAATATTACATAGCTTAATGGCTTAAATATGCAGCATCATCATTTAAACAGCTACGAGGATCAGGTACGTACCGAAGTTTTGTTTTGGCATCGTAAAATGACCAGTGCGCCTTCCTTTACAGATCGTCTGTCGAAGAAGGTTCAGGATAAGATCAATGGATATATCCCCGAGAAAGTGCACAAAGCAATTACCCTCAACATGGAGAAACTATTCAAGGCTGTGCTTTTTGGCGCTGAATACACCACTGGCCGGAAAATGACAAATGGTTCATTGGTATATCGAGAAGCCTACATCAAAAATCAAATTGCTTTCTATCAGAAAACCGCGTCGCTGGAAGGTGCAGTAACCGGAGCTGGTGGACTACTGATGGGGCTTGCAGATTTTCCGGTACTCATCGGCTTGAAGATGAAGCTGCTATTTGATATCGCTGCACTGTACGGCTTCGACGTAAAAGACTACCGCGAGCGCTTGTATATCCTCTACATTTTTCAACTCGCTTTCTCCAGCCAACAGCGGCGCAATGAAGTCTATAAAATGATAGATACCTGGGAGGACTTTGCACAAACACTGCCTGAACATGCTGAGGATTTTAACTGGCGCAGTTTTCAACAGGAATACCGCGACTATATCGATCTGGCAAAAATGGCACAACTGGTGCCAGTAATAGGGGCCGCTGTGGGCGCCATCGCCAACTATAAACTCGTGGCACAGCTTGGCGACACTGCTATGAACTGCTATCGCTTGCGCCTGTTGAGGCATTCAGGTAGCAACAACAATGATGACACTTATCCTGTGAATGAATGATCTATAAGCTTTTAATCAACTTACCTCGCCTTTTAACGCTTAGTATTCTCCTTTCCTTCCCTGGCCTGGTTCATGCACAACACCCTCCGGTATTTGAAGGCATGAAGATGGATACGCTGTTTGTGGACATGTATTCTTTACCATTAAAGGTAGTTAAATACAGCTATGGCAAACCCAATATAAACTTCCTCGTCATTCACGACAATGAGGATACCGGGGTGAAAGCCGCATTTGAATACATCAGGTTTAGTGGAGGTAGTGTTTTTGATTCTCAATATGGTGACCTGCGCAATTACAACATCAATTATCAAGGCCTGCAGTACCAAATTGATCCGAACAAAATTTATTCGAGCTATGGTGTAATGGAGGGCTTGGAGTTTTATGGTGCTGTTAACGACGATGTGAGTGCAAGCCTGAATACGGCTGCTGAAATGATCTTAAATTTCTACAATCCCGGTAAGCCGGATTACATTTTTACCTTGCATAACAATACTGACGGCGCTTTCGGCATTAACTCCTACCTGAAAGGACATGAGTTGGAGCTGGTTGCAGATTCCCTGCATATTAACTTTAATATGGACCCGGACGATCTGATCCTGGTAACTGATTTAAAGTTATTTAATGCTTTAAAGAAAGAGGATGTTAACGTGGTGTTACAGAGCCGGGATGCGGCTGATGATGGCTCGCTTTCGCTTTATGCCATGCAAAATAAAATTCCTTACATCAATGTGGAAGTGCAGCATGGACATCAACTGCAAAACCTGCAGCTTATAGAGATTGCCGTAAAGGCGCTTAAGACAACTTATCCGGAGCTGTTCTAACTCCGGATAAGTGGCCATAATTTTCTGATTTGTTCTTTTGGATTAGTTAACGTCAACCAGGGTGATGTTAAAGTCCAGGATGGAGTTCGCAGGAATTGATCCAGTGGCACGGTTTCCGTACCCATGATAAGAAGGAATGATCAACCTGATCGTACCACCTTTTTGGATCAGCGGTACACCAATCTGCCAGCCTGAAATCACTCCACCTAAAGGAAATGCAGCGGGAGCTTTACCTTCCGTAGAGTCAAACGTTGCTGTATTTCCTAAAACACGACCAGAATAGTGCGCGGTCACAGTGGTACTTGGCTTGTATTCTACCGATCCGGTGCCAGGGGTGATGATCTGGTAAAAAACGCCAGATTCATGTTTTGTTGCTGGGATGCTGTTTGTAACGATGTAAGCGCGGATGGCGGTTGTATCTGCATTAAATTGCGCAACTACATCAAAGTTGTCATTGCTGGAATTCTTTTTACAAGCTGCTAAACCAGCTGCCATGCATACGAATAGTAGTATAGACTTAATTTTCTTCATAGTCAAAGATAAAACTATTGCATAAAAAATGCGCTATCCAGTCGAATAGCGCATCATTATCGTTGTTGTGCTATAGCAGCTGTGCTAATGCCTCCTTAGTAAATCCTATCAACTCAGCGGTACGGTGATCCTTTACCTTTTCCGTCCAGTTCGGGTCAGCGAGTATAGCACGTCCCACACCAACGAGGTCAAAGTCACCTCGATCCATTCTGCGTAATAATTCATCCAATGATGATGGTGCGGAGCTTTCTCCTGCGAATGCAGCCAGGAACTCCCCGGTTAAACCTACCGAACCTACGGTAATGGTCGCTTTGCCGGTAACTTTTTTCGCCCAGCCTGCAAAGTTCAAATCTGATCCTTCGAATTCAGGTTCCCAGAAGCGGCGTTGTGAGCAGTGAAAAATGTCTACACCGGCATCTGCCATTGGGTTCAGCCATTGCTCCATTTCTTCAGGTGTTGCTGCAAGTTTATTATGGTATGCCGAAGGCTTAAATTGTGATAAACGGATAATCAGGGCAAAATCTTCGCCCACCGATTTCCGGACTTCTTTAATCACCTCTGTCGCAAATCTACTGCGCTCAGCAAGTGTTTTGCCGCCATAGATGTCGGTACGTTTGTTGGTTGCATTCCAGAAAAACTGGTCAATCAAATAACCATGGGCACCATGAATTTCCACGCAGTCAAAGCCCAGTCTTTTTGCATCTGCTGCTGCACGGCCAAAGGCAGCAATCGTATCCGCAATGTCGGCATCGGTCATGGTGTTGCCGTTGTTGAAATCCGGACGGTTTAAACCTGAAGGACCTTCAAATGGTGTTGATGGCAACCAGCCGGAAGGATGGTTATCCATGATGCCCATGTGCCAGATCTGTGGACCCATCTGTCCACCTTCAGTATGCACCGAATCAATAACCTGCTTCCATCCATCCAAGGCTGCTGCGCCATAGAAATGTGGTACTGCAGGATCGTTGGAAGCGGCAGCACGGTCAATGACGGTACCCTCAGAGAGGATCAGGCCAACTTGTCCTGCTGCTCTTCTGCTATAGTATGCCGCCACATCCGCTGTGGGCACACCTTCCGGTGAGAAAGAACGCGTCATGGGTGCCATGACAATTCTGTTTTTGATATTCAAAGATTTCAAACGAAAAGGTTTGAACAAGCTATCGTTATTCATACGTGTGTTGTTGTTTATGCTTTATTAAAGTTCTTTGTTAATGCGATCCATCAAGGTTTTGATCCCCGCTTCATCACGGCGGTAATACGTCCATTGCCCAACCCTGACGGAGCTAACCAAGCCGGCACGCTGCAGCATAGCAAGATACTCAGACACTGTCGATTGTGTCAGGCCTGCCTTTTTCTGTATCTGTCCTACACAAACGCCGTACGCAAAGCCAGCCTCAGTTTGTTCCGCAAAGTTGATCTCAGGCGCTTTAAGCCAGGCTAAGATCTGCAGCCTGGTTTTATTTGAAAGCGCTTTGAAGATGTCTACCTGATCCATGGCACAAAGGTATATCGCTTTTTCCCGATATAACCAAACATTGTGAGAGATGACAATTTCCTGAATAAAGCACCGTAATTGAAGTTGAGCACGCAGGCTGGCGTTATAAATACGAATTCTGATACGTTGTTAACCAACTAAAAACCTGCTGGTTAATCGTATTAATTCGGTTTAGTTAAGATTTCTGGTCTTTGTAAAACATTCAACTGGGTATCGGATTTATATAGTAACCAATTTTCAGTAAATGATAAAAGCAAGCGGTAAAACAAGAGTTATTATCAATAATGTAAAGCCTGTCGTTGAAGCGGGCAGCTACCCGGCGAAGGCAGTCATTGGCGACACCATCACATTTTCAGCAGATGTTTTTGGAGACGGGCACGATGCCATTTCAGCAAGCTTATATATCAGTAACGCAGCCGTAAATGAGGTCACCGAAGTCCCCATGGTCTTTCAGATCAATGATTTCTGGACGGTTGAACACACCTTCACTGCGATCGGGAAGCATAGCTTCTGGATAGAAGGCTGGGAGGATCATTATACGAACTGGAAAAAAGGATTGAAGAAGAAGTTTGATGCTGGTCAGGACATTGACGTGGAGCTGGAGATCGGGTTGATTCTGCTTAAAAAGGCGGCTGCAGTATTGCCGGAGCAACAAACAGCCCTCCAAAATTGGGCAGCCCGCATCGCTCAGGCAGAAACACCTGCCGCAGCCCTGGAGCTTGCCCTGGATAATGAACTTGCAGCCTTAATGTATCCTTATCGACCGGCAGATATCATCAGCTCTTCGCAGGTCTATCAGATCGAAATTGAACGTAAAAAGGCTGCCTTTAGCACCTGGTACGAGCTGTTTCCCCGTTCTGCAGCGAAAGAACCTGGGCGCCACGGAACTTTCAAAGATGTGATCGCTTTATTGCCGCGGGTGGCACAGATGGGTTTCGATGTTTTATACTTCCCGCCCATACATCCAATCGGCGAAAAAAACCGTAAAGGCAAAAATAACTCCCTCATTGCGACAAAGGACGATCCTGGGTCGCCCTGGGCGATCGGCAATCGAAAGGGGGGGCATAAGGCGATACATCCCCAACTCGGCACCCTCAATGATTTCAAAAAGCTGGTCGTAGCTGCAAAGGGGATGGCCATTGAGATCGCCATGGATATTGCCTTTCAGTGTGCTCCAGACCACCCTTACGTCAAGGAACATCCCCAGTGGTTTATCTGGCGTCCTGACGGGACGGTTCAATATGCCGAGAATCCGCCGAAAAAGTACGAAGACATCTTGCCATTTAACTTCGAAACTGACGATTGGGAAAACCTTTGGGAGGAGCTTAAGAGTGTGATTGAATATTGGGTAGATGCGGGTGTAACCATATTCCGCATTGATAATCCACATACCAAGGCTTTCCGTTTCTGGGAATGGACGATCGGCGAAGTGCGGAACAAACATCCTGAGGTCTTATTCCTCGCAGAAGCTTTCACCCGGCCACGTGTAATGGAGCGCCTTGCAAAAGCGGGCTTCAACCAGTCATACACCTACTTTACCTGGCGGAATTCCAAAAAGGAAATGGAGGAGTATTTAACTGAGTTGACGAAGACGGAGATGAGATATTATTTCCGGCCGAACTTCTGGCCGAATACCCCCGATATCCTGCCGCCTGCATTGATCTCGGGTGGCGAAAATGCGCACATCACCCGGCTGATCCTCGCCGCAACGCTTTCTTCCAGTTACGGCGTTTATGGTCCGGTCTATGAGTTCGGGATTAACACCCCCCATGGCGCCAAGGAGGAATATGTGGATAATGAGAAATACGAAATCCAGCACTGGGATTGGGATAAATACACCCGCATCAGAGAAATCATGATCCGGATAAATAAGATCCGTAAAGAGAATCCTGCACTTCAAAGTACCTGGAATATCGAGTTTGCAGAGACCAGTAGCGATCAGATCCTCTGTTATGTTAAAGTTGATGCAATAACGAAGAACAGGCTTATTGTAGTAGTGAACATGGACTTCTGGAATACCCATGCTGCAATGGTCAGAATACCGGAAGCGATAATTGGAATCAGTCCGGGAACGACCTACCGGGTGCATGATCTCCTTAGTGGCGACGAATACCATTGGCAGGGCGAGTGGCAGTATGTGGAGCTAAACCCATACCTGATGCCTGCACACATCTTTAGAATAGAACAATAAGCATATACAACCATGGCTGAAAAAAATAACCGGATTGACGAAAACCTCCTTTGGTACAAAGACGCAATCATCTATGAACTCCACATCAAGGCTTTCCGCGATGGGAATTGTGATGGTATAGGCGACTTTAAAGGCCTTATTGAAAAAATTCCTTACCTGGCAGATCTTGGTGTCACTGCGATCTGGCTCCTTCCTTTTTATCCATCACCATTACGTGATGATGGCTACGACATTGCCGATTATTACAACATCAACCCCTCCTACGGGGATATCAAACAATTTAAAACTTTTCTAAAAGAAGCACATAAAAGAGGCTTACGGGTAATTACCGAGCTGGTCATCAATCATACCTCCGACCAGCATCCCTGGTTCCAACGTGCGAGAAAGGCTCCAAAGGGCTCCAATTACCGCGACTATTACGTCTGGACAGATGACCCGACGAATTTCAAGGATGCAAGGATCATTTTTCAGGATTATGAAACCTCCAACTGGACCTGGGATCCAGTGGCGAAGCAATACTTCTGGCACAGGTTTTTCCACCATCAGCCCGACTTGAACTTCGATAACTCTGCCGTGCAGCAGGAAGTTATCAAGATCATGGACTACTGGTGCAAAATGGGTGTTGATGGTTTCCGGCTCGATGCTGTGCCATACCTATTTGAACGTAATGGAACCAACTGCGAAAATTTGCCAGAGACCCACGCCTTCCTTAAGAAGCTTCGTAAATATGTTGATGACCATTACCCGGGTACGCTGTTACTTGCGGAGGCAAACATGTGGCCCGAAGATTCAGCAGCATACTTTGGCGATGGCGACGAGTGTCAGATGAACTATCACTTCCCATTGATGCCAAGGATGTTCATGGCTTTACAGATGGAAGATAAATACCCTATAACTGATATCTACGATCAGACGCCAGCCATCCCGGAGAATTGCCAGTGGGGGATATTCCTCAGGAACCACGATGAGCTCACCCTGGAAATGGTTACCGACGAGGAGCGTGATTACATGTATAAGGTTTATGTAAAAGATCCTAAAGCAAGAATCAACCTTGGTATCAGGCACCGCCTGGCACCCCTGCTGGAAAACAACCGCCGTAAGATCGAACTGATGAACTCCCTGTTGTTTACACTTCCTGGTACGCCAGTGATCTATTATGGTGATGAGATCGGTATGGGAGATAACTTCTACCTAGGGGACCGGGATGGCGTGCGCACACCAATGCAATGGCATTCCGACCGCAATGCCGGCTTCTCTGAGGCTAACCCGCAACAGCTGTACCTGCCCCTGATTTTGGATCCACAGTTTCATTATGAATCTGTGAACGTAGAACTGCAATCCCGCAATACCTCTTCGCTGCTGTGGTGGATGAAGCGGGTGATCAGCACACGGAAAAAATATAAGGCACTTAGCCGCGGCGATATGAAGTTTGTTCAGAGTGAAAATGCAAAGGTTTTTGCTTTCACCCGCAGCTTTGAGGATGAAACCATGCTTATTGTTGCTAACCTTTCGCGATTTGCACAGGTGGCAGAACTTGACCTTGATACGTTCAAAGGGTATGTTCCCGTAGAAATCTTAAGCCGTAATCGTTTTCCCTTGATCCGGGAGGATATTCCATATTTCTTTACACTCGGCGCCTACGCTACGCAAAGCTTTATTTTAGAGAAAGTACATCCGGAGCTGGAAAATGACGTGCAGATCCATACCATAAAGATGAATAAGTGGAAAGACCTGCTTAAACCTGAGATCCTTGCACAGCTGGAAACCGAAATCTTGCCTAAGTACATGATGCGCTTACGTTGGTTCGGCGGTAAGGGCAGGGGGATGGAAAACGTGAAAATCATTGATCATGCCATTGTGCCAATGCAGGAAGATAGCGCATTCGTGCTGCTGCTCGAGGTCTCTTACCGTGATGGGCTACCCGATATGTACCAGATTCCCGTAGCCTGTGGCTTAGGGCAGTTCTCCTACAAACTTCAGGATAATTGTCCGCAATCGGTTATCGCCTTCCTTGACCTTGATGGTGAAGAAGCGGTATTGTACGACGCCATATATGGTATTGATCTGCAGCAAAGCATATTGACCAACATGGCGAGTAACCATCATGTGCCGCAAAACCGCTCGGAGTTGATATTCCACGGCAACAAGACGCTTCGAAAGCATGTGCAGGAAAATCCAAAAACCAAACCCCGTGTAATCTCCGCGGAGCAGAGCAACACTTCAATCACCTATGATAACACCTTCTACCTCAAGATATACCGGAAAGTAGACCGTGCAATCAACCCTGATGTAGAGCTTAGTCGCCACTTGAGTGAAACGGCAGGTTTCAAACATACACCTGGATATATCGGGGCCATCGAATGGAAGTTCGGCAAGGAGACCATGGTATTGGGTATGATGCAGGAGATGGTGAAAAGTACTAGTGACGGTTGGGCGTATATGCTCGACAGGCTTGATGATTTCAATGAAAAGATACTCTCTAATACCGATGCAGGCTTTGTGATGCCGGATCTAGTCGGCTCCCTGTCCGCACCGGCAGTATTTGAGGAAGTTCCCCCTGCCATTCAGGAGTTGCTGGAAGCGAACGTTGCCGAGAATTGTCACCTTCTGGGGCAGCGGACCGCTGAGATGCATCTTGCGCTTGCACTGGATACTGAAAATCCAGCTTTCACGCCCGAGCCTTTCTCACTACACTATCAGCGCTCGCTGTTCTCTTCCTTACAGTCATTGGTAAGGGTAGCATTCTCCAGCCTGAGTAAGAACCTGAAGTCGCTGAACCCAGAGATCCGTGCAGAGGCAGAAGAGGTGCTCAGCATGAAAAACGAGATACTCAGCATATTAAAGCAGGTTTATAGCCGCAAGATAGATGTTAACAAGATCAGGATTCACGGCGATTTTCACCTTGGACAGGTTTTATTTACCGGTAAAGACTTCTTGATATTAGACTTTGAAGGTGAACCATCCAGAAGTTACAGTGAACGCCGATTGAAGTATTCGGCCCTCCGCGATGTCGCTGGTATGATCCGGTCATTCCATTATGCGGCATTTGGTAGCTTGTTCCTGGACAACCAGATTCGTAAAGAAGATATTACCGTGTTATTACCTTATGTTGAGCAATGGTATCATTATATGAGCGGTTTCTTCATCAAATCTTACATGGCCAAAGTTGGCACAGCAGCGATTGTACCAGATAACGCCGCTGATCTTGAAACCTTGTTGCAAACCTATTTGTTGCAAAAGGCGATTTACGAGTTAAATTATGAATTAAACAACCGCCCGGACTGGGTCATTGTACCATTGCGCGGAATCAAGGCAATTGTGGAAAAGAATAGGAGCGTAGTAGCAGTTTAAGTATAGAGGTATGGCGAAGATAAAAGCGGTAAAAAGCAATGTGCCGGTGGAAGCACCGGCTTGGTTTTCTTTGTTTTCCGATGAGGACATTCAGTTGTTTAAAGCAGGAAAGCATCACAAGCTGTTTAACAAACTCGGATCACATGTAGTGGAACATGCGGGTAGCCAAGGCACCTACTTTGCCGTTTGGGCGCCCAATGCAAAACAGGTAAGTGTTGTCGGGAACTTTAATGGCTGGAACCGTAGCAGTCACCCGATGTCTGTGCGTTGGGATAGCTCTGGAATTTGGGAATGTTTTATACCAGGACTTGGTCCGGCCGAATACTATAAGTACTTCATCCAGTCGCACTCTGGCTATGAGGTGGAAAAGGGCGATCCATATGCTTTTCACTGGGAAACGCCACCACACACAGCAAGTGTTACCTGGGACCTGAGTTATGAATGGAACGACGAGGCATGGATGGCAAAAAGAAAAATGGAAAAGCCATTGAGTAAGCCTATATCAATCTATGAAGTTCATCTGGGATCCTGGCGGCGAATGGATAAGGAGAAACCCAATGCATTTCTGACTTACCGGGAACTGGCTGAACAACTGCCAGCCTATTGCCAGTATATGAATTTCACACATGTCGAATTCATGCCCGTTATGGAACATCCGTTTTATGGTTCCTGGGGATACCAGGTGGTGGGTTTTTATGCACCAAGTAGCCGATATGGCACCACGCAGGATTTTATGTACCTGATCGATAAATTGCATCAGGCCGGTATCGGAGTGATCCTGGATTGGGTACCCTCACATTTTCCTACTGATGAACACGGTCCCGGGTATTTCGATGGTACACATCTTTATGAATGGGACGATCCAAGAAAAGGCTTTCATCCAGACTGGAAGAGCTTTATCTTCAACCTAAGCAGACATGAGGTTCGCGCATTTCTGATCTCCAACGCCATGTTCTGGCTGGAGAAGTATCATATTGATGGACTGCGGGTGGATGCGGTAGCTTCCATGTTATACCTGGATTACTCCCGCGAACCAGGTGAGTGGATTCCGAATATCCATGGAGGCAGGGAGAATTTGGATTCGATCAGTTTTCTACAGGAGCTCAACCAGGTGATCCATACAGAATACAGCGATGTTTTCACCGTTGCGGAAGAATCTACTTCCTGGCCCGGGGTCACACATCCAGTTTCGCAAGGTGGACTGGGCTTCGACATGAAATGGATGATGGGCTGGATGCACGATACCCTCGGCTACCTGCAAACGGACACCGTCTATAGAAAGTATCATCATGGACAGCTTACTTTCAGCATGATGTACGCGTTTTCTGAGAAATTTACTTTGCCTTTGTCGCATGATGAAGTGGTATATGGAAAAGGCTCTCTGATCAATAAAATGCCGGGGGATAACTGGCAGCAGTTTGCTAATCTTCGCTTACTGTATGCCTACATGTTTGGGCATCCAGGTGCAAAGATGATCTTTATGGGCGGAGAGTTTGCGCAAAGACATGAATGGCGACATGATTTCAGCCTGGACTGGCATGAGAACAACAATCCAGATCATCAAGGTATTCAGCGCGTGGTTAAAGATCTGAATAAACTTTACCAGGACCATCCCGCATTGTATGAAGCTAATTTTGCATCAGAAGGTTTTGAATGGATCAATGCCGATGATGCGGAAAGATCTGTGATCTCCTGGACACGTAAAGGAAAAAATGAGCAGGACACCCTGATATTCGTTGCCAATTTTAGCCCTGTGGTCTGGAAGAATTATAGACTAGGGGTGCCGAAGATGGGTTACTATAAGGAAATCTTCAATTCTGACAACCTGTATTATGGTGGTAGTGACCTGAGGAACGTCAATGAACTGGAAACCTCAGCAATTCCATATAACCGCCAAACACACTCGCTTTCCCTAAAGCTGCCGCCTTTAGCTGTTATCGTGCTGAAGTTTAGCCATACTTATGGATGGTTCAAGCCACAAACAAAAAAAGAGACTGGTATGCCCTAAGCACCAGTCTCTTTTTTTTGGCTAAACTAGCTAACCGGGTTCAGAATATTATTGATCTCCCGTTCCATATTGCACTCTGCAAGTAGTGCGTTATAGCGTTCCATCAGATCAATATACTTATCCTTCCAGATATCCTTTTGTTCTTCTGCTCGTTTCTCAACCGGAGAATGCTCCTTAAATCCTTTTTCAAAATCTTCAGGGGTAAATAGCTGTGGTAATTCCTTCGAAAAGTCGTGGTTTATAACACACCCGATTTTATAAATGATCTCGGGTTTCAGCCTTGGCTGGTTAAACCAGTTATACACTGATCTTCGGTTTACGTTTGTCAATCTCGCCACATCTGTTATAGAGTGACCGTTTCTTCTAACTACTTTTTCAATGATTTCTCCGTGATGTATATCCATATAAACGAATTTGATTACTGTTCTAAAATGTTGTGAGAAGATTATTGTGTATTCTTTGTTCAACCGTCTTAAAAACTACACAGTTTGTTTCTTGAATATACACACAAGTTCCCCAAAAATTTCCTAACCTGGTGAAATCCTGTGTTTTGTCTGCTCACAACACTAATATTGCAATATTTGTTCCGCCTTATAAAGTGATATATTCTTGTAATGTGAAGATTTGAGAAACAAAATTAGCTTTTATACAAATTTTCATAGTATTCCTGTGCCATTCTAGCCGATTCAAAGCCCGGTATCACACTTTTAGCCGAATTTTCAAGTATTTCTACCCATTTTTTCTGATCCTTATAGTACATGGGCAAAATTTCCCTTTCAAGTAGCGTCATCAAAGCGTTGTTTTCGAAGCGGTCCACCTCTTCAGGAGCAGATTGATCGCTTAGTGTTTCGATAACGAAGGCATTCTGTTTATCTACCGCGAACTCGGGTACCCAACCGTCGGGCATCGATAAATTTATGGTGCCATTCATTGCTGCGGTCATACCACTGGTTCCAGAGGCCTCGCGGTACATTCTTGGATTATTCAACCAGACATCGGCACCTTTCTTTAAGGCATCAGAAAGTGAAAGTTCATAGCCCGTGAGTACCGCACAGTTCGCAAGTGGTTTCGCGCGGGACATGATGTGATTGAAAAGGGCTATGGAGC
Source organism: Pedobacter sp. NEAU-ZC8 (assembly GCF_059278965.1). Lineage (NCBI taxonomy): Bacteria > Pseudomonadati > Bacteroidota > Sphingobacteriia > Sphingobacteriales > Sphingobacteriaceae > Pedobacter > Pedobacter sp. NEAU-ZC8. The sequence goes on from NZ_JCAJXC010000001.1 coordinate 159,809, forward strand.
CATAATCGCCAGGGTAGGGTTTACCGGCCCATATAAACTGTACCGGGTAAGTGGTATTGGAAACCAGGCGCGCAAACCTTTCCCAGTCTTGCATCACCAGGTCTGCACGTTTATAAGCGGCAAACCGCCTTGCCCAGACAATGGTCAGTACCTGCTCATCAAAAAGTTTCCCCGTCTGATCTGCGACAATCTTAAACAGTTGTTTTTTAAGTGCCTGCTTTCGGGAACGGATGGCTGTAGCATCAGAAGCCTCTATGGCTGCTTGCATTTCCGGATCGGTCCAGAAATTCTTGTTCTGCGCGTTGGTAATGGATGTAATTTCACAGACCCCTGGATTACTGCTCCACATTTGCCGTGCTACTTCGCCATGTAGTTTGGACACCCCGTTAGCTTTGCGTGCAAACTTCAACGCGGCAAGCGTGTAATTGAAGTCTTCACCTTCCATGCCCAGAATATATTTAGCTTCATGCTCCTGCAGGTGATAGAAAAACGACATCTCTTTAAGCAAACTGAAGCGGTGCGATTCATTGCCTGCCATCTCTGGCGTATGGGTCGTAAAAACCACTCGTTTTCTGATCTCCTCCAGGCTTTTATGCTTCGCATAGAGGTAAAAACCTAAGGATACTGCATGGCCCTCGTTCATGTGATAGACCTCCGGCGTCATATTCAGCTCGTCCAGCAACATGGCGCCACCGATGCCCAGTACAATGCTTTGTGCGATTCTTGTTGTTTCATTGCCATCATATAAATGATAGGTGATGCTGCGGGACATTTCATCATTCTCCGGGATATCAGTTGATAACAAGAACAGCGGTGCGGAATTAAACACTTCCGGCTTTAGCAGATAGACCTTAACCTTCACCGGATAATCATGTACCGGAACCGTGAGTACTATACCGGTATCAGTTAAAAAAGAATACTGCTTTTCCACAAATTCGGGTTTCATCAGCGCATCACGTGTTCTCACCTGATCATAGTACCCATACTTCCAGAGCATACCTATACCTACCAGGTTCTGACGCAGTTCGTAAGCGCTGCGTAAATGCGAGCCTGCTAAAAAGCCCAGGCCGCCACTATAGGTTTTTAGTGCCTGATCGATGGCAAATTCCATGGAGAAATATGCTACTGACCCTGCATATTTCTCATCTGGCGTATAGCCGAAAATCTCATTTCTACTTAACATATCTTGCTTTGTTAATTTGTATTTATCCTGTTTTAATTTGATTATGTAAGGTCGCCTTGGCAGCAAAGGCATCGATGTTATGAAAAGTAGTGCCTGCGATCTGCTCCATAGCTTCCTGCGTAAAAAAGCCTTGATGAGCGGTAATCAGCACATTCGGAAAAGAGATCAGACGCAGGATGACATCATCCTGAATGATATCTTCGGAATAGTCCTGAAAGAACAATTTGCCTTCCTGTTCATACACGTCCAGTCCGAGATAACCCAACTGCCCGTATTTCAAGGCCGATATCACGTCCATGGTATTGATCAGCCCACCACGACTGGTATTGATCAGCATTGCACCTTTTTTGAACAGCCGTAGCGTGTCTGCATTGATCATCTGGTGCGTGCTGTCCATCAAAGGGCAGTGTAGTGAAACGATGTCGGCCTCGGCAAGCGTTGCTTCCAGGCTGTCATAGATCACGCCAGCGGCAATAAGCTCCGGATCTGGATAGATGTCATAAGCGCAGATCTTACATCCAAAACCACGAAGGATGTTACAGAACGCTTTGCCGATGTTTCCCGTGCCAATAACGGCAACTTTCCGGCCATGCAGGTTGAAGCCCATCAGTTTTTCTAGGGAGAAGTTCCCTTCACGGACACGGTTATAGGCTTTGTGTGTCTTACGGTTCAATGTCAGGATCAGCGCCATGGCATGCTCAGCAACAGCTTCGGGAGAATAGGCGGGTACCCGGACGACCGGGATTCCCAGCTTTGCTGCTGCAGCAACATCAACGTTATTGAAACCCGCACAGCGTAACACGATCAACTGAACACCATTTTCGTGTAATGCTTTCACAACCGCGTTGTTCACCGTATCATTTACGAAAATACAAACAGCGTCGTATCCTTTCGTTAATGCCACGGTTTGTTCATTTAAAGGCAATACAAAAAAGTTTAGCTCATGTCCGGTGTTAAACCTGCTCAAATAAACTTCATCATAGGTGTAAGTACTGAAAACGGCAATCTTCATAGTTTTAAATTTATAAACAAGTTACATTTTAGTTTCGTATTCCTTGCTTCCATGTGACAGGCTGTAAGCGCAAAAGGCATTGTTTTTGGTCATCTCAACTTCTTTCAAGCAAGTATGAAGATTTTTACTAATTTACTCCTTCTGTCAGGAATGCTATCCGGTTGTAACGCCTTTGAATACAGTCCAAACCAGACCTTTGACCGTAATTCGCCTACTGATCTTAATAAAACTGCCATAAGCAGGCTGATGTCAGTTCAACCGACAAATGATACGTTGAAGTTCATTCTTTCGGGTGACACGCAACGTTCGTATAATGAAATTCCCGGTTTTATTGAAAAAGTAAATTCAATTGACAATTTAGATTTTGTCCTCGTTGCAGGTGATATCACCGAGTTCGGCAGTTTTCAGGAGATGGAGGCCTATGCCGACCGGATGAAGAAAGCACAGGTGCCGGTGATCACCGTGATCGGGAACCATGACTTAACCGGGCGGGGCAGGGAATCTTATCAACGGATGTTTGGCGAGCTGAACTTTAGCTTCGTATATAAAGGCACAAAGTTCATTTGCCATGATACTAATAGTCGCGAGTATAGGTATGACGGTCGTGTACCCGATATAGCTTGGCTTGCGCAGCAACTTCAGCCTGGCGCCGGCGTACAATCCTATATTACCGTTGGCCATGTGCCGCCGCTGTCGGACGACTTTGACCAAAAACTCGTGCCACAATATACAAGGCAATTTGAACAAACCCCTAACTTTCTTGCTGCCCTGTACGGGCATACCCATACTTACCTTACCTCTGCGCCTGAAGATTCCTTCCGGTATGTCGTAACCGGCTCCATCGAGAGCAAAGAATTCATCGTGGTAACTGTAATTAACAACAAACTGACTCATGAACGCGTATTTTATTAAGATTCCATCCCTGATCATCCTCTTTTTACTTACCGGACTCCGGTCAAATGCGCAACAGTTTCTTGTACCTGATGAATTGATCCTGCAACATGCCGGGAGTATCGGTTACTTAAGTGCCGGCGCAGGTTATAAGTTGTTCAAAAATGAACGTGGGAATCTGGACCTGCTGTATGGCTATGTACCCGCATCCAAAGGGGGGGAACTGCATATCATTACCGCCAAATTCGCTTACAAACCTTTTATGATTAAAGTAAATAAGCTTGGCACCATTTATCCATTTAATCCAGGGTTTTTCCTGAGCTATACGGCGCATAAGGATCTGCAATTTAAGTTCTCCAAAGACAATTGGCCGAAAGGATATTACTACTGGTCGGAAGCGCTGCGCCCGCATTTATCCTTCAGCAATGAAATTGAATTCTCTGAGCCCAAGTTTATCAAAGCCGCTGGTTTGAAGTCTTTAAGTCTCTATTCCGAGTTCAATAGTAATGAATGGTATCTGGTAAATTTCTTTCAGAATGTGCCTGAGGTGTCGATTAAAGACGTATTTAAGCTTGGTATTGGCCTGCGCATGCGTTTCTAAGATTTATTTTTACAAACAATTTTTAGCCGGGAATCATTATTAAGATAACAATACCTTAATAAAACTAAAATTCAAACCTATGGCTAAAAACAATAATGGAAGTTTTGTACCTCCAAAGGGCAAACCTTCAGGTAAAGGAAATGAAACAGCTGGATTGAAAGATGCCTTCGCGGCAATTGATCCTGATAAGGAGAATGAAATTACGGAAAAATATATCTCAGATACGGACAGTCAGGAAGCGCTCATTCAGATGAGACACGTGAACAGGAATGTTAATAAAGGGGTAGATTACAACGACGACGCTAATAACTAGGATCTATGGGAGTATTATTAAAGGAAGACATCACGGAGATAACTGGCTTTGAAGCGGATATCTGTGTGTCTATCTACATACCCGCGCATCGTTCGGGTGTAGAAGTAAATGAGAAACACGATGCATTGTTATTAAAGAATAACCTGCAGCAAGCCAAACGAATCTTAACGGAAAAAGGGAAGAGCCAGGCTGCTGTTGAACAGATTTTAAAAGAAGGCTTAGCGCTGGTAGATAATCGCGAATTCTGGAATACGCAGTCGCAAGGATTGGCTTTATTTCTTGCGGAAGGATTTTGTAAGGTCATCAAAACACCTATGCCATTGAAAGAGGAATTGTTTGTAAACTCTTCGTTCAATATCCTGCCGTTGCTGCCACTCATGACTGACGACGCATACTTTTTCCTGCTGATGCTAAGCAAGAAGGACGCGAAGATCTTCCGTGGTGATGCCTATGGTATAGAACTATTGGAAGTTGAAGGTCTGCCTAACGGTATGGATGATGTGATTCACTTCGAAGAGAAAGATACGCAACAAACCATGCGCAGGGCTGGTGCTGGTGCGGGAAGAGGTGCCATTTCCGGCGCGAACTTTCACGGACATGGACCTGGGCTTGCAGATGAAACGGAATGGGTGATCCAATACCTAAAAGAGGTGAATCAAACGTTGTGGACGGAACTGCTTTCGCAGGAGTCTGCACCGCTAATCCTTGCCGGAACCGAGCAGATCACAGGCTTATACCGCCAGATCTCCAAGTATAATGTTGTTGAGCAAAGTCTTACCGGTAACTTCGACCACGAAGATAAGAATTCGGTATACCAGAAGGTGCGTGAAATTGCAGCACCGTTCTTTAAGGAGAATGTACGCAAGGCATTGAAAACCTACTACGATAATTCAACGACAGAATTAACATCTTCCATTCCAGAAGATGTGATCCCTGCAAGTTTTTACAGCCAGATCTCTGACTTGTTCATCGTGAAAGATGCACACATCTGGGGCACCTTTGACGAGGCCTCCAACGAGTTGGTGATCCACGAAGAAAAACAGGAAGGAGATACCTGCCTGTTGAATAAGGCTGCGATCAAAACCTTGAAGAATGGAGGTGCAGTGCACGTGCTGGAGCAGGAAAAAATGCCCGCAGACAGTAAAGTCGCCGCATTTATGCGATTCTAAATACACGAACCGACGGTTCAATTAAAAAGCCGGTCAACCAAGTTGACCGGCTTTTATTTTGTTTGTACTTTTCGCACAGCTCAGCCACACCTTACCCACACCTCAAGCACACCTCACCCACGCAATCTGTGTGTAAGCTGTGTTGCAGCTATGCGTCCGGTGCTGGTCTGTTGTTTCTAATGCTTGAATTTAATTGCAACATGCAGCGGCAAAGATGCCGGGTGTTTCGCGGTGGCGTAGTTGGCTGGAGATGCAGGAGAGGGGTATTACGAACAAGCCCTGGTTCATTCAGATGACCAGGGCTTGTGCTTATTACTTTTCTTTCTTGGTGACTTTTACCGGTTTAGCATCCTTCGAAGAAATGACATCTTTAGGCTCGGTGCCTTTGGCTTTCTTCGTATCTTTTTTCTCTTCGCTTGTTGTAGTGCCTTTTGCACCATCTGTTTGCTTTGCCATAACGATTGCTTGTTTTTATTTTAGAACAACCTGCATATCGAATGGTTTGGAAAAAAATGCCTTACTGTTGTGCTTTGGCTGCCTTAGCTTCTTCTTTAGCACGTTTTTTAAAGAATCCGCGGAAAAGGAAATTGCTTTGTAAGGCTTCCAGATCCTCATCGAGTTTCTTAGAACTTGTTTCCAGGTTTGTCATAATGGATCGAACCTGATCAGCCGTTTGCTTATCATTGAGTAGAAGACCAGCAGCGTTGTCAGATTGGTTCAACTTAGCAGATGCCGCATTTAGATTTTGTGTCATTTCAGCTGCAGCACGCGCTGTTCGTTGCAGCTCATTAACTGAGCGGCTTAATTGCGCAAACACAGCCGTATCTGTTAGAAGTTTATCCGCAAGGCCGCCTTTAGTGTTTAAGGTGTTGCTGAACTGATCCAGCTCTCTGGCCATACGGTCAGTAGAAGCGGTGGTACGTTCGAGGTTGCTAACAATCTTCCGGAAGTTGTTGGCAATTTTCTCATCAGACAGCAGTGCACCGGCAGAACCTTTTCCTTCTACAAGGCCCCTTGCAAGGGTTTTGAAATCACCGGTGATGTCAACCAGGTTTTTGTTGTTCACCTGGAAGGTCTTCATGATGTCGTCTGTGGAAAGTGTTGTAGCCACCTGCAGGCGGTCACCATCTTCAATGAAGGGATATTTCGGATCACCTCCGTTAATTACAATGATCTTGTTTCCGATCAGTCCATCAGAACTTATGCTCGCAGTTGCATTCTTATGAATATACTTGTGTGCTTCTTCTTCGACGCTAAGGAATACCTGCACTTCCGACTTGCCATAGAATTGGATCTTCTTGATCGTACCGACCTTAACACCTGAATACCATACGTTATTACCGGCTTTTAAACCCTGGATGTCTGAAAATACGACGTTCAAAGTAAAGCTTTTAACAAAGGTTTTACGCTGCCCGCCTAAGGTGAAAATTGCCAGTACAAAAATCACCAGGCCTACGAATATGAATACGCCTGTGGTGATCTGTTTACGGTTATCTGATTGTGCCATGCTATTATTTTATAAAGTTGTAATCGTAAAAAGGTTTTACCCTTTCATCATTTGTGTCAAAAACCTCATCGAAAGTACCTTGCCTTTGGAACTGTCCGTCCAACAGCATGGCCACGCGGTTACCCACCGCTCTTGCGCAGGTTAAATCATGGGTAATAATTATGGAACTGGTTTTATACCGTTCCTGTACTTCGTTGATCAGGCTGTTGATCTCCAGGCAGGTTATTGGATCCAAACCTGCTGTAGGTTCATCATACAGCATAATTTTAGGCTGCAGGATCAGCGTACGTGCTATACCAATGCGCTTGCGCTGCCCACCGGATAATTCTGAAGGCATCTGATTGATGGCCTGCAGTAACCCCACGGCATCCAGGGTGCCCTCCACAGCACGATTTACTTCAGCTCTGGTAATACCTTTGCGGTTACGTACCAGCGGAAACTCCAAGTTCTCCCGAACGGTCATACTATCATATAGTGCGCTGTTCTGGAAGGAAAAGCCTACGTCGAGGCGCAAAGCGAGTAATTCCTTATAGCTGATCTCATCGACGTTGTTACCCAAAACCTTCACCATGCCATTGTCGGGCTTCAAGAGACCTATAATAATCTTGATCAACACTGATTTTCCAGTTCCGGATTTTCCAAGTACAACAAGGTTTTCACCACGGTGAAGGTTTAGATCTACTCCCCGGAGTACATGAAAATTTCCGAAAGACTTGGTTAATCCTTTTATTTCGATAACCTTTTCCAGGTTAGTATCTGTAATCGGTCTTGATGTCATAACTGCGGATTAGGATCTGAATAAACCAAAGAACTGAACAGAGATCACTTCCTCAATGAAGATCAGGAACATGGAAATAACTACAGCAGAGTTGGCGGCTTTTCCCACGCCTTCGGTGCCTTTGGAGGAATTATAGCCCTGGTAGCAGCCCACAACCCCAATGGTGAATCCAAAGAGGATGGCCTTCACTGTTGATGCCGTTATATCCAGAAAGGTAATTTGTTCTAGAGAGGACTGGAAGAACAGTTTAGCACTGGTTTCTTCAAACATAGCAACGTTCAGGAGCGCACCAAGCATGCCGATCAATCCGGTATAGAAGGTAAGAATGGGGATGGTGATGGTGGCGGCAAGTACGCGGGTTGCAACCAGAAATTTAAAAGGGTTGGTTGCCGAGACTTCCATGGCATCGATCTGTTCGGTTACGCGCATGGAGCCGAGTTCCGCTCCGATGCTGGAACCCACTTTACCAGCAGCAATTAGTCCGGTTAAAAGGGGTGCAAGTGTTCGCAACAGCGCGATACCCACAAGGGAGGGAAGCCAGGATGTTGCGCCAAATTCTGCCAGTGAGGGCCTGGACTGTTTGGTAAATACAACTCCAGTGATGAAGCCTGTGGTTGAAATCAGCAGGGCAGAGCGGTACCCAATCTCGAAGCATTGTCGCAGTAGCTCTTTGCCCTCAAAGGGTGGTAAGAATGCTTCTTTAAAGAACCGGGCAATAAAGCTGTATACCTCAGCCAGGGTGATAAACATCCTCGAAAAAATTCCGGGTTTTTTATCAACCTGCTCCGGTACGACGGGAGTTTCAGTGTTATCCATTCAATCAATTTTCTTTATCCTTACACGCCATTATCAAAGCATGCGCCAAGAATCGGTAAATATATTAACAGTATTGCAAAACATTGTAATTTGAACCTAATAATGCCTGCTGCCGGGAAATACCTCCTTTAAACTGGCCGGAATGGCAAAAAAAGTGCATATTGCCCACTATAAACATCTTCTCATGACTAAGAACATTTTTATAGCTTCCGCAGAACCTTATACCGGAAAATCAGTCATCGCCTTTGGCTTAATCAACATGCTTCTTTCAAAAACGCAGAAGGTTGGTTACTTCAAACCCATCATCACGCAGGAAGATGCTGACCACAAAGAACAACACATAGAAGCAATTTTAGATTTCTTTAATTTACCAATTAATTACAGCGACACTTTTGCGTTTACTGGCCAACAAGTATTGCACCAGCCACAAACGGAGAATAGCAGTGAGATCATCGACACGATCATCAGCAAATATAAAAAGGCAGAAGAAAACTATGAGTTTACGGTAATTGAAGGCAGTGACTTCCTTGGTGAGGGCACCGCTTTCGAGTTTGAGTCGAATGTGCTTATAGCTAAAAACCTGGCCGCACCGGTGCTAATTGTAGTTACTGGTGAACATAAATCTACGGCCCAGGTGGTAAACACCGCGGTCAACATCTTCCGGAATTTTTCCTCCCGCGATGTGCAAGTGCTTGGGATGGTGGTAAATATGGTGAAGCAGGAAAATGTGGAAGATGTTAAGCAGTTGCTGCTTGCACAACTTCCTGCAGATATCATGTTAACGGTGATCCCGATGGAAAGCGGATTACAAAGTCCGACCATGCAGGAGATCACAGAAGCACTAAACGGAAACGTCTTATTTGGGGAAGAGCTGATGTCTAACCAGGTCGACAACTTTGTGACCGGCGCAATGATGCTCCCTAATTTTCTGAACCACATCAAGGAAAATGTGTTGATTGTGACTCCAGGCGACCGTGGTGACATTATTATTGGTGCTTTACAGGCCAATCAGTCGACAAATTACCCTAAAGTCGCTGGGATTGTGTTAACAGTTGGCAGTATTCCGGACCAACCGGTTATGAAGTTGATAGAAGGTCTGCAAACGGTGATGCCGATCATCAGCGTAAAAACGGGGACTTTCGAAACCAGCAATGCGATTGGGCATATCCACTCCAGAATTACAAAAGACAATAAGAAGAAGATTCAGCTTGCCATACAGGTGTTCGAGAAATATGTGGATCTGAAGGCATTGGATGATAAGATCATCACCTTTACTCCGGAAGGCATCACACCCCATATGTTCCAGTATCAACTGGTTAAAAGAGCGAAAAGCATTAAAAAACATATTGTATTACCAGAAGGTAATGACGACAGGATATTGAAAGCTGCGGCCAGGATCATGAGCCAGGATCTGGTAGAATTGACCATTCTTGGAGATCCGACAGAAATAGGGTTATCGCTGAAAAGACTGGGCCTGAACTTGGATTTAAGTACCATTCATATTGTAAATCCAAAAACTTCAGAGCACTATGACGACTACGTACAGACGCTTTATGAATTGAGGAAAAATAAGAATGTAAATCTGGAGATGGCTACGGATATGATGACCGACGTTTCCTATTTCGGCACCATGATGGTGTATAAAGGGCATGCGGATGGTATGGTGTCTGGGGCGGTACATACTACGCAACACACGATCAGACCAGCCTTGCAGTTTATTAAAACGCGTCCAGGGGTGTCTGTCGTTTCTTCGGTGTTTTTCATGTGTTTACCTGAGCGTGTCGCCGTATTCGGGGATTGTGCGGTAAACCCGAATCCAACAGCAACGGAGTTGGCAGAGATTGCAATTTCTTCTGCGGAGAGCAGCATCCGGTTTGGCATTGAGCCGAGAATTGCGATGTTGTCTTATTCTTCCGGAAGTTCCGGTGCAGGAGAGGACGTTGAACGTGTACGTGAGGCGACAAACATTGTACGCGAAAGAAGGCCGGATCTGAAGATTGAAGGGCCTATACAATATGATGCGGCTGTAGATCCCGCTGTAGGACAGCAGAAGCTTCCAGGCTCTGAAGTTGCCGGAAAAGCAAGTGTGCTGATTTTTCCGGATTTAAATACCGGTAACAACACGTATAAGGCAGTTCAAAGAGAAACCGGTGCATTGGCTATAGGGCCAATGTTGCAGGGATTAAATAAGCCAATTAACGATTTAAGCAGGGGTTGTACCGTGGATGACATTTTTAATACCGTTGTCATTACTGCAATTCAATGCCAGGAAGTATAATATAATAGTTAGATGAAGATCCTTGTGATTAACTCAGGAAGCAGCTCCTTAAAATATCAATTTTTTAATATGCCTGCTACCGACCCCCTGACCACGGGTTTAGTGGAAAGAATCGGTCTGCCGGGTTCTACGGTAACAAACCATGGTGAGGCGCTCAAAGAAGTGTTGAATGCTTTAAGTGCGAAAGGGATCATACATGGCCCTGACGATGTTGATCTGGTGGGGCACCGCGTGGTACACGGTGGGGAGAAGTTCTGTCGTGCCACGGAAATCACGCCGGAGGTAAAAGAACAGATCAAAGCCTTATTTTCACTTGCCCCGCTGCATAATCAGGTAAGTTATACCTGCATTGAAGTTGCTGAACAAACCTTTCCTAAAGCGAAGCAGGTTGCTGTCTTTGACACTGCGTTTCATCATACCTTGCCAGATTACGCGTATCGTTATGCGATTCCAAAGTCGTATTACGAGGATTATGGTGTTCGGGTTTATGGCTTTCATGGTACCAGCCACAAAAACGTATCCAAGCAAGCAATGGCATATCTTGGCAATCCGGATGCGCGGTTAATCACCTTGCATCTGGGCAACGGCTGTAGTGTAGCCGCGGTCAAAGCAGGAAAGTCTATAGAAACCAGCATGGGGTTCGGGCCTTTGAGTGGACTCGTTATGGGCACCCGTTCGGGCGATATTGACCCATCGGTGGTGTTTCACCTCATTGATCAGGAGCAGTTTACCGTGGCTCAGGTGAGTAATTTATTAAATAAAGGGGCGGGGCTACTAGGTATGGCCGGTTCAAACGACCTGCGTGACGTTCATAAGCTTGCGGACCAGGGTTCGGAAGAGGCCGCACTTGCCCTAAAGTTGTATGCTTACCGGATCAAGAAGTTTATCGGTGCTTATGCGGCGGTATTGAACGGCATAGACGCGGTGGTGTTTACCGGCGGCGTAGGAGAGAATGACAGGGTTATGCGGGCCATGGTTTGCGAAGCACTGGAATACCTGGGCATAGCGTTCGACGAAGAGCAGAATAAAGTTGCTGGCGGACAGATCTTTGAAGTCAATCAGCCTAATGCAAAGGTCAAAATACTTGTAGCGAAGACGAATGAAGAGCTTGAAATTGCAAATGAGTGTTTTGCACTTTTTCAGCCGGATCTAAGTCATTAAGCTGCATACCCAATCATTAAAAAAGGCCAACATTTAAGTGTTGGCCTTTTTTGCTGTACTTGTATATTTAAACGTGCTGAATAGGCGTCTGAAAAATCACCTTGTTTGCAAGCTCAATTTCCTCGTCAGTGATGTTGTGTGGTTTGTTGGGGTAAGCAACCACTGTAATCCTGGCATTCATCCTTTCTAACAGGCAACCAGAGTCTTTGACGCGTTTAAGCGGCACATGATGATCGGGGTTACTGGTAGAGATCAGGATCGGTGTTTGCGCAAAATCACCCATATAGGTGGTTTGTTCCAAAACTTCACCAATCAGTCCGCCGGTAAACGCAACCACACCTGCATAACGTTCGGCATTTCTGCTGACATACTCCAAGCTCAGGCAAGCACCCTGGGAGAAACCCAGAAAGTAAATGTTGCGTTTCGGAATGCCGGCGGCAGTTATTTCCGCTACGAGGCGGTGTATCGAGGCGAGTGCCAGATCCAGTGCCGGTTGATTGAACGCCAGCGGTGCAATGAAACTTGCCGGATACCACGTATTCCCGGGCGCCTGCGGTGCAAACACCGCGGTATGTTCGGGCAGCTGAAGTTCGGCGGCCAGTGGCAATATGCCCGTAGCACTCGCACCACGACCATGGATCATGATCAATGCACTTTTAGCCGTTGCCAGCGGGGTTCCCGCTGCAGCATACTGATTATTTTTAACTTCCATTTTACTCATTTAAGATCGTTTGAAAATTGTGTTAGTCGAGCTTTGGCAAGACCGCTTCAATAGCAGACCGGTGTTCTTCATATTGTGCCGGTAACAGCAGATGTTGGCCTAGTTCCTCCTTGCTTTCATCGATCATAAAGCCCGGGTTGTCTGTCGCAAGCTCAAAGAGTACACCTCCAGGTTCGCGGAAGTAGAGCGAATAGAAATAGTTTCGGTCAATTTTTTCCGTGATGTTTAAACCCATGGCGCTGATTTTATTCCGGTAGTACATAAGCGTTGCTTCGTCCTTTACCCGGAAGGCCACATGGTGTACAGAACCGCCTGCGACAAGTCCAGCTGCTTCACCAGGTGCTTCCACAAGATCGACTATAGCAGCTTCCGCAACTGTATCTGTAACGAATCTGGACCGGTTCACCACTTGTTCCTGTAATTGGTAGCCCAGAAGTTCAGTTAAGACAGCAGCAGTTTTTTCAATCTTATTGCTGGTAATGGTAATGTGGTGAAAGCCGCGGATGGCATGTGCCGCCGAAACGTCAGCTGTAGTCCATGGCACTCTGGTATCCTGCTGCTTTGCAACGGTAAGCTCAAACTTCAAGCCGTCCGGATCAAGGAAGGTGAGATACTGCTCCCCGAATTTCTCTGCAACCTTATTGTATATGACGTGGTGATCATCAAGGCGCCTTTGCCAGAATTCCAGGCTACCAGCAGGAACGCTGTACCCAATCTCAGTGACCTGTCTGGTACCTCTACGCCCAGCCTGGATCCCTTCCCAAGGGAAGAAGGTTAGAATGGTGCCCGGTGTTCCTTCTTCATTGCCGTAATAGAAATGATAGGTATTTGGATCATCAAAATTCACTGTCTTTTTAATGAAACGAAGCCCAAGTACCTTGGTGTAAAAATCATAATTGGTTTTGGCTTTCCCCGCAATAGCGGTGATGTGATGAATGCCTAAGATTTGATTTTCCATGTTGTTTTGTTTTGATATTCAAATTTACGGCTTGTAAGACAGCGAGATCTTATCATATCGTAAGAAATAGTGCGGCTGGTAGGAACGGCGTTTTTTACCTCGCGCTTTTCTTAATTAGAATTGTTACGAATAGAATTCCAGATAATTGATCTTTAGTTTGGATTAAATCTAAATAATGCTAACATTTGTACATAATCACATTTAATGAAGCCAAATACATACGTCCCTTCTTTAAACTGGAATAAAGTGTACGGAAATACTTCCGGAACCATCTATCAATCCGATGAGGAGAAATGCTGGTTTATTGATTTTGCGGGGAAAATTGCACGTTTTGATTATCGTAACATCTTAAAGCTAAAAAAGGCAGTTTATAACATTGATATTGAGGCCTTGCTCCTGAGCAATGATAAGTCTGGGGATCTTGAAATCATCTTCATTTGTGCCTGCGACCATTGTTATGTGTTGTCGTTGATGGAGATCATTGCCATTAAGGATCTGCTGCAAGGTACTTTTGTAATGCTGGAACTAAATCACATTATCCAGGACCGGTTACACCGCGTAATTGCTTAATCTTCTTTAGACTGCTTCCATATTTCTAATAAAAATGTGTTAATAGATTTGTAGCACTATTTTTGGTTTAAATCAGTTTTAAACACAAGGAATATGAAAGATATCATGCGCATTAAATGCTTGCTTTCTGCAGATGTAGAAGTATTGCTAAACCAACAGATAAAAAAAGAAGCACACTCATCATCACTATATCTTGCAATGGCTTCATGGTGTAATCGCAATGGATTTGATTATTCAGCAGATTACTTCTTCAAACAAGCAGAGGAAGAGCGAATGCATCAATTGAAGTTCTATAAATATGTACTTGACATGGGTGGTGTAGCAATTTCTCCTGAAATTACCAATATCAAGAATGAATTTAACAGCTTTAGAGAGGTTTTTGAAGAAGCATTGGAACAAGAAGTTAACATTACACAGTCTATTAAGAACATCGCAGCTCGCTGTTATAAAGAATCTGATTTTGTGACTCTTGAATTCCTGAACTGGTTCTTCAAAGAGCAACGTGAGGAAGAATATAAAGCCAGACGTGCGCTGGAGCTGTTCGAAGTTATTGGCGAAGAAGGTACCGGAAGATGGGAAATTGATAAGCATGTTGGTAAAATTGAATATACCAGTGAGGCTGAATAACCAGAACGATTTTGTCAAAGAAAGATAAATCTGAAAAAAAGGATTCCAAGAAGGAATTGAAAAAGGTCCTTACCAAGGAGATCCTTAAAGATTTAAAAATAAAGAAGCTTAAGAAAAAGTGCTGTGAAAAGTATAAAAAGGGCAAGCGTTGTAAAAACTGTCCTTTGAATCCCGCACTGTTTTCTTAAGCTTTTTTTATTTCCTCAGCGGTTAGGCCAGGCTAGGTGTTCTTCCACCATCAACTGGTATACTAACCCCATGTACATAGGCTGCCGCCGGACTTGCTAGAAAGGCGATAACGTTGGCCAACTCTGAAGCCTGACCAAATCGTTTCAATGGTATGCTTGCTTTTAATGCCGCTTCAACTTCGGCTTCACTCTTATTTTCTTTTGCTGCTGTCCCGGCAACCAGGCTGCTAAGTCGTGCAGTTTCCGTAAGGCCAGGAAGTATATTATTCACGGTAATGTTATAAGCACCAATTTCATTTGCCAAGGTTTTCGCCCAGGCGGCAACTGCAGCTCTGATGGTATTCGAAACGCCCAGACCAGCAAGGGGTGTTTTGATAGAAGTCGATATCACATTGATGATGCGGCCATAGTTAGCCTCGCGCATACCAGGAAGTACAGCATTTACCAAGAGCTGATTATTGATCAAATGTTGCTGGAAAGCCGCTGTAAATTCATCCAAGGCGGCGTTTTCTATCGGACCTGCCTTCGGTCCTCCGGAATTGTTCACCAGTATATGAACAGGCTGGTCGCTTACGATTTCTTCAATGACTTTCTGCACGGCATGCGTATTTGAAAATTCCGCCACCTTATATTGGTGTTGCTGACCTGATGCTGCTGGGATTTTTGTTAACGCTTGCTGGAGGCTTGCCTCATTCCTGGCGATCAATATGCAGTTTGCACCAAGTTCGGCGAGTTCAACTGCGGCGGCAAAACCGATTCCTTGTGAGCTTCCACAGATAACAGCAGTTTTGTTTAGTAAAGAAAGGTTCATAGGCTATTTGCCAATAAGCTTGGCGCGTTGTTGTTCAAGACGTTCACGAACGGCGTATTTCAGTCCATCCTTGAAGTTATCCAGCAGGTTGTACTGGTTTTCTGCATTGTCGATCAGGGTATCGCTGAAGTTGGTAAAAAAGAGATCTATCTTACGGCGTGAATTTCTGCCTTTCGTTGGCGCGAACAAAATTCCTAAGGCTGCACCTACAGCCACTCCCGCTAAAAGATTTACAATCACTTTTGAGTTGTCTTTCATCTTTGATATAGATAAAGGCTGTTTTTGCGCTTTACGGCTGTTATTGAGCAATTTTAAGGCCAAATCGGCCAATCTATTCAGTTTGATACGTTAGTAAATGAAGTAGTTCAAGATCAGAACACCGACAATGCCGAGTACCGAAACGATGGTTTCCATAAGGGTCCAAGTTTTAAATGTTTCCTTAAGACTGAGTCCGAAATACTCTTTAAACATCCAGAAACCCGTATCATTGACGTGTGAAAACATCAGACTACCCGCACCTACAGCCAACACCATCAGCTCTGGTGATGCACCTGCAACAACCAACGGCACCACCATGCCAGAGGCTGTAAGTGCGGCAACCGTCGCCGAGCCAAGTGTTACCCGCAGTAATGCAGCGATTAGCCATCCCAGGAAGAGTGGTGAAGCATTGATGCTGTTCGCAAGGGTCTTTACATCGTCTCCGATACCGCTGTCTACCAATATCTGTTTAAATGCACCGCCGGCCGCAATGATCAGTAGGATCATCGCAACGCCTTTAACCCCTTCGGTGCAGGAGTCCATTGCTTTAGCGATAGGAAGGTTTAGCATCAGCAAGGTGATGAACAAGGCAATCAATAATGCAATGGTAGGGTCGGATATAAAGATGAAGAAGGCCCTGGCAGGTCCATCTGCAAAGGCTAGTGTACCCAATGTACCTGCGGTGATCAACACTATGGGTGACAGCGCAATGATAAAGCTTTTAAAAGCCGGCGGCAGCAGATGCAGGTCATCAAAGGTAATGAGCTGATCTTGATCGGCGGTTTTATCCCTCTTGATGATCATTCGCGGAAAGAAAATTCCAGCTGCTATAGCGATGGGGATGCTGAGGATAAATCCATAAATCAGCAATTTCCCAATGTCGGCATGGAAGATACCGGCAAGTGCTACCGGACCAGGGTGCGGCGGTAAATAGCCATGGGTAACAGAAAGTGCCGCCGCCATTGGAATACCGACGTAGAGCTTCGGCAGCTTTGCGGCACCAGCGATTGCAAATACGAGTGGGATGAGCACCACGAAACCGGCATTGTAGAAAAGCGGAATGCCGACCAGGATCCCGGTAATCAATACAGCCCATTGAATATGTTTGGCGCCAAACAATCTGATTAAAACCACCACGATGCTCTTCGCGGCACCACTATCTTCAGCAAGTTTACCAATCATGGCTCCAAGTGCAAGGACCATGGTCATACTGCCCAGCGTACTGCCGATGCCATTGTTTACCGAGGTCATCACCTTAAGTATTGGCATGCCTAGCATTAGTCCGGTCGCAATGGAGGCAATAAGGAGGGCAAGCATGGGGTTGATCTTTTTGATGATCAGGATAAGCAAGATGATGATGCCTGCAAGAACGTAAAGGAAATCCATATTAGAGGGCTAAGCTTTTAAGGGTATGCATAACTGTTTTCAGGTCGTCGTAAAGCCTGCCGTAAACAGGCTGAAGTTTCTTGTACACCTCATGCTGGCTGTAGTCGGGCATGATGGTTTGTGTTTCCTGGGAGAGCTTCTCCTCCAATTCCGAATTTGGATGTAGCACCCGGGCCGCAAGTATGATTGCGCCAATAGCGGAGGCATCGTCGGCCTGAACCACAACCAGCTTTTTGCCGGTTACATTGGCAAGTACCTGCATCCACACGGGCGCATTGAGGAAGCCGCCGCTGATATTAAGTTGTTTGATCGGCATGGTGGCCTGTTCAACCGCAAGAAGTACCTCATTGATAGCCATGCAAACACCTTCGAGTACAGCCCTGAAAAAGTGCTGCTGACCGTGGTGCAGTTGCAGACCCACAAAATTCGCGGTTACGGCAGTGTCCCAGATTGGTGCCCTTTCCCCGGTGAGGTAGGGGACAAAGATCAGTCCGCCCGAACCTGCCGCTGTCGCCTCTATCTGTTTGAAAAAGTATTCATAATCCGCTTCGTCTGGCTCTACTTTATTCAGGAATTTCTCTATTGCCCAATCAATGGCAATACCTCCATTGTTCAGCGGACCACCGCAGACGTAGGTTTGCTCGTCGAGCAGGTAGTTAAAGGTCATTGCTTTGAAATTGTATACCGGTGCATTTGCCGTAACGCGGACGGCTGCACTGGTGCCTATAGTCAAAGCAGCTTTGTAATCGTCCGTCACGGCGCTGCCCAGGTTGGCGCAGCAGCCATCACTGGAGCCTATAACCACGGAAATTCCCTGATCCAGCCCAAGGCTGCTTAAAACTTCAGGATCGTCAATTTTCCTAGAGAAATTGGTGTTTACCGGAGTGGAAAGCCTGTCGGCTGTAATGCTTGCAATCTCCATGATCTCCGGACTCCATTGCAGTTTGATGATATCAAACAGCCCGGTTGCAGAAGCAATACCATAATCTATTTCGAAGGTGCGAAAGAGCTTGAACCAAATGTATTCTTTGATAGAGATAAATTTATGGCTTTGCTCGAAGAGATCCTTGTTGCTGCCTTTTAGCCAGAGCAGTTTACTCAAGGGAGACATGGCATGGATCGGGGTTCCGGAGGTATTATAAATGAACTCCGCTTCAGCACTTTCACGAAGTATTTCCGCCAGCGCTTCACTTCTGGCATCAGCCCAGGTGATCATGTTGTGCAGCGCCCCTCCATTTTGGTCCACCGGTATGAAGCTATGCATGGCACTACTTAAGCTGAATGCTTCAGGTGCATAGCCCATTTTTTGCATGGTGTCTTTGATACAGCCCCTAAAACCTTTCCAGATATCTTCCGGATTTTGTTCACTATAGCCTGGTTCGGGGTTTAGGGTGGGATATCCACATTGTGACACATTCAATACATTTCCTTCCAAATCCATGGAAACAGCTTTGGTGCTGCCTGTACCGATGTCAATTCCAACAATATAGGGTTTACGCATGCAATTATATTTGGTTTCGGTCACTAATATATAAAACTGTTGTTTAAACACGCTCTTCCGGGTCCTTTAGTTCCCGTATCTTCTTCTTATTGTTAAATATTCGTGTATTTTTGGTCATCATACCACGAAAGCATACGGACCAAATGGAGAAATCGACAGTGGTTAAAAAGCCAAATATTTTTAGCCTCTTAGGGCCTTATAGAAACCTGATTATATGCCTGGTGCTGTTCGCGTTGATCAGCAACGGGGTGAACCTGCTTTTACCAACGCTGATTTCCCAGGGCATAGATACCTATACCTCAGGAACATTTGATATGGAACGTACCGTGTTGTTGTTCCTGCTGGCTATTGTCCTGATCTTTGTTTTTACCTACGCACAAAGCATTGTTCAGACGTATGCTTCTGAGCGCGTGGCGCGCGATCTCCGGACGCGGCTTTCCGATCAAATTTCCCGGCAAAGCCATGCATTTGTTTTAAGAACCAATCCTTCTAAGTTGCTGACAAACCTCACGGCTGATGTAGACTCTATTAAGTTGTTTGTTTCACAGGCCATCGTTTCAATGGTTTCCTCTGCCTTTCTGATTATTGGGGCAAGTGCGTTATTGCTGTCGATTAACTGGAAACTAGGGCTTGCCATCGTTACGATCATTCCAGTGATCGGCATTACATTTTACCTGGTTTTGCGTAAGGTCAAGGTGTTATTCAAGCTGAGCAGAGAGGTTATTGACTGGCTGAATAAAGTAATTAATGAGAGTATTCTGGGCTCGGCAATTATCCGGGTCATCAATTCCCAGCAGCTGGAGGCTTATAAATTTGTAGAGGCGAATGCCCGGGCACGCGATATCTCCCTTTCCATTCTGGCACTTTTTGCCTGGCTTATTCCATTGATCATCTTTGTAGCCAATCTTGCTGGCTTAACCATACTTGTTCTGGGCGGCCACTTTGTAATTAACGGTTCAATGAGCCTCGGAGAATTTGCCGCATTCAACAGTTATCTGGCCATCCTTATCTTTCCAATCCTGGTTATTGGCTTTATGAGCAATGTTATCGCTCAGGCAACCGCATCTTACGGTAGGATAGAAGCGGTTTTGAACAGTGTAGAAGAACCCGTGCAGGGTACGATTAGCGGCGATATGCTCGGCACCGTAGAAATGCAGGATATTAGTTTGTATTTCGGGCAGAAGCCAGCACTTGAGCATATCAGCTTTCTGCTTCCAGCGGGGTCTAGAACGGCCATAATCGGACCTACCGCTGCGGGCAAAAGTCAATTACTTTATCTCTTGACAGGTTTGATCAAGCCTGGCTCCGGCAGGATATTGTTCGACAACCATGAACTTGCAAGCTACAACCAGGAAGAATTTTACCGTCAGGTAGGTTTTGTTTTCCAGGACAGTATCATCTTCAATATGAGCCTTCGGGAAAATATAGCCTTTAGCGACACCGTAACCGATGAGTCATTGAAGCTCGCGATAGAAACTGCAGAGTTGCAGGACTTCATAGATGCCCTGCCGCAAAAGCTCGATAACATCGTTTCTGAAAGAGGTTCAAGCCTTTCCGGCGGGCAAAAGCAGCGCATCATGCTTGCACGGGCTTTGGCGATCAACCCCAGGATATTGCTGCTGGACGATTTTACGGCGAGGGTGGATACCTTGACGGAAAAGAAGATCCTGGATAATATCGCCAGGAACTATCCCGGACTGACCTTGTTGTCTGTGACCCAAAAAGTGGCTTCTGTAGAAAACTATGATAAGGTCATTGTGATGATGCAGGGGGAGATTATTGCACAAGGAACCCACAAGGAGCTATTGAAGAGCAGTCCTGAATACGTCCAGATCCATACTTCACAACAGAGTACAAGTAATTATGAATTACAATCTTAATCAGGACAACAACAAACCGGCGAAAGGCTCTACAGTTGCTGCCCTGAGGAAACTATTACAACTTATCTCCGCAGAGCATAAGACCTTAGTGCTTGCGCTGGTCACCATACTCGTTAATTCCGGGTTATTGCTGGTCGGTCCTTTGATCATCGGTTATACCATCGATCATTATGTGCGTACCAAAGACTTCGAGGGAGTACTCCGTTATTCGGGATTGCTACTGGGGATGTACCTGATAGCGCTTGTTACGGGATACTTCCAGTCTAAGTTAATGGGAGGTGTGGCACAGCGCATGTTATACACCCTTCGAAATGCGATTTTCAACAAGATCCAGGAGCTCCCGGTTGCATTCTTTAACCAGAACAAAGCTGGTGATCTGATCTCCAGGGTGAATAATGATACAGACAAGATCAATCAGTTTTTCTCTCAATCGCTCATGCAGTTTTTAGGGAGCATGGTGACCATGATCGGTGCCGGGGCTTTTCTGCTTTCGATTAATACCCGGCTAGGGGCTGCAGCATTAGGACCTGCAGTGCTAATCTTGGTTTTTACAGGCATTGTGTCGCCCTGGGTTAGAAGAAAAAATGCTAAAAATTTGAAGAGTGTCGGTGGCCTGAGTGCAGAGATTCAGGAAAGCCTGAACAATTTCAAAGTGATCATTGCCTTCAACCGCCGCGATTACTTCAGGAAAAAGTTTGACGAGGCTAATCAGGATAACTACAAGTCTGCGATTGGGGCGGGCCTGGCCAATAACGTGTTTGTACCGGTTTATGGCCTGTTTTCCGGTATGGCACAGCTTGTGGTACTCGCCTATGGCATTTACCTGATCAGCAATGGTGAATTCACGGTAGGACTGTTGGTCAGTTATTTCTCCTATGCGACGAACTTCTACAATCCGCTGCGGCAGTTGGCTGCACTATGGGCAAACTTCCAAGTGGCCATGGCTGGATGGGATCGTATCTCCGCCATTTTAAACCTGGAAAATGATCTTGCCGTCTTACCCCAGGGAACAGCTGCTGCGGAATGCAGCCTTCTGGAATTTAAACATGTTCACTTTGGTTATGAGTCGGGAAAGGAAATTTTGCACGACATTAACTTTAAGCTGGAAAAGGGCAAGACTTATGCGCTTATCGGCCCCACAGGTGGGGGGAAGACGACTACCGCTTCTTTAATTGCCAGGTTGTACGATCCTACACAAGGCACAGTTTTACTGAATGGCCGTGATATCCGTACCTATTCAGCAGCGGAACGGACAAGCCAGATCGGGTTTATTTTACAAGAACCATTTTTGTTTACCGGCTCTGTCAGGGACAACATTCTTTACGGCAATCCAAAATACAAGGATTTTGATAATGCTGCTTTGGAGGAGGTGATCAAGCAATCTGGACTAGAGACCTTGTTGAACCTTTTCGATGAAGGCTTGGAAACTGCGGTTACTTCTGGCTCAGACAACATCAGCCTGGGACAAAAGCAATTGATCGCCTTTATGCGTGCGGTACTAAGAAATCCACAGTTACTGATTCTGGATGAAGCTACTGCAAACATCGATACCATCACCGAGCAACTGTTAGGGGCGATATTAAGTAACCTGTCGAAGGAAACAACCGTGGTCATCATTGCGCATCGACTGAATACCATTGAAAATGCGGATGAGATCTTTTTCGTGAACTCCGGTGAACTTGTTCGTGCAGGCACCATGCAACACGCATTAGACTTGTTGCTGGAGGAAAAGCGTAGCAGTTAGGGTTTTTTCCGGAGTTCAATCACCGTAATTTCAGGCCAGATTCCAACACGTCCGGAAAAGCCAAGAAAGCCAAATCCCCGGTTGATGTTCAAGTAGCGTCCATTTTCTTCCTTGATACCTGCCCAATGCGCATAGCGATATTTCACCGGGCTCCACTTGATGCCAAAGGCCTCTAGTCCGAACTGCATACCGTGGGTATGGCCAGCCAAAGTGAGGTGTATCTTCGCTGGTAATACTTTTATTTCGGATTCCCAATGCGTCGGATCATGCGACAAAAGGATTTTGAAATCATCTGGTTGTGTGCCCTGCAGTGCTTTTTTCAGGTCGCCCCGCTGGCCGAAGCCCAATCCCCAGTTTTCCACGCCGGCAAGGATAATTCGTTGACCGCCTTTCTCAATGACCACATGTTCATCCAGCAGTAAGCGATAGCCCATCTGTTTGTGCAATGACTTCAACTGTTCCAGGTTCGTTCGTTTATTCGCTTCTGTTTCCCACTTTACATAGTCGCCATAGTCATGGTTACCAAGTACTGAAAATTGACCATAGGGTGCTCTGATCGTTGAAAACAAGTCTACCCAGGGTACAATTTCCGAAGCCTTGTTGTTCACCAGATCACCTGTAAATACAAAAAGATCAGCTTGTTGTTTGTTGATCAGGTCAATGCCTCTACTTACGGCCTTACGGTTTTGGAAACTTCCGGCATGCACATCTGAGATCTGTGTAATGGTGAAACCGTCAAATGCTTCCGGGAGATCTTCAAACTCCAGTACATGCCGGATTACCCGATAGGCATATTTCCCACGTACCATACCATATATGAAAGTTAGTATGCTGAGCGCGAGCATGGCTGAAGCGAACACCACCCAGGCGTAATTTCGCGGTTGATGCAGGATCAGCCGGTAAATATCTCCTGGAGCAAGTGAAAGTACAAAGATGAACTCACTCACCAGCAGGATTAAAAAGGCATGTGAAATGATCTTGAAGAAGCCATCCATACCTCGCCTGGGAATCCTCCTGAATGCGATAATTAAGGAAGCGCATAGCAGCAGTACAAATGTCCAGAAGAGAAGGGGCAGCAGGGGATTTCCGCTGAAGAATTGTAAGCCGGATAATGTGTAGGTGTTTAGGAAGAAGAATATCAGGAGAAAGAGTAAAAAAGGGATAAGAGGATTTTTGCTTTTCATGGAACCGGCTTTGCTTATTGTCTGAAATGTAAACTATCTACCTTTAACAATGTTTAATTATAATCAGAATTAAATTATGCAGAAACATATAGTGGTAGTTGGTGGCGGGTTTGCTGGCATAAATCTGGCAAAAAGTTTAGGCCGGCATCCCAACTTCAAAGTAACGTTAGTAGACAAGAACAATTATAATTTTTTTCCTCCACTTGTTTATCAGGTGGCTACGGCATTTCTGGAGCCCTCCAGTATAAGTTATCCTTTTCGCAAGCTGTTTGCAGGTAAAAAGAACCTGTTTTTTAGGCTTGGAAGGTTAAAGCAGGTGCTGCCTGAGGAAAATAAAATAGTTTTAGACAATGGCGAACTGAGTTATGACTACCTGGTTTTTGCGACCGGAGCGGAAACCAACTTCTTTGGGAATGAAAATATCAAGAAGCACGCAATCCCAATGAAGACGTTGAGTGATGCGATCGCCATGCGGAATGTACTGCTGATGCGTATGGAGCAGGCTTCTATATGCAAGAATCCACAGGAGGCGAACAGATTGCTGACCATGGTTATTGCAGGTGGTGGACCAACCGGGGTGGAGATTTCGGGGATGTTTGCCGAGATGAAGAAAGGGATACTTCGCAAAGATTATCCTGAGCTTATCGGCAGTAACGGACTGGTCTATTTGGTGGATGGCGGGAAATCCGTACTATCGCCAATGAGCGAAAAGTCGCAGACCGACACGATGGAGGTACTTACCAGGTTAGGGGTAAAGCTGATTATGAGCACCCATGTAAATGATTTTGACGGCGATACGGTGACCTTATCGGACGGTATGCAAATTCAGTCGAAAAACCTTATCTGGGCTGCGGGTGTGACGGCAAAGATCTTTGATGGCATACCGGCGAGCTGGTATGGACGTGGAAAAAGATTGCTTGTGGATGAATATAACAAGGTGATTGGTTCGGAAAATATCTATGCGATTGGAGATACTGCGCTGATGCTCTCCGACCCGGAATTCCCGAATGGGCATCCGCAGGTTGCACAGGCGGCAATACAACAAGGAAAGCTGCTGGCAAAGAACTTTAAGAATATGGCTTCCGGGAAGAGTCCGGAAGTGTTCAGGTACAAAGATCAGGGCTCCATGGCGATCATTGGCAGTGCAAAAGCTGTTGTAGATTTGCCGAAGCCGAAGATACATATGAATGGTTTGGTCGCATGGCTGGTCTGGCTGTTTATTCACTTGATGTCTTTGATCACGTACCGCAATCGTGCACGAACCTTCTGGAATTGGACGGTAGCTTATCTTTCCCGCGATCAATCATTACGCATGATCATTAAACCACCGGATCAGGAAGATATCGTCTGATTTCTTGACGGATATTTTGTTGCCCAAATTGTACATCGAATTCAAAAGTATTTTTGAAAAAACCTGCTATATTCAAATTTTCAAATATATACTCCTAAATTGATGAGCGGATTACATACATACGATTACATCGTATTTCTCATTTACTTTCTTATTGTTTCCAGTTATGGCTTCTGGATCTACTACAAAAAGAAATCAGCGTCTAAAGATTCCAAAGACTATTTTCTAGCGGAAGGTTCACTAACCTGGTGGGCGATAGGCGCTTCTTTGATCGCCTCTAACATTTCGGCCGAGCAGATGATCGGGATGAGTGGCTCCGGATTTAAGCTGGGGCTGGCAATTTCTGCGTATGAGTGGATGGCAGCAGCAACGCTGATTATTGTAGCCATTTTCTTTATGCCAGTTTATCTGAAGAACAAGATCTTCACCATGCCGCAGTTTTTAAGTCAGCGGTATAATGAAAAGGTGGCCATGATCATGGCGGTTTTCTGGCTGATGTTGTACATTGTTGTGAACCTGATGTCAATCTTGTACCTGGGTGCACTCGCGGTGAGTGGGATTTCCGGCCTGAACATCACCTTATGTATCTTGGCCTTAGCCGTCTTCGCGATCTTCATTACGCTGGGAGGGATGAAAGTTATTGGCTATACAGATGTGATCCAGGTGTTTTTCCTGATACTTGGTGGTTTGGTAGCAACTTACCTGGCTTTAAACCTGATCTCCGATAATCAGGGCATTACCAAAGGATTTGCAATGCTGACCGATGGCGCTTCAGAACACTTCCATTTGATCTTTGACAAAGACAACCCGAACTATATGGACCTGCCTGGTTTAAGCGTGCTTATTGGCGGGATGTGGATTGCGAATCTCAGCTATTGGGGCTGTAATCAGTATATCACCCAGCGTGCCTTAGGTGCTTCGTTGCCTGTTGCACGTTCGGGACTTTTGTTTGCGGCATTTCTAAAAATGCTGATGCCGGTTATTGTAGTTATTCCTGGTATCGCAGTTTACTACATTGTTAAAGAAGACCTCGGGGGGATCAGCGGTGAAAACCTGCTAACCGCTTCAGGGGTTCAGGATCCTAATAAAGCGTACCCGGCCCTGTTGGGCTTGCTGCCAGTCGGCCTTAAAGGTTTGTCTTTCGCCGCCCTTACCGCTGCAATTGTGGCTTCCCTGGCAGGCAAGGCAAACAGTATTGCAACTATTTTTACATTGGATATTTATCAAAAGGCCTTCAATAAAGCTGCCTCTGAGCGTAACCTTGTGAATGTCGGCAAAGTTGCTGTGGTGGTTTCGATGCTGCTGGCGGTTGTACTTTCATTGATCGTTGGTGACGCGTTGATGGGAGAGGGGAAACAAGGATTCCAATACATACAAGAGTACACCGGATTCGTGTCTCCGGGTATTTTCGCGATGTTTATTCTAGGTTTCTTCTGGAAGAAGACCACATCCAATGCCGCTTTATTTGCGACCATAGGTGGGTTTATCTTCTCCGTAGTGCTCAAGTTTTTACCGGGATGGATGGACCTGTCCCCCTTGTACAGCATCGGTTGGGCAGTAGCGAATGCAAGTGGTGTTTATGAGATCCCTTTTATGGACAGGATGGCCATTGTGTTTGCGTTGTGTATCCTGGGCATGTACCTGATAAGTATTTACGAGCACAAAAAAGGCGTAGTAACGAAGGGTCTGGAGATTGATGCTAAGATGTTTAAAGTCTCCACCTCTTTTGCGGTTGGTTCATTAATTATCTTTGCTTTAATTGTAGCCCTGTATTCTGCCTTTTGGTAGGTTATTCAGGCGTGCGGGTTTGTTTTACCACTTCTTTAATGAGGGTGTCTAAATCCTCCGCACTTAATTCGAGTAACTTGATGAGGTTTTCGCCCTCGTCGGGCATTTTAACGTCTTTAAGAATGGCCAGGAGGCCTAGCATATTTGCTAAGGGCCTCCTTATCATATGCGACTGGTTCATGGCAATTTTAAGGAACTGCTCATTATTGTCATCAATGATTTTTTTAGCAGAGTTCAGGCTTTCTTCGGCCATGCGTTTAGCCAGCAACAACTCTGCTTCGTATTTTTTGCGATCAATGATCTTTAACAGGTAAGCATTGATCAGGATTATCTTTCCTTGTTCATCCTTATACGCTTTGCCATTGAATAGCGCATCAAAATTTTCTTCATTTGAGATAAAAGTCAGGTTGATTTCGTTGCTATAACTTCGGAGGTTCAATAATGGGTTGATTACCATTTGAAAGTACAGCGCGCTTCCCTTGGTCAAGAGTTTGAAGAAGTTTTCAGAAGATAGTTCTGCTTCTGTTTTCTGAAACCAGCTGTAAAATGTACCATTCCCTTTAACAATATTGCCACTTGGTTCAAAGGAGATGAACCCTATTGGCGCTTCATTAAAGATAAATTCTGGGTTAACAAAGTTGTCAAACTGGGTCATGGTACTGATGTTAAGCTTAGGAGCTTTGAAGAAATGATTTCAATGCACGAATCACGCTATCTGGATCACTTAAGTGTGGGCAGTGCCCACTGGACTCTAGGAAGGTAATCTGGTTCCCAGGGGTAATCTTTTGAATATAGCTGGCAATATCATCATTGGTCAGGAAATCTTCCCGGCATTGTATGGTAAGACTCGGTACTTTCAGGTTTGCAAGATCTTCGCGGTTATCGGAGAGGAAGGTTACTCTGGCGAACTTTTTAGCGATCTCCGGATTTGTGCTGCAGAAGCTGGTTGCCAGGCCGTCGGCAAGCTCCGGGCGGTCCGGGTTGCCCATAATATGGCCAGCTAGGGTGCTGGACCAGCCGAGGTAGTTACTGTCCATGATGTCGAGCAGCTCTTCGAGTTCGTCGCGTTCTAAGCCTCCCGGATAGTTTACATCGTTTAAGTACCTTGGTGAAGGACCGATAAATACGAGTTTGCTAAACTTCGCCGGTGCCATATTAACGGCAAGCAAGCCGATCATACTGCTCACAGAATGGCCGATGAAAACCACATTTTGGAGGTTTAAGGCTTCACAGATCTCCAATACGTCTGTAGCGTAGCCTTCAAGGCTGCTGTAACGTTTGTCATCGTAGGCACTAAGGTCTGAATGTCCTGCACCAACGTAGTCGAAGAGCACAATCTTGTATTCCGCTTCGAAAGCAGGGGTGATTAATCTCCAGGTGTTCTGGTCGCATCCAAATCCATGTCCAAACATGAGTACCCGGGAACCTTTTCCGACAACCTTTACATTGTTTCTAAGACATACTGGAGAATTAAGAGCATCGTTCATGGTTTATATTTAGCAGTGGCAAAATTAGAGAATATTGTGTAAAATAGTTCATCACTGAGAAATTGTCAAGTGATTGCGTATAAATACATACATTTTTAGGTGCTTGGAGGCTTATATCTAAGAAGATGTTTAGTACGAAACTGGGAAGTTGAAACCATTATCGTTCTGTGTGCTGGTATGTCGTCCAGT
The DNA here is from genome assembly GCF_059278965.1 of Pedobacter sp. NEAU-ZC8. Classification (NCBI taxonomy): domain Bacteria; kingdom Pseudomonadati; phylum Bacteroidota; class Sphingobacteriia; order Sphingobacteriales; family Sphingobacteriaceae; genus Pedobacter; species Pedobacter sp. NEAU-ZC8. The sequence continues at coordinate 188,161 of NZ_JCAJXC010000001.1, forward strand.
ATTGCGCAGCGTTTAGCCGTAGAAAGAATTTTGAAAACCCGTACAAAGATTTATATTTGCGGCCATATACCCGGGTGGCGAAATTGGTAGACGCACCATCTTGAGGGGGTGGCGCTTGAAAAGGCGTGGCAGTTCGAATCTGCTTCCGGGTACAACTATCCCGCTTGATCGTGTTTTAGGCGGGATTTTTCTTTGTTGGGGACAGATATGGGTACAGTTTTCGTGTTTTTAGGTAACTATGTGCATCTTTTCATTATCAAGTTAATCACAATTCACGAATCCTGTAGGCCTCAAAGCTTATTGTGGTTTTTCAAGAAGATTTCTGGGTAAGGTGCTTGAAAATTGCACTGTTGAAAATCTTTTTATAGTTTCTCAACTGATGGCTCATTGCAGCTTGCTCCCCCATTGTTACTCCAGAACGTTCAACGTAGGAGAAGTAGTTGCTATTATTTTTTTTGACCTTCTTCTTAACTTTTAAGGTATAAAAACCTTGACGATTTCTAATCAGCTGTTTTCTAGTGATTTGTCTCTTTGGTGAATCAAGTCCGAGCTCGCTGTAAACCCTTTTCAGTCGATTCCTGAATATAATCGGATCCGTGCCATTTTTGGAACTTATCCTGATCGCCCGAGATGCCTTCTTTTTCACGGCGTAAACCATCCGTCGATAGAATTTGGCTAAATTGGCAGACTTTATTAGGGTCTTGTCCCCATAGAACTCAAATCCAAGATAGGTCAGCGGCTTACCAATTGTTGATTTTTGCGCTGTCATTAAAATTGAGGTCGTCCTGTTTTTATTAGGGCTTCGTTGGAAGCGCTTAAACAGGAACTTTTCAGTTTTGTCTGTACTGATCTCTACCTTGCTTTCCAAAATTTCCCTTAGAACAAGTTGCTCAATCTCCTCAGCCTGCTCAGGTGAGCAGATAATCAAGATATCATCAGAATATCTGCGGTAGAATCCACTACGGGTATTTACTACCATCTGCAAAATTAACTTGTCAAATTCAAAAAGGTAGAGGTTGGCCAGCACCGCGCTGATCGGAAGACCTTGGGGTATACCAACTGGAACTTTGTCTTTAACGAAGGGGTGCTTGAATATTTTAAATTCCCTGTTCTTGATTGACTCACGAAAATCCAGCTCATTAGCAAAAAAAGCTTCCTTACCATGTATTTTCCTGATTGCCGCAAGTTTTTTTTCATCAAATCCATTCCGGCGACCCCGCACATTCGATTTCAAGCGTAAATCATCCTTTAGTATGTATCTGAAATCTGTTGCCGCATTGAAAACATTGAAGTGCGCCGAGTTCAGCCGGTCGACCTTTAGCAGCCTGCACCATGCCTGTTTTAATTTATCATGGTTCAACTGGCTAAAAAAGCTCTTAATATCGAACATTAAAACAACACAGTCGTTGAGCGCTCGCCTTTGGATTTCCTGAAAGGCTTCACTTGCAAAGTGCGCAGTACTCTTACCCTCTTCTTCGACCTCATCCTCAGAGTCACTCTCTACCGGAATCTTCCGATAAGCAATAATGCAATCCGAGAGGCCTGGAACTGTTTCTAACTCCTCTTCGTACAATTTTAGAAGCATTTCAGCATAATAGCCAAAGATCATGCTATCGATGTGGGTGGCATAATGAAGTGGTCTTGATTTAGCTGTACTTAGCCACTTTCCATCCTTCAAATACTTATGCCCCCTCAAGCTGGTATTTCCTGGCAGCTTCTTATATTTTCTTTCCTTAATCACAGAGTGGATTAGCGGAAAAAAGCCGTGCCTTGCAACAAAGTAGTCACTCTGAACCTTTTCGTATATCTCTATGTATTTCTTAAAGACGTCAATTTTTGGGGTAATGTGTAGGTAGCCCCTGCTTTTCATCCAAGCAGGCCGCTCTTTGAAAGGAGGGATCATAAAATAGTCTTGCAACGTAGTGTAACGGGTTTTCTAATGATAAACATACTTAATGATTGTTAAGGCCAGCACCCAATAACTGAGTCACTTAATTTTTCCAATGTAATATACAAGGCAATTAACAAAGTAACAACAACACATAAGATGGTATTGATAATCTCAATTATTCTGCGTATATTAGAGGTATGCTTAATAAGCACTCCTGAACAGGTAATAGTTCATTCATTTCTTCTGCTACTCTGGAGAGTATGTGAAGTCGTGAAGACCCTATCTGGTCAAATAGAGCTCATTCATGGCAATCTCTTACCTGCTACCCTGTTTCAGATAGACAGTAAATCTCAAATTTTATCCAAATTTGTAATTTTGTAACCTAACTAAATGTTTACAGCCCTCTCGTTGCAAGACTATCACGAATATAGGAAATATGTTTCAATAATTTTTTATGTTTAGAGATGGAATCTAAATTATTTAGCATTGGAGATATTGTTGCGCTCAAGACCCATCCCTACCTGCAAAATTCTACCGATATTGTGATTAGTGGGGACCATCTTACCGTCCCTCCATTATTGGTCGTTACAGAGATTTACCGGGAAAAGCAGAAAGCTATCGGAAAAGAGTGCCACCTCGAAACGTTCAAATATAAGTGCCTATATTTTTCGGTAAAGCAGTACAGATTTGTTGAACTATCTGTCATTGAAGGTGATCTGAAGCTAATTGTCGGCACCGTCTCAACCATTTGTGCACCAACATTGAAGAGAGGCGACATCATAGCCTTAAAGTGCGCTCCATTGGAAATGGGGAAAAGAAAGTCCTCGTTAAATTATCAAGATGATTTCGGCGTTAGCAAGTCCAGTACAACAATCAATGCGCTCTTATCGTACCTAAGTCCAGTAATGCAAGTTGTTAATATCGGGAAACACACGAGCAAGAGCCCGTTGCGGACCAAAACAGGAAAGGAAATTCGTCAGGTACCTTTTTGGGATCTCACTTTATCGTATTTCGATCCTTCCTCTGATAAGGTTTCTGAATCTACTTTCCCACTCGAAGCATTTGAACTCATACCTGATGTGGACGTAGATTTGATTGATCTTGTAAGTACTACTATTGAAAATGAAGCATATTTAACACTTCTGTCTCGGGGAAAACTCTCACTTGTAAAGCCAGTTAACGTTAATAATAGGGCAGGAAAATATTTTCTCCGCGGGTATGATTACCTATTGAATAGGATAGAGGAGTTTCCAATAGTCAACGAAAGCGATCTTAAAATAGCCCTAAAGCCCTTTGTAAATCAGGTTCCAACTTTTGATATCCTCAAGAATCCTTCCTCGGCGACACCTGAATATATTTTGAACGAAATTGGTATGGCGATAAATGATGCCGCAAAAGATAGGGGCTGTATACGGATAAAATATAAGAGCCGCAATGATCAGATTAGCTATCGTACCATTACTAACTTTCAACTTGTCCAGATTAAAGAAGGAGCTCTGGAAGTTAACTACCTCTCGGGATTTTGCCTACTGCGTCAAGCAAACAGAAACTTTAGGGTAGACCGTATCCAATCATTACAGCAGTTGACGATTAGCTATTAAAATCCAGCATTTTAATCATCGATCTTAAAGTTATGGATTACCATTTTGAATTATCATTCACTCATTATCTAAAATTAAAAGATTACTTTTTGCTTAATGGAATGAGTTCTTGATAGTGACGAAAGGTAGCATTGGTTGGGTGGAGGAGAGTACACAGCTTTTACTCTTAGTCTTTTTCCTGATCAAAATTGAGGGAATAGTGATAAAGGAGCAACATTGCTTTTGTACAATCTAGTATTAACTCACTATACTCATTGACATTTTTCCATAAATTCAAACAATATATGATAAACATTGAGCCTAGGAAATTCCTGCAGTTTCATTTGCGCAGCTTGTTAATCGGGTTGACTAGCAATGAGGGGTTTGAAGTTGCTATTCTTCTTAAAAGACCGTGAAATTGTTAGACATTCCCGAATAACCATGGTATTTTTACCTGTTGATTTTTAAAGTAAAGATATAATCGCCGATGAGCCTATTAATTGCCAGAAAATACCGCGAGTTCAAGGAGTCCCTCCTTTCAGGGCTAGGTTGCCATAACAACAACAATCATAAATACGCCATTTTCGACTTCCGTAGTGCGGTTGAGGCATTCATGAAAATATTCATTCTGGAGGAATACGGTGAAGAGATTGGGCATGGCATGATAAAGGGGATTTTGGACCAAGATGGAAATGAGCCTGGCACAGGAGAGAATATGTCATATTCGGAGATGTTCTCTCTTATGAACCGACGATCGTTGGCCGACAACAGCATAAGAGCTGCGATTAATCGGTTAAGGCGTACACACCCGGCCGCGCATAATCCCAATGACCCGATTGACTACCCGGGTATTTCAAACTCCTGTATAGCTGATATCAGGCTGCTTTCCCGATTTCTTTCGGCCAAGTTTGGCCAGGCGGAAAGTGTTGAACTCCAAGCCGCCTTCGATGGGGACACTGCAGCGGGAAGCGGTGTTGGCTTAGAGGATGATCCATGGGCAGAGGTATGCCGACTTACCGATAACTTCGATAGAATAAACCGGTATATCCTCGTTTCACCGCCGCAAATTACAGGTGCTGACAATACTTGGCTAGGCCCACTTTTGCGGGTAGACTGGTCGGTAGTACTTGACTTTGACTCCTCCACTAAGATCAATGGCCTTCAGTCATGCTATGAGAACCTAGAAAATAAAAGTATTGTCAACCTTACCCTAAAGAACAGGGGACAGCGGAATATGGTAGGCAATGGCGGTCCTGGAAGTACAAACTGGATGTTTGCGAATGGGATCTCGACTATCCCAGAGATTATCAGCCGGAACAAAGCAGGGTGGCGCACGCTTCAGTACCACAAGTTCATGCAGGAAATGATGAAGGAGTTTTTTTCAAGGGAAGTGCACCCATATGTGTTTATTTACTTGTGGGACGACCTGAGCTATATCCAAGAACTGATAAAGATTTGGGACAATGTCGGTCTGCCGCTCGACTTGGCAAGACATATATTTATCACGGCAGATGAAAACGCGGCCGATGAATTTCGAAGTTATTCTGAGTTGGGATTTAACGTGACAGTAGCCCAGATGAGCGCCCAGGCATTTGTTGGAAGACTGCAGGAGTTTCTCGAACAGCCGCAAGCCGATGATCAGCGTTTTATGGTTCCCGGCAGGACAAAGGAGCAGGAGCAGGATACGATCGACGTTACCGATATCTTTCACCGATTGGCTGACGATGGCATTAACGTGATCTATCAGTCCATATACAACGAAAAGCCCTTCAATGACGCCAACAAGATGCCTGCTTTTTTAAAAGGAGAGGATATCAACTGGCATGAGCTTGCCGTTGGAACCGACGTTAAGCGCCATCGCTACCAGGAGCTCTCTAACTCTATCCGATCATTGCTCGGATCCACAAAACGTTCCCGCAGATATGATCTGGTGCATAAACCCGGTGCTGGTGGAACTGTTCTGGCGCATCGTGTCGCATTCGATTTTCGAGGTCAGTTCCCTGTCGTGATGATTTCTAGGAGCAGCGCAAGAATTTTTCAGTCGCTTTCGACTTTTTTGGACAAGGTTAACCAGACCGTTTTAGCTATTGTTGAGGCTTCGGTGATTGATCAGGTGACTATGGACGAGCTGATTAGGGAATGTAATTCAAGGAAGCTCAATGTTGTATTTCTTTACATCAGAAGATCCCTGCAGGTAGACAGAACTAGGGACTTTACCTTTTTTGTGAACGATTCAATGGCTGACAAGCTTGAAATGGATCAGTTTATCAATCTGGTCAGACTATTTGGGCCTGAGGGAGAGGCAAGTCTGTTAATGCAGGGGAAGCGGCAGCCATCGGAGCTAGAAGTCATCGAGTTCACACTTTCCATTAACCAGGAAGAGTTCAACAGTGAACGGCTTGGTCAATATGTTGACTCATATATAGAAGAGATGCCAGAAAGTCACGTAACATTTCTGGTATATGTCTGTTTTGTTTACTATTATTCACAAAAGGGGCTTTCTCACCATGTGTTCCGTTCGCTTTTCAAGTCAGGGCTTTTATCCGAGTTAAAACATCTGCCAAAGGAAAAAAGGTATATTCAGAAGATGCTGGTACAGCAGATTGACCTCCAGCGCCAGGAACCAGGTGAATATTGGCGCCCGAGATTTTCCAAATTTGCTGAGATTGTACTTTCCCAAGTCCTTGGCATGGGAAAGAAAGACCAATGGAAAGACTACATCAATTCATACGCTAAGAAGTTCATAGAGGATATCAGAGCGAGCAACGAGTATCTTGTTGACGAGACGAGGGATCTTCTCAAATCTGTCTTTTTCAATCGTGGAGATGACATGCCGGACCATGGAGAGCAGCCCGGAAACGGACAGGAGAAGTTCTCTAGGTTGATGTCTGACATCGGGGCTAAGGATCTTCAGCTCGAAGTACTGAATGCGCTCTTGGAAGCCTATCCGGATGAAAGCCACTTCCAGGGACAGTTGGGACGTTTCATCTTTGAGAAGGCCGAAGAATGGAGTGAATTCCGAAAAGCTGAAGAGCTGATTAGTGATGCATTGGATACATCAGACGGCAGGACAGACTACAACCTTCACCACATTGCAGGTATGTGTAAAAGTAGAGAGATAAAATTTCTGTTCAGGCACTTCAAACAAAACGGGTCGTCGTTGATTATCGAAAGCCGCCTTAAGGAGCTAGCCGAAATTGGTTCGCGACATTTTAATGAAAGTGTGCGCATAAATAACTCCAATGTACATGGTTATGTCGCTCACCTTCAGATGCTTATGGAAGTGATTGATTACGGCCGTGACCTGTCGGGCATCGACAATAGGTGGAACTTTCTTAATTCGCCCGAAAAGCGATGGTATATGGAACAGTATTCCGAAATTCAGCGACTAATCGAGATGACCAAGTCGCTAATGGAAAACGAGGAGACCCTTGGGCTCTCCAACCGGATCATCAAAACTAGGCAGCACCTTCGCAAAGGTGAGGCGAGGGCATTGGAGCTGCTCGGTAACTTCCGTGGATCAATCGAGGTATACAAATCCATGATCGACACTGTCGAACGTGGATATCGGCCCCATATGCGCATTATGGTAATCTATGCGATTCTGATGGCCAAGGTTCAGGGTAACAAACGGAAGATCGATGAGGCATGGAGTAGACTGAAGACAGAGGAGGAGCTGACCATCAAAAAAATGCTCAGTGATAATATTCTCCAGGATCCGTCACATGTGTTGAGCTTTAAGCTATGGTTTAAACTGGTAAGATTTTCGAATACTGATACAAACCGGGACGAACTCATCGCAAGATTCAGAGAATGGCACGAAAGAGCCGGAGAGTCGAGAATCTTGCGAACCGAAGCTGCCTTTTATCTCTATATACTCTATGCCATGGAGTTGATTTCGGCTGGAGATTCTTTCAGCCCGGCGGTTCGTGCTAATTGCGAATACTACAATGAACAGAGCCGCAACAACTCGTTCAATAAGAAATTCGTGTTTGAACACCTAGGCTACGGCCAGGGACTGGATGCGCTGATAAACCACAGGGACGTGAGGGATACTGATGAAGATATGTTTCAGCGCGTAAAAGGAACGGTTGCGACGATCAATGCCAGACAGGAAGGAACGATCACCCTCGAATGTGGGTTAGAGGCATTTTTCGTTCCCAAAGAAGGTAACTATACTCAGATGAAAGATGAGACCTCCGATGTAACCTGTAGGATAGGCTTTCGGCCAGAAGGTCTAGTTGCATTCGATGTAAGGCGAGTATCTAAGAATGAAGCTGGTTCTATGTCTCCGATTTCGGAGCAGGAGGAGCTGGGTGAACAGGAGATTGTAGAGCCGATTGAACCGGAGGTATTGCAGGAAGAGAAAAGAGAGGATTCCGAGCTATTCCGCGGAAATTTCAGAAAGCTCGAACGACCGAAGGTCATTACTAAGATTGTGCTCGATGAACAGATGACCAGAAAGCGCAAAAAGTGACACTTACTAAAAAAAATTGATAGCCGCATGGAGGTGATATTTCAAAAGTGGTTGCTTTTAACAACACATAGGATTCAATCGATTTCGGCATGGTGTGTTCAGTCGCCGATCTCATCGTAGAAAAGATGGTTCGTTCTGATTCTGAGTTTAATAGTGAACTTAAACAAAAAGGATTACGTCAAATGATAAATACAAACTCTACGGACTTTAGTTATTCATGTGGGAGTGTCAGTGACAGGTACGACAATATAGGTACTTAGCTAGTTCCGTTCAGTGAAAATGTCTTTAGCTGCGCTAGTATAATAAATGGCTATGATTGCCGGAGAAATAGAACTTGGTAGGATTTAATATCTCATTTTATCCCCTAAAACATACCATGCAATCACCTCTTTCTCGCATAAAATCAAAGTTTCAGAACCTTTACTAGACGGCCGCTTAATTTTTTTTACCTCAAATTTTTTGGTTGTGTTCGAGGTAGTGATGAACACCCTCCATCGAACCCCCATCCCTCCCGAGAACCTCCGGTACCCCCCTTAAAGTCAGAATTTAGGTGGTCTAAGTCCTGTAAACTTAAGAGAATGAAAAAAAAACAATTCGAAGATGATCAACACCGTAAAAAACAATTGATTAAATTACCGTCAGAGTCAGAACCTTTAACATTAGTAGTTAAGATCCGCAAATGGACTCCAGGAGAGGAGAGGATCTTTAAGTATGTTTACGAGTTTTCTGAAACTGATAAGTACGCTAAGATCACTCGGGGTGAAGATGGGTGTGTAAAGGTTTTCATCGATGTCGGATTCGCAGCAAGTCCAAAAGCCGGTCTTCTGATTTCCGGAGAAGGTTTAGTTATTCCTCCAGAAGGGTTGACCATCAAACTTTAGTAGGGTTGGGGGCTCAAGAAGTCCCCATCTTTACACCTTTAAAGTTTGGCTGGGGTATGTTAAACATTGTAGGTTTATCCTAATGTCTCAACAGTGTCCATTCTTACTTGGGCACGCGATGGTAATGAAAATTATAATTGAAGACGAAATTAAAAGTTAGGACGATCGACAGAGAACTGCAGCTCGGTGACTCTTGTTTCAACTCACGAATACTTGCAAGCCAATTCAGGCATCTCTTTTCCTTCAAGCCACCAGCTTATATGTCATTTGCTCGCTAGAATAAGTCAATCTTCAATACTGAACCGGAGCAGTGTTTATACGCCGGGTTGCGGCTGGAGAGAACGCCAGATTCTCTTCAGTGTTGCGCTCTTCTTCCTCTTTTTGCCGTTCCTCTTCAAGTTCTCTCTGGCGCTCGGCGTCCTCTTGTCGCTCCTCCTCTAAACGTTCCTCTTCATCATCCTGATCCTGCTGGCGCTGTTCTTCCTCTTCAAGACGCTGTGCTTCCGCTTCCTCATCATCCTCTGGAGATCCGAAGTTTCCAGAACAGCCACCTTCTTCATTGATTTGGATAGAGTAATCTTTACCATCATAGGTACTGAAACTACAGGATCCATCTTCCTCAACATCCGGCGGAGCGAAATGTGAACTGTCTAACCATCCACCATTGGGCCAATCAATTTGTGTTAGCTCACCATCTTCAACATGAACCGTTAAGTTATAAGTGGAGGATGTTCCTGTTTCCGAATTGTAATATTCAACCGTAGCGCAATATTCCCCATCCGGATAGCCACTACTTGGTGCTTCCTCGTCAATACTGTGCCATGAGGCAGCAGATGAGCCTTCACCAGACTTGGAGTTGGACTTGCAAGCTAAAAGGACGATAGCAAGGCAGATGGTAACTAAGAGTTTGTTCATGAGAGCGAGTTTAAAGGTTATAACACTTACATCAATTTTATCCTAAGCAGCCTTATTATTTACACCGTCAAAGAAAGTGTTAACAAACTTCTTAACTTTCTCTAGCACTCGGTCTATCGTGTTTCTCCTTGTCAGGATCTTAGGCTTTTCTTCAAGCATATTCACAATCTCGTCACCTAGTGGCTCCTGCTCGGTGTAGAGGTAGTTCTCAATAACACCCTGAAGTTCGTTTGGCTTCAAGCGTTCCTCTGCTACAAGCTGTTCAAATGCATCAACACGCTCTTTGTCCCAGAAGGCGGCAAATGTTGGTGTCACATCGTAAGCGTTTGTAATATGAGGCATGTTCTCCGCGATAAACTTCTGGATCAGCTCCTTCTTACTTCGTAATTGAACACTTCCTTCTATGATATCCGTGATTTGTTTCTGACGCTGCTTCTTTGTATCGTCATCAGCTTCTGGAAGCTTGGCAAGCAGCGCAAGTATGTAATCCACATTGATTTCATCACGATGAATTAGCTCTAGCTCAAAGTCTACATCATCAAGTATAGAGACCTTTTCCTTGCCAGGCCCCTTGGATGCTTCATAGAGATCCAGGTATTTACTCTTGTAATCTTCAAACTCTTGGTGCTCCATCTCAATGTGCTCCGGATTAAAGTCCGCAAAGCTGGTCAGCACATTGTTAACTCGCATTAGTTCACGGAAGGCTTGTACGAAGGCCAATTTATCACGCTCACTAATCAGATCCGTTACACTGTCAACCGTTGGCGCTATCTTTAACAGTTTAGCGTATGCCTCATTGAACTTAGCCACATAGTCCTCATACGGCTCCATGATGATGATGTCTTTTGCATCTTTATTGGAAAATAAGGCTATGGCATCATCCGTCGCGCCCTTTAGGTTTCGGAAACATACAATATTGCCCTGTGACTTCAGCTCGTTGAGAATCCGATTGGTCCGGGAGAAAGCTTGAATAAGTCCATGGTGCTTCAAGTTCTTATCTACATAAAGCGTATTTAGCGTCTTACTATCAAATCCGGTAAGGAACATGTTTACAACCAGCAACAAGTCTACTTGCCGCTCTTTTACACGTTTAGCAATATCGTTGTAGTACAGGTAGAAGGAGTGACTGTCCCTTGTACTAAAGCTTGTCTCAAACATGGTGTTGTAGTCGGCGATGTAGCTTTCCAATGCATCACGACTATGAAGAGACTTATAGGAACCAGAAGGTTCTGCAGCCATGGGAAACAAATCCTCTTCAACCAGCAAGCCCTCCGCATCTTTATCATTTTCGTTTGCGCCGTATGAGAAGATCGTGGCAATGCGCAAGTTATGTTTCCCCTGCTGTTTGCTGGCTTTAAATAAGTCATAATACTTGATGAGCGCATCTATGCTACTTACACAGAACATCGCGGTAAAGGCCCTGCTGTGGGTTTTACGGTTATGATTATTGATAATGTAATCTGCGATCTTTTCCAGCCGCTTCGGACTTTCCAGTAATTCCTGCGTGTCAATGTCCTCTACAGGAATATCTACATAGGTGGGTTTATCCAGCTTGTCCTTGTATCGCCCAACATATTCTATGGAGAACTTTAACACGTTGTCGTCCTTAATGGCGTCAGTGATGACATATTTATGCAGGCATTCTTCAAATAGATCACGAGTAGTCCTTTTGCCAGCACCATTGGACATCGCGTTGTCAGCAAAGATTGGGGTGCCAGTAAATCCAAACATCTGGTGATTGTTGAAGAAAGCCTTGATGCGTTTGTGGGTATCCCCGAATTGACTTCTATGACACTCATCGAAGATGAAGATTATACGCTTGTCCTTCAGCGGCTCCATCCTACTTAAATAGCGTTTGTTAAACACTGCATTGTTCAGTTTTTGAATGGTCGTGATGATGAGCTTGGTCTCGTCAGTGAACTTAGTAACGAGCGACTGCGTATCGTCCGTTTCGTCAACGCTACCCTTGCTAAAGCTATTGAACTCTTTATTGGTCTGATAATCCAGATCCCTACGATCCACGACAAATACAACTTTATGCACCTTGGGAATATTCATTAGCAACTGGCTCGTTTTGAAAGAAGTCAGCGTTTTACCGGATCCGGTAGTATGCCAGATGTAGCCGTTCTTCTTACTGTGCATTACCCGGTCAACTAAGGCTTCTACCGCATAGTATTGGTATGGACGAAGTGCCATCAATACCTTGTAAGTCTCATTAAGCACCATATACCTGGTCACCATCTTAGCCAAATGACAAGGCTCGAGGAACACCTGGGTAAATGCTTCAAGCTGGGTGATGTTGCGGTTATCGGGATCTGCCCAGTAGAATGTCTGCTTGAAGCTAAGGTCCTGCACCCGGTTGTTTGCATAGTACTTGGTATTCACACCATTACTGATCACGAACAACTGCACGTAAAGGAATAGGCCATTAGAAGCACCGTAGGAATGGCGGTGATAACGGTTTACCTGGTTGAAAGCTTCTTTTAGTTCAAGTCCACGCCGTTTAAGTTCGATTTGAACAATCGGCAACCCATTAATTAGAATGGTAACATCGTACCGGTTCTTGTAAGTCCCTTCTACGGTTACCTGGTTCGTAACCTGGAACTCGTTCTTACACCAATGATCCTGATTTATAAACTCAATATATGCTATCGTTCCATCGTCCTTAGGTAGCGCATACTTGTCTCTTAGTATCTTTGCCCGCTCAAACACACTGGTGTACTTGTTTAAATGGTTTAGCACCTTTGCGAACTCTGCAGATGAAAAGGTGGTACGATTGTGTTTCTGTAGCTGTGATTGTAGATTTGCCGTTAGGGCTGGTTCATCCTTGATGGTAACCCGCTCATGACCCAAAGCCGCAAGCTGTTTTAATAGGTTTTCTTCAAGGACCTGTTCTGATTGCGTCGTCATTATCTTTTAAGGGGTTGCTTGTCCCAACCATTTAAGAAGCCGGGCTTGTAAATCGGGACGGTTGGATATTTGGTCGAAATTATGATCCTGTTCCAAAGCCCGGAGTAGTCAGTGATGATATTTCTGAGGTAGTTAAGTACTTCAAGCCAGATGGACAAATTGCTAAGGATCGCTCTGTGATCGAGCAATAATATCTGATCTGCTACGGCGTATGCGGGTTTGTCGGCCATAGCATTACAAAGAATGACCCGCTTGCAGTTCTAATGGTGTGCAAGCGGGTACTGTTAATACAAACGTAACGCTTAGAAAGCTGTTTTCCATCTCTAATTTCAAGCTTTGTGTCACTTCAGGGAATAAGTTAAACAAACATTTGCTGTAAAAGTCCTTTCTTGTACTGTTTAGTGAATTCAACCTGCTGGTCAACGTGCTTGATTTTATCATCCAAAGAGGACAAAAAGTTCGCTATTTTGGTTTGTTCTTCATGACATGGTACATTGAATTTAATCTTGCTAATCGTAGAGACACTTAGACTTGGAACGCCCGAAGCTTCATTGTATTGATACCAGTTTATTGTTTCAAACATGTAGAATACCCACTTTGGCTCGACATCATCTTTAATCTCAGTATAGAATAACGTATCAACTGTCCAAAAAGGAGTATTTATATATCTGGGTTTGTCAATCGTCCCTTTTCGACCAAGCAACACAGAGGGCTTACTATATAAGAAACGATTGCTTCTTCCAATTTCACCACCTGTGCCAAATATCGGGTAAATACCGTTAACGTTCGCCACTCGTTTCTGATCCTTACCATATCTGAAAGTCAATAAGTCCCCAATCTGTTTTTCCACCCATTCGGGGTACTCCGCACCATTCTCATCCTTAAACCGAATCTCCTGATTGAATATCTGCTGCATCACACCTTTTTTGTATTGCTCCAGCAACGCTTTCTTCTTGCTGAGCTGCTGAATCTTATCGTCTACTGAAGTTAGGAAAGTAGCTATTTTTTGTTGTTCAAAAAGCGTTGGAAACGCAACTTTAAACTGTTGTAGCTGCTTTAAGCTAATGTGAGGAATTCCGGAACTGGTGTTTACCTCGTCGACATACTTTTGAAACTCGGCAGAACTGATATGTTGATAAATGAATGGCAAGCAGGACATGGATTTCGATCGTAATCTAGCAACCCGCTGTATCAAAACGGCATTTTCTTCTCCTTTGGACACCATCGCATAATTTCTTCCTACCTTGGATCCATCCATGGGGATAACTAAATCACCTTCTTGCACAATAAACTTGTTAATTGGGTCAATGCTTTCCATGTAGAACCTGTCGATATCTCTACTATGCCGTATATATCCCTCTGTGATGTTAACACCTCTTAAGATCGGAGTTCCGCTAGGGTTCTCGGAGATATCTTCGCCTTTGATCGGAACTCCGGAGATAATCTCTACATGTGCACCAATATTATCTATTTTCCACTTCTCTTCAAAGCCTGGAAACCTGAGTTTCGGCACGTCTTCTATTTTGTTATTCATCTAACACGGATTACTAATACCCAACTCCTTACAATAGGCTGCAATCACACTATCAGCGACTCGCACTTCGGTTTCAACGGCCTTCAACTTTGCTGCAATCTGTTCGAGATCGATCGCCTCGTGCGCTTCAAAAGTATCCACATACCTGGGGATGTTCAAGTTATAATCATTCTCTTCAACTTCCTTCAGTGTTCCTGCATAGCTGTATTTTGGTGTAACTGCTCGGTCGCGATAAGTGCTTATGATCTGGTCAATGTCCTCAGTACGCAACACATTCTGGTTCCCTGCCTTGCCAAACTGCTGACTAGCATCGATAAACAAGATGTCATCGTCCACTTTACGGCATTTCTTGAACACCAGAATACAGGTTGGAATACTAGTACCATAAAAGATGTTTGCAGGCAAGCCAATCACTGCATCAAGATAGTTTCTGTCTTTGATCAGGAACTTACGGATATGTCCTTCTGCTCCGCCTCTGAATAGAACCCCATGCGGTAATACAACAGCCATTGTTCCATTCTCAGCTAAATGGTGAATCATGTGCTGTACAAACGCGAAGTCCGCCTTGCTTGAAGGCGCTAACTTACCATACTGGCTAAACCGGTCATCGCTCATGAACAGCGTGCTCGCACTCCATTGGGCCGAGAACGGTGGATTGGCTACGATCGCCTCAAAACGAAGATCAAGGTGCTGGGGATGTACCAGCGTATCTTCTTGTTTAATATTGAACTTTCTATAATGAACATCATGCAAGATCATGTTCATCCTGGCAAGGTTATACGTAGTTCTGTTTAGCTCCTGTCCATAAAAGCTGGAGACTTGCTCTACTTCCTTAGCTACTCGTAGAAGCAACGAACCCGATCCGCAAGTAGGATCGTACACTGATTTTAGTCTTGTCTTACCTGTTGCAACGATCTTAGCAAGCACTGTAGATACCTGTTGAGGCGTATAGAATTCACCGGCTTTCTTTCCAGCTCCACTAGCAAACTGCCCAATAAGGTATTCGTACGCATCCCCAAGTACATCAGAGTTCGCATCTTCAAGCTTGAAGTCAATCTTATCTAAGTGAGCAAGCACTTTAGAGATCAGTTCGTTCTTAGCGCTCTCTGTACGACCTAGCTTGGTTGAAGTAAGGTCGAGATCTTCAAACAGGTTGTCGAAATCATCCTCGCTGTCGGTACCCATGGTACTTTGTTCAATGTTGTGGAGGATTCTGGTGAGATCTTCAAGGATGAAGTTACTTCGGCCATTCCCATCCTCGTCCGCTGCCTTGGCATTACCACGTCTGGCAACTTCACTGAATAGCTCCGATGGCTTCAAGAAGTATCCTAACTTATCTATTGCTTCATCATGAACGGCTTGCAAGTAGGCTTTGCCGTCTTCTGTACTTTCATCCAGGCTGGTGTATTTGATGCCATCTTCTTCAAGAATCTCATCCGCATAGATGAGCATCTTCTCACTGAGATATTTATAAAAGATGAATCCTAATATGTAATCCCGGAATTCATCGGCATCCATCTTGCCACGTAGGGTATTAGCTATATTCCAGAGCTGCTGCTCCAGTTGTTTCTTTTGATCTTCAGACATTGATTGTTATAGTACAAAAATTTAATCAGGCAATATTAGGGAATTCAAAGTTCTACAAAGAATTACTGGCTACGATGTTTGTCACATCTTCAAGGCATGAGAGACATCAGTTAAACTATACTTTGTAGATCATTTGACCTTTAGCTCGAAGGTAAAGCTTTCCACTTGGCTTTCTACAGACACGTAAATCGTAGGCATTAAAGCGAGTTCCTAATGGGTGCTTTTTCCTTTCTTCTTCGCTACATTCAATCATTAGGTCTAATGGTAAATTTTGACCATGAATTGGCCTTACACGTATTCTTCCCGCACTCTTGTCATGAAAGTTCTCGCATACAATGTGATTTATAGTAGTTCCTTCTATTAGCGCGTTCATATAACGGTTTTACATGCGAATATAAAGAATGTTGTATATTGAACAATGTCTTACCTACAGCTCAAGTTAAAGATCGAAGTAAAGGCTGGCGGTTTCTTGTGGTTGGCTGTAAATGTTTATTTACCGACTATAAAAACAAAAGTACAGGAGGCACTTAAATGGGTTATCAATCTACCTTATGAATTTAGACAATAGCCAGGATTTTAAATCGCTCATCGAGACTGTCAAGCAGCTCGCCAGGGCCGAAGGAGACGACGACGTCGTATCACTCTTGAATTCAGCGGATCTATCGGTTGAACAGACGGGTTACGACAATTGGAATGGGGGAGTTTACTATTATACAATATACGTCAGGTTGGATGTGCCTAAATTTGTGGAGATAAAGCCAAGCCTTGATCGATGGGAGCAAATGTTGGATGTAAGATTCTCGTTGCCTATTCGTCACCTGGATTACCAGGGCATATCCAAGATAAGTATTATTCCGAAAGTGGGTTTGAATTTTTCACCTGAGTCAAATCCTCATCGCCCTTTATCGAAGTCAGAGCAGAAAAAACAGGAATTGCTAATAACTTATCTAGAAAGGAGTACCGAAGATGAACTCATTGAGGAGATATTAATTCCTTTATTTAGACAGGTGGGATTTCATAGGATTTCCTTCGCAGGACATAAAGACAAGGCCCTCGAGTACGGGAAGTATATCTGGATGAGGTTTACGCTACCTACACAGCACATTTTGTATTTTGGCGTACAAGTAAAAAAGGGAAAGCTAGATGCATCTGGAGTAAGCAAAGGATCAAACAATAATGTAGCAGAGGTACACAATCAAGTTTGTATGATGCTTGGCCATGAAATTTTTGATCCCGAATTAGGCAAAAAGGTGCTGGTGGACCATGCATTCATCGTCGCAGGTGGGGAGATTACCAAGTCCGCGCGAAATTGGCTGGGAGGGAAGCTTGATGCTTCAAAAAGAAGTCAAATCATGTTCATGGATAGGAACGACATACTGAATTTGTTTATTGTCAATAATCTTCCTTTACCAAATAGCGCAGTAGCGGACAATCCAGATGTACTCAGAGATAACGAGGATCTTCCCTTCTAGAATGTTAGTCGTTACCAAGATTTTTCAATCTTCCAGGTGTGTGCGGACTTAGTCTCTTACCTTCAAAGTACACGCGTTCATCCCTCATCTATTGCTATCCATTAACGCTCCAGTGATTGTAAACGCTAAGTACCTTATTCAGAAATGACAAAGATGGAAAAGAAGTTTTATAACGAAATGCAATGGTATTCGTTGAGGGCCCTTCAAAGAGGAGGTACGCTTCAGAGAGAAGGAGGGAGCTTCACAGAGCGTCCGACCGGCAAGTTTGACAGCCTCAACGATTGTGTCTTTCTCTCGCGCGTATCTTCGAGGTTGAAATTGAGAGAATCTTCCGTGTGAGCTACCTTATACAGGGTCTGAAACTGCTGTAAAGGATTGTACTCTCGTTTGTAATCTCTCGTTGTAATCAGAGGTTTTCGAGAGGAGAGACCGTCGTTAGAAACGCTCGTTTCGAAAACTACGTTAGTCTAGCTAATCAAAGTTAGTTGAAATTTTTCACATTTCGTCTTTATTTTAGTCATAAGTTACTAACATTTTATGGTATGTGTGAGATTCTCTGATCTTGCTGTACATCAGATTTGTTTCTTAATCAGAAATCAGAATTATTCATCCAACGTGTAAAGACCGCTCAGAGAGGCTCTCTATGACTTCTAAGGAGGAACTTTAAAGTTTTTGTACTCTTGTAAATCTCAGGGGCTAACTTGGATCGGTGCATGTACAATATTTCTTGTTCACATCGCTGACCGAGGAAATACCTTTGAGATCGCTTTATAATTGAAGTCTGTTTGTAGCTTGATTAGATTCTGCAACCCGTTGTCATCCAGGATGAGTAGATCCTGCTTTTCTATGCGAGCAATTTCTTTATATAAGGAGTCGGTTGCCTTTGCATCATGCAAGAATGTAAAGAGCTTTGATGTATTATAATAGGCTATCTTAGAGTCTGTTGCGAAAGTCTGATGACCAAGCGCTGAAGCGATGAAGCTTTTGCCCACTCAGTGGGTCTGGTGATGACATCGGTATGCTCGTGTTACGGCTGACTTTAGATTGAATGTTACAATCAGCTTGGGTACGCCCACTGAACTTCAGGCTACGGCGAACACTGTTTAGAAGGGGTACTTTTTGCTGATTTTCGCTTGCCTCCACATAGAGGTGTAGCCACTTCCAGCAAGCACAGCGATGAACAGTTCTGCTGGCCTGGTTGCTCCTGTTTGTCAGTGAGCAATAACCTGTCTCCTGCATAGTCAATAAGTAATTTCTCTCTCATGATCTTCTTCATTTGAAAAGAGGTATGCTGAAAAGCGAATGCTTTTTGAAGATGTTCTTTGAATTGCGTGTGGCCATATTCATCAGGATACTTCTTGCGATAGTGTTCCCAAATACCTAGGTAAGTAAACCCGGATTGTTTAAGTGCTTTTCTGGTAGGTGGGTACAAGATCCTGGAGATCCTGGTAAGCTTACGGCTTGTTGAATACCGTTTTATTGGCTGGTATACTGATATGACTGGACCAGCATCACCAATGCAGGTGGCCCGCTGTTTCTTTCTAGAAAACCTTACAATTTTGACGTTTAATCCTAAACTGACTTTAGAACAGGACATGCTGTAGATTGAAATATAGAAAGGTTCGTATACTGTTTAGCTGGCAGTTGAATCCAATAGCAGATTCATAGCTGCAGTGTTATTTGGAACTTTAAAAGGATTGTTGAGTGGAGCAGATACTTAAATTGGATTTGGTTATGGCTTAGGAAAAAAGTACACCGGTAAAGCTTTTGCGTCGTCTTCGCGGGGGTTGTTGGCTGAACTATTAGAAGACTTTTATGCGGCTGTATCGACCTGAATTAAGCCTTGGAAGAGAAGATATGCTGGTGTTGAACTTGCCTGGCGTGATTTAAAAGGTTTTCGTTGAGCGGTTGAAATTGTAGTTCGAATTCTACCGGAAAATGCAGATGTTCTGTTTCGACGTTGCAGTACGGAGACTAGCATTTAGTGTAAGGAATTGTGTTGTCAAAAGAGTGAGTACAAAACGGTTGTTCTCCAGTTTTACTCTTCAACCTGGACACTACACAGTTCTATTTAAAACGTCTTTAAAAAATGTTCCATCAACATCATGTAGATGGTTGTCTGGTCGTTCATTTCTTGATGGTGTCTAATCTTAGCTTGTATCAAAAATGCTGTTCCCCGCCCTGGGTTGCTACCTGCTTACGATTCGTTATGAAGAGACTCGGGATTTCATTACTATGAATCTTCGTGGCTTTAAGTAACATTGAAAGAAGGGAGAATGCTTCCAGTGTTAGGAAACAGGGAATTTTTCTAGTTACTTGTGTGAACTACAAGATTGTGTGGGAGTTTGAGAATGAAGTTCAAGCTCAAAATATGTGGTATGTTTCGAGCAAACAAAGCTAAAACATCGCTTAGCTTTGTTTGTATATCTCAGCTCCAATTTGGACATCAAGTAAGAGGTCCTTGGTTCTGGGCGAGGTAAGAAGCAAGGGAACTCTGATCCCAATACTCCAATTTACTTTGAACTGTTGATTCAAAGGTGACATCAATTTCACCTCTGAGAAGGTGGCTTTGGACAATCCTTTCGCACGCTGATGTCCACTGACCGCCGCTATGGAGCGTTTGCCGGAGTTTAAATTCTGCTCTTTTTTTCTCAAACTGTTCCAACTGGAAGTATAAATTCCACTCAAAATTGGGTCGCTCTTTTGTTAATAGATCGGCTAAATGATACATCCTTGAGGGGAAGTCCAATGATTCAACTTCCATCATTTGGAGCCAAAACGATACTTCAATCCCGCCGGTTAAAAAACTTTGTGCGTCGAAAGCCTCGAGTGGAATTTCGATGGCCATTGTAGATCCTATCTCCTTATAAACCAGATGGTCGTCAGTTGCGTAGATCAGGCATTTTTTTAATGAACTGCCTGGATCAAGAAGATTATCCGTGTCTTTGTCAAAGAGCAACTGAACTGGGTAGGCGTTATTCACTTGCTCACGAGGAATTGGCAAAGTTCCTATATAGGATACATCTATTGTTAATAGGGGTTTAATCTTAATCATAATAAGTGCTGTGGTGATTTTAATGGATTTTCGAATAAGTTGATTTAGTAACTAGTTCTTGTAAAAAGTATGTTCCGAGGACTTAGATTTAACACTCGGTCTTATTTTGACTTGAGCCACTTTGTCGATCTCTGATTTTTTAAAGTAGATGATTCGAGAAAGTTTGTAGTAGGGGAGGTAACCTTGATCTTTTAAGTTGTGAATAGTTTGAATACTGCAACGCAGGTACTCAGAAAGCTCTTTTGTGTTAAAGAGTAGTTCATCTTGAGAGATAGGGTGACTATTCTCATGGTGTAAATGCATATTTGATATTAGTTGGTCTAATTTCAACTCTATTGCATCTAATCTGTCGGTGATTGTAGTGAATGGATTGTACATCTTGTTGTTTTTTGATGTACAAATATAGATCTTTATTATGTGAGTTCTATAAAAATAGAGGTTGTTTTTTGAGTTGATGAATGTATTGGTCTGTGTTTTAACGAGGTAAATTAGTGTACTGGATGTTATTTCATGTAAATGCTTATATTTGCACTATCTATAATTAAGTATGAAATGAGCAAAAAAGGTCTTCCTGAAGAGGTAGTAAGAAGTATCAAAGAGATGTCGATTAACGGAGTTCTTCCTCAAGATGTAGCGACAGCTTTAAAAATTTCTGTCTCAACTGTTCATCATTATAAAGGTATTATGAAGCGGGAAGGCACTTCCTTTCCAGATTTTAGAGGTCAACGTCCAACAAAGGATGAAAACGTTGCTGAAGGCGATGACTTGCCGACATTCATCGTTAACGGAACTAAAATTTCGATTACAGGAAAGCCGTTGTTAATCAAGATCGGTCCAAAGACGGTCGAAGTAGATTATTGATTATCTTGTATAGGTAAAACTTTTATACGTAGAATAGGTCTACAAATATGTCTTTAGCTTGGCGTACGTTATAAGAACTTTTAAAAGCATAAACGGTAATTACCGTGAACACCTTCGAATCATTGAGGCAGCTTGAAAATCCATCTGAATAACCCGGTCTCTGCAGTCCTAGCCGGTACAAAGGATTACATGTCTTATCAATATGCTCACTAAGAACGCCGTTTCAGGAGCAACAGGTTCGATGTACCTGCTGACCACGATCGATGCACCTCATTTTTTCCTTTATCGATTGGGAACTCAAACAACTGTCTGCACTTCAAGCCTGCGTTAAGGTGATCATCGTGGCAACATGATTTCTTAGTTTATAAAGAAAACAAATGGAAGATTTATAGTCCTATGTTATCCAAAAAGTTCGCAAGCAGGTGAGCCCTTTCTTCGTTTGTTGCTCGTATATACTTGAGAAAGCTCTTTTCTGAACTATGTCCAGTTGCAGACATGATCAGCATTGGAGGAACTCCGGCTTTGAATAGATTGGTAGCATAGCTGCGTCTGCAGGTATGGCTGGAAATCAAACTGTGAAGTGGGTACTTATCCCAGCTATCTTGGTTACCTTTGGTGCTCTTGACTTTTGTCATATCGGTAAGTCCTGCTTGCTGAGCGACAAACTTGATGTATTCGTTGAATTTCTGGTTCGATAAGGTCGGAAGACCCTCAGGATATTTTGCTAAGATGGGCTTGAGACCTTTCATAATCGGAATGGTCACTTTCGCTCCGGTTTTCTTTTGTTCAACTCTGATTACGTTCCTCTCAATGTTTTCATTTCGAAGGTCGGAAAAGTTACCGAACCTTAGTCCTGTATAACAACCTACAAGAAACAAATCTCTTGTTTTCTCTAAAACGCTGTACGAGATCTTTTCTGTTGTCAGACTTCGGTTACCCTTTTCATCTATGATCGCTTTACCCTGCTTATCCCGTGCTATAATGTTTCTGGATATATACTTGGATCTGTCAGATAAATCAAGCTCTTCTATAAGCCTAATTTGATCAAAACTCAAGTAGATTGTATCACTTTCATAACTTGGAATTACGAAGTCCTGAGCCCTATATTTTTCGGGTTTAAGTTCATTCATCAGTGACTTGATATCTTTGATGTAGCCACCAAAGGTGCTGACTTCCTTGTTTTCAACAGTGTAGCAATAACTTCGGAACTTTTCATAGAAACTCCTATTTATGTCATTGAAAGTCATTGTTTTTATGCGATGAGCGTGCATGTATCTTCTGATGGCTGATAGGGTCACTCCATAGTTTTTAATCGCATTATGTTTGTATCTTTTGCCATTTTCCCTGCCTGCTTTAGTAATAAGTCTTCTCCCTGTTTTACAATCATCAATGAACTGCTCAAAATAGGATATGAAGTCATCTGACATCCCGGTGTCTGTCTTTAGTTCTGCCTGCTTTGGTTTGTAAATTAGGTCAAGCTGATCACGTACATACTCTTTGCTTAAATCGCTCCCCCTTGTTTCATTTACAATCTTAACTGCATCTAACGCCATACTTAGTAGGCGTGTATTCAGAAGGTCTGCGTAGGGGGCGTTGGTTTTGACTGGCTTTATTTTGTCACTAGTATTGCACTCGGGTCTGAAGAACTTTTTTTCAATGCTTACCTTGGTGTAGTATTTCAATCTTAGACCACCAAATGAGTAAAGCATGTCGATGGGATACTTAGCTACATCCTTTGATGTTTCGGACTTGATGTTTTTATCACCTGATGTTCTCAAGTGAAATTTTGGAGTTGCCATGGTAGATCAGCTTTTTGTGGGTACAAATATGAGGACACTTTTTTGTTTATTCCAATACCTTGAGATAATTTAGTTTTGTCCTGAAATGCCGTATACAAGCCGTTAGACCGGTTTTTGTCAGACAACGTTAGTTGAGTTTAGTTGAGATTATAGTGGGTGCGTACTCTGCTTCCGGGTACAACTTCTCCTTTGCCAGATCTACCTTCCTTGGCAGCATCAAGCTTTCACCGAAAAGATAAAGCCTATTCCGTAGACGTTTTCAATCCTCACACCGCGGGAGGAACGAAGCAGCTTTCTTAATCTAGAAATAAAGACATCCAAACTGCGGCCACGGAAATAGTCATTTTCTCCCCAAACCTGCATCAGAATATCTGATCTTTTTATAATCATGTTCTGGTGATTATTCAGGTACTCTAGAAGTTCGGCTTCTCTTTGTGTTAGTTGTATTGAGTTTGCTTCTTTTATGGATAAAGTGAGTAGATCTTTGTTCAAGAGCATATCTCCAATACGAACATGAGCGTTAGACAGCGTTCTTTCCATCTTTTGCCTGGAATGCTGCTGTTGGCGGCGTACGATATTCTGAATACGTAAAACAAGCTCGTCCACGTCGAATGGCTTCGTAATATAATCCATAGCACCAATTTGTAATCCTTTTAGCCGGTCTGACTTCTCTTTGCGGGCAGTTAAAAACAGAAAATAGGCATCCTCGTTTATGGGGATGCATTTTTCTGCAAGTTCAAAGCCATCCATGTCGGGTAATTGAATATCAATAATCATTAACTGATAAGCCATGGGCGCAGTGTTGTATAGCTCTAAGGCCTTTTTCGCCGTTGTACACCATTCTACCTCGAAATTCATGAGTTCAAGGTATCTCCGGGTGACGTTGCCTAGATCGACTTCATCCTCGATGTATAAGAGTTTAGTCTTCTGTTCTGAATTCATCAGGGATAAATATTATAAATTCACTTCCGGTGCCAACCTGGCTATTTACAAGCATTTTCCAGTTATGAATACGAATACATTGCTGCGCGTAATAGAGTCCTAAGCCGAGCCCGCTTACATGCATCATTTCTTTTTTGTTTGCTCGGTAAAACTTATCGAAGATATTGTTTACTGCCGATTTTTCCATTCCGATGCCATTGTCGGCAATCATGAGCTGGAGACCACCGTCATTTTTAGTCAGTTGAATATAGATTGTTTTTTCAGCTTTATCGTTGTATTTTATTGCATTGTCAAATATGTTAAACAACATGGTGGTAAACCAGAACTCATTCAAGCATACCACCTGTGCTTCTTCAGTGATATCCAACAGTTTGATATTGGCCTGTTCCTGAGAAACTTTCAACTTATAACTCTGGAGAACCTCCTTAAGTAGTACCACGACATCGGTTTTTTCTTTTTCAATGGTCATACTGTCGATTTTGGTGATGTCAAGTACTTGTCCAAAGAGCATTTCAAGACGCTTAGACTGGCGGGAGATTACTTCAGTAAGTTCTTTAACGCTGGTTTTATTGGCAAGTACCCGCTCATTCTCCAAGCTCTTATTTGCCACCATGATGGTAGCGATTGGTGTATGAAATTCATGGGTAATGCTGTTAATGAAATCGGACTTCATTTCCGTTAGCTTTTTCTGTTGGATCCAGTTTTTAAAAGTGACATAATAGATAAAGATTACTGCCGAAAGCGCAAAGAGCGTAAGCAGCAGAATAGGCGAGGCTGACTTTAAAATTTCAAGCTGCCGATTATTACTATCGACATAAATCGCGAAGCTTAAATCATAGGAGTACTGCAGGGAGGAACCCAGAGAAATGCTAAAACATCTATTCTGAGGTAAAGGGCTTGCCAGGGCTCCATCTAACATATAGCCTAAATCTAATTGCCTTTGATCGTCAAGAAAGGGGTATTCAGCTTTAGGTTCATATAAGGTTGTGACCACTCCTGGGCCAAATCGAAGTTTGATGCCGTTGATTATGAGTAGATATTCAAGATTGTCATGGAGCTGATATTTCTTTTTCACAGCCTTGAAAATGGAATCCATTGGACTATGCGTTTGTAGTTGGAAGAACAAACTCTTCAATACGGAGTCGGTAAATGGATTGCGTAGCGAATGATGTTTCTGATATTGGCGCTCTAAATCGCGCATGTTTTTCTCCAAATGCGTACTTACAATCTTATACCCTCCAGGATATATGTTTTCGTGGCTGGTTAACTCCTTGAATTCTTCAGACAGGAATGTCTTCTCATATGAGCGGTATTGCTGGTCTTCCAGTACATAGGTGTTGTATGTCAGGTAGAATAATACTGCCACAAGTGTAATAAAGCTTAACAAAGCAACAATCTGGTGCTTTTTCAAATCAGTCATCGCCTAAAATTACTGAAATCCAGCAACTGTTTGATCCTATTAACAATCCGTTAAGTTTTCATTAACAAAATCGATATAGTATCCCCATAATTTTATCAGCTACAGTCAATTAAATACTTAACCAATCAACAAGATGTTTAAAATTCTAACTAAAAGCCATGAAGTGTAGCGCTCCTGTTCCAGACAAGTCAACTACTAAAAAAAGAAATTTCAAGACCGCATTTTTATTCCTGATGCTTTTCATAGCAGCAAATGCCGGTCGGGCTCAGGAAGGTCAGATCAAGATCACCGGTACCGTCAAAGACGAATTAAATCTCCCCCTTCCCGGAG
Source organism: Pedobacter sp. NEAU-ZC8 (assembly GCF_059278965.1). Lineage (NCBI taxonomy): Bacteria > Pseudomonadati > Bacteroidota > Sphingobacteriia > Sphingobacteriales > Sphingobacteriaceae > Pedobacter > Pedobacter sp. NEAU-ZC8. The sequence goes on from NZ_JCAJXC010000001.1 coordinate 213,815, forward strand.
TAAGTGTCAAAAACCTACAAACGAGTGCAACCGCAGTGACGAATAGTGATGGTAAATTCAGCGTGCTTGCCAGCCGAGGCGATTCAGTTCGGATAAGTTATGTAGGTTACCTGGATCATTTACTTAAAATTAACAACATAATAGATTTTAATGTTGTACTAAAGGCTGCTGACAACAGCTTGAACGAAGTTGCAATTGTCGGATATGGTCAGCAAAAGAAGGTGAGCTTGGTGGGTGCACAGTCATCCGTTAATGTTGAAAACCTAAAGTCGCCGGTCGCAAACCTTAGCGCCTCTTTAGCTGGGCGGATTGCTGGCGTAGTGGGTGTACAACGTACAGGTTTACCAGGAAGTAATACTGCAGATGTTTGGATTCGCGGTATTTCAACCTTTAATTCTTTAAACGCCGCCGGTCCATTAATCATTGTAGACGGCGTGCAAGGCAGGAACCTTAATGCCTTTGATCCAGAGGATATCGCATCTTTTACTGTGTTAAAAGATGCTTCTGCTACAGCCGTTTACGGTGCGCTGGGTGCAAATGGCGTGATTTTGATTACTACTAAAAAAGGCCGCACAGGAGCGACATCCCTGTCATTCAACTACAATCAAGGCTTTGTTTCTTTTACGAAAACACCGGAACTGGCAAATGCTGAGCAATATATGACGTTGCGTAATGAAGCGTTGATCGCTTCTGGTTCACAGCCGGATTATTCAGCTGAATACATTGCCAACACCCTAAACGGAGTAGATCCGAACCTATATCCTAACGTAGACTGGATGAACACGATTTTCAAAGATCAGTCGGTAAATAGACGCTTCAATTTTAGCGCGCGTGGTGGTTCTGAAAGCACACAATATTATTCCTCGTTGGCATATTACGATGAAACCAGTTTGCTGGAAACGGACAACCTTCAGCGTTACAAGGCCGATGCCCGTTTCAGGAGGTATAACTTCACGTCAAATGTCGACATGAACTGGACCAAAACCACCAAGTTCTCCCTGGGCATACAAGGCTATATTACCAACACCAATATGCCAGGTGTGGGGCCGCAAACCGCATTCAACAGCATCATGCAGACCAATCCGGTATTGTACCCGGTGATGTTACCTGGGAACCTTGTTCCAGGAATTAATTCATCCCGCGACTATCAGCCGAATCCTTATGCCCAAATAACCCAGACCGGTTATACCAATACTTTTCAAAGCCAGCTATATTCCAATGCAGCCATCAATCAGGATCTTGGGTTTGTGCTGAAAGGACTCTCTGCACGAGCTTTATTCTCATTTGATACCTGGAACGCACATACTATTGGCAGGACCAGAAACAGGACACTTTACGGCATAGATAAGGGCGACCCGTATGATGAGGATGGAAACCTTAGAACTGTTGTGCTTGCAAATGGTTCGGACCAACTCAATTATACTCGCTCGAATAGTGGTGACAGAAAATACTATGTTGAAGGTGCTATTAGCTATGATCGAGCTTTTGGGGAGCATAATGTTAGTGGAATGTTGCTTTATAATCAAACCAGCAATACAACTGCTTTCGCAGGTGATCTTACCTCTTCATTACCGATTAGAACACAGGGAATAGCGGGAAGATCAACTTATTCCTGGAAAGAGAAGTATTTTGGTGAGTTCAATTTTGGCTACAACGGCTCGGAAAATTTTGCGCCTGAGGAGCGATATGGCTTTTTCCCCTCGCTGGGTATTGGCTGGGTAGTATCTAATGAATCGTTCTTTAAACCCCTCACTGGTGTACTGCCCTTTTTCAAACTACGCTATTCAAACGGCTGGGTAGGTTCCGGAAGTGGCGGACGCCGCTTCGGGTATCTTACGATCATCAATGAAAACGGCGATTATGGCTATAACTTCGGTAATGGCCAGAACAATACAAATTACGCCGGTGTGATTGTTCAGGACTATGGTGCGAACGTGGTATGGTCAGAGTCACACAAGCAGGATCTTGGATTGGAGTTTAAAACCTTGAAATCTAAGCTTTCCATTACAGTAGATTACTTTAAAGAGCACCGCAAAGGGGTATTCCTGCAAAGGAGAAGTTTACCAAATTATCTGGGCCTACAAAATTATCCTTACGGAAACTTGGGTGTGATTGAAAACCGTGGCTTCGACGGAACCGTTGATCTTGCACCTTTTCAGATTGGCCAAACCAGCTGGACCTTAAACGGTACATTTTCATACAACAAAGACAAAGTTATTGAGAATGATGATCCAGTACAGCCTTTCCCATACATGGAGAGACGAGGCAAGAACTACCTGGCAACTTTTGGTTATGTAGCGGATGGTTTGTTTCAATCTCAGGAGGAAATTGATAATCACGCGAGCCAGGCGGTACTAGGCACACAGCGTGTAGGAGATATCAGGTATAAGGATTTAAACGGAGACGGTAAAGTAGATGCCAACGACATCACTAAGATTGGCAATGGTGATGTTCCCAACTGGGTGTATGGGCTCGGATTTAATGTTTCCTACAAAGGGTTTTACTTTGGTGCATTCTTTCAGGGCACAGCCGGGGCACAGCGCCTCCTCACGGGTGATGGCATAATTCCATTCAACAACAGCAATGGTGGTGAGCGCAGCAACTTGTTCGCAGCAGCGACAGACCGCTGGACAGAAGCAAATCCGCTGCAGAGCCCGCTGTATCCACGCTTAGCGTTCGGTAATTCAGCTAACCGGAATAATGCTGCAACCAGCAGTTGGTGGATCAAGGATGTAGATTTCTTAAGGTTGAAAACATTGGACTTCGGGTATAACCTGGCCTCCGGAACTCTGAAGAGTATCGGCGTAAAAACAGCAAGGATCTATGCGCAAGGCGTGAACGTCCTCTATTGGAGTAAGTTTAAGCTTTGGGATCCGGAGTTAAACACCGGCAATGGTGCTTCGTATCCGAACACCAGAACCCTATCACTCGGTGTTCAGGCGAACTTTTAATTATTGTGATTTGAGCTTATCTAAAATTTACATTTAGTATGAAAAAAATATTAGTAATGATTTTGATGGTCATCGGCGTGACTGTCTCCCCATCCTGTAAAAAATACCTGGATCAGGTGCCAGATGATCGGTTGACCATGGACGATATCTTTACTTCAAAGAAGTATGTCGATGAGTATCTTGCCAGCATTTATTCCAATATTCCCAACGAGTTGATGCAACGCTACATCAACAGTGACCACTCCGGGCCATGGATTGCTTCTTCGGATGAAGCGATGTATAACTGGGATTTCAATTATTCAAGGAATATGAATCAGAGTACCTGGGCATCGACCGATGGCCCTGTTTCAGATTTCTGGACAGATTATTATAAATCCATACGGAGTGCAACAGATTTCATCGACAAAATAGATGCTGCTAACCCGGTAGAGGTGAATGATGCTTTGAAGACAAGGTACAAGGCCGAGGCCAAGGCTCTTCGAGCTTTGTATTACTTCTGGTTAATTAGGATGTACGGGCCCGTTCCGCTGATCAATAAAGTGACAAGTCCGGACGCACCTTTGTCTGAGTTGCTTGTGGAGCGCAATACCTTTGAGGAATGCGTAAATTTTGTGGTAATGGAACTGGATGCCGCATATGCGGATTTGCCATTGCAACCCATCAATGATGAATATGGACGAATGACAAAAGGCATTGTGAAGGCCTATAAAGAACAGGCATTGCTGCTAGCTGCCAGCCCATTGTTCAATGGCAATACGGACATGGCTTCACTGGTAAACAAAGCTGGTATTCCTTTGATCAGTCAAACTTACGAACCGAATAAATGGAAGCTTGCAGCTGATGCTGCAAAGGCCTTTATAGATGAATTCGTACCCAGTACTTATGATCTATATTCTGTTCAGAATGGTGATCCCTTTATTGCTGCATATCTTTCATGCAGAGATATTTCCTTACTGAACTGGAACAAAGAGTGGATTTTCGGGCGTTCAAATTCTGGCGTGTATAGCTGGCACGATAAGACGCCGCTGCATAAAGGTTACACGACTGAGGTCCAGGGCTTTGGTGCACTTGGGGCGACTCAAAAGATGGTTGATGCATATTTTATGGGCAATGGGCTTGCGATTGACGTACCCGGCTCGGGTTACCAACAAGCTGGTTTTGTAGAATTTAAAGCTCCGTTTGATATCAAAGCCCGCAGTACCTTTGCACAATGGGCTAACCGGGAGCCACGGTTCTACGTTGGCATTACTTATAACAATAGCTACTGGTTGTACCAAGGCAGTAACAATCGCGAGGTAGTTACAAATATGGAATTTTCAGGAAACTCCGGCAGAAGTCAAAGTTCATCAGACATTTCACCTACGGGTTATACAGCTCGTAAGGACGTAACTAACAATGCAAACTCCCGTGGATCCATGTTGCTTCGGCTTGGGCAAATTTATCTGGATTATGCGGAAGCGCTGAATGAATATGAACCTGGAAATCCGGACATCCTTACTTATCTGAATCTGATCAGAAAACGTGCCGGAGTGCCTGCCTACGGAAATGCATCAGGACAGATCCCGGTATCCACAGACCAGTCTATTATGCGCAGTATCATCCGCAGAGAGCGTCAGGTAGAACTATCCTTTGAAAGTGTGCGTTACTTCGATTGCCATAGGTGGAAAATTGCGATGGAAACTGACAATGAGCCAGTCCGAGGGATGAACATGTATGCTGATGGATCGGCTTTCTATCAGCTCACCACGGTCGCTGACCGAACCTTCAGACAACGTGATTATCTCTGGCCAATTCCAAATGATGAGATCCTAAAAAACAGCCTTCTTGTACAAAATCCTGGTTGGTAGCGAGTGTTTGGTCTTAATCAATTGAATATATTTAAACAACAACTATGAATAACAAAAGAATGAAACCCTTCCTATTTACGATGCTGATGCTCGTCTGTAAGCTGTCGGTAGCTCAAAAACTTGAGCTCAAATCCCCGAATGGTAAGCTCAGTGCAGAAATTGAACTTACAAATGACATTTCTTATGCGGTATCTTATGCCGGTAAGCCATTGATTTCTGCAGCCAGGATAGCACTTCAGTTGAAAGGTGCAACCTTGGGCGTTAAACCAAAGCTCCGGAAGCAAAGTACCACTTCGGTGAAGAAGGCCTTGAGACCTGTAGTGCCCCTGAAATCCTCTACCATAAGTGATCAGTATAATCTGCTTAGATTAGATTTTGCGAACGACTATTCTGTAGAATTCCGCGCCTATGATGAGGGGATCGCTTACCGGTTCATTACCAGGAAAAAAGGCATGGTTGAAGTCATGGACGAGGAACTGTCGGTGCAGTTCCCTGCAGCTTATCAGTTGCATTTACAGCAAGCAAGCGGATTTAAAACTGCGTACGAAGAATCCTATACCCACCTCACATCAACCGAATGGAAAGCAACAGACAAGATGTCAACTTTACCCGTGCTTATTGATACCCGAAACAAGCATAAGGTTCTAATATCAGAATCCGATCTGGAAGATTATCCTGCGATGTTTCTGAAAGGCACTGGCCACAACGGCATGCAGTCAACCTTTCCGAAGGTGCCGCTTGAAGTTGAAGCGGAGGGAGACCGCAGTCAGAAGATCTTGAAGGAAGCAGATTACATTGCCAAAACAACTGGTACAAGAAGTTTTCCCTGGCGCTATTTGGTTGTTACGGAGAACGATGGACAGCTCATTACCAATACCATGACGAACAAGCTTGCCGCAGCAAGCCTGATCAAAGACCCAGCCTGGATCGAGCCCGGACAGGTAAGCTGGGAGTGGTGGAATGATGCCTCGCCTTACGGGCCGGACGTCAACTTTGTGTCGGGGTATAATCTGGCAACCTACAAGTACTACATTGATTTTGCAGCAAAGTATGGCATCAAATACATCATTATGGATGAAGGTTGGGCTAAGGATACCAAAAATCCTTTTGAACCTAATCCGGAGGTGGATCTGCAGGAATTATTAGCCTATGGTAAACAAAAGAATGTAGGCATCATTTTATGGCTGACCTGGCTTACGGTTGAAAACAACTTTGATCTATTTAAGACCTTCAGCGATTGGGGGGTAAAAGGGCTGAAGATAGACTTTATGGATCGCAGCGATCAGTGGATGGTAAATTATTATGAACGGGTGGCCAAAGAAGCGGCGAAACATAAGCTGTTTGTGGACTTCCACGGGTCATTCAAACCCGCAGGGCTGGAATACAAGTACCCAAACGTACTTTCCTATGAGGGCGTAAGGGGCATGGAACAGATGGGTGGGGCCAAACCTGACAATAGTGTCTATTTCCCGTTTATGCGCAATGCCGTTGGACCAATGGATTATACGCCTGGTGCCATGCTGAGCATGCAGCCTGAAGTTTACAGCGCAAAAAGGCCCAACGCCGCAAGCATCGGCACACGGGCTTATCAGATGGCCCTGTTTGTGATCTTCGAAAGTGGATTGCAGATGTTGGCGGATAACCCAACCTTATATTACAAAAATGCAGATTGTACCAGCTTTATTACGGACGTGCCGGTGACCTGGGATGAAACTCGTGTACTCGCAGCAGCAGCAGGGCAATATGCCATTGTAGCCAAACGAAAAGGAGCGCAGTGGTATATCGGGGGTATGACCAATAACCAGCAAGCTACACGCGAGTTTGACCTTAAACTTGACTTTCTGAAAGCAAACCAAACCTTTAACATGATTTCGTTTGAGGACGGCATCAATGCCGGCCGACAAGCAATGGACTACAGAAAACAGGAGCGTCCTGTAAAAGCGGGTGAAACCATCCATATCAAAATGGTAAGAAACGGCGGTTTCGCCGCTAAAATCAGTCAATAAAATAAGCCGACACCAAGAGCCGCCAAGTTGGTGGCTTTTGGTGTTTTAGCGTTTTTAAACCACTAACTTCCTTTACGTAACTGAGATATTATATTCGCATTTAACCACATACCTTATATTTGTGGGAAATAAGTTGAAATATGAACAACCTCCGGCCAGACCTCCTCGCAGATATCAATGCCGTGCAGAATATCCCTGCAATTCCCAACATTCTTGAAGTAATTTGTAAAAGCACGGGTATGGGCTTTGCTGCTGTGGCGCGGGTGACCTCAGAGCAATGGATTGCCTGTAGTGTGAACGATAAGATCAATTTCGGTCTGCAACCTGGAGGACAACTGGTACCTGAAACGACAATCTGCAATGAGATCCGGCAGAATGATAAGGCCATTATCATTAATCATGTTTCGCAGGACGCGGAGTTTTGCAACCATCATACGCCGAAGATGTATGGATTTGAAAGTTACGTTTCCATACCCATTTACCGGAAAGACGGCGCTTTCTTCGGCACTCTTTGTGCCATAGATCCTAAACCTGCACAGTTAGACAAAACGCAGGTATTTGAAATGTTCAGCCTCTATGCAGACTTGATATCCTTCTACTTAAGTGCCGCCCAACAGGTCGATACCTCGCAGAAAGAGCTTGCCGAGGAAAGAAAGATCGCCGAATTGCGAGATCAATTCATTGCGATTCTGGGCCATGATTTAAGGAATCCCCTTGGCGCAATAACCAGCAGCGCACAGCTCATGCTAAAGATGCCGCTTGATGATAGATTAACCAAGCTTGCCAGGATTGTTAAAAACAGCTCCTATCGGATTAATGGTCTGATTGAAAATGTGCTTGACTTTGCCCGAGGAAGGCTCGGAGAGGGCATTACTTTAGAAATGCAAATGGAGTACCTTGAAGATCCATTAAATCAGGTGATCACCGAACTACAGACCAGCTGGCCTGAATGTCAGATAAACTTTGAGGCACACCTGAAAACTCCTGTAAATTGTGACGCCAGACGCATCTCACAGCTATTCTCCAATCTTCTGGGGAATGCCCTGACACACGGTGATAAAACTGCTCCGATAGATGTTCTGGCTGATAGCAGAGAGGGATCGTTTATGCTGTCCGTTACCAACCGTGGATCGAAAATCCCCGATGCCGCGCTTAAACAACTCTTCCAGCCTTTTTCCCGAGGAAAGGTAAAAAAGGATCAGCAGGGGCTAGGTCTTGGACTTTATATCGCCTCGCAAATTGCAATTGCCCATGGTGGTATACTGAGCGTAGATTCCACAGATGAACAGACTTCGTTCAGCTTTAAACTGCCAGCTTAATCGCTGAAAAAAACTGGCAAAGGTTTGTTTATAGACAATAAATCCAAGAATTTTTAGTTATTTAGGAAACATAAGATACAAGCCTATGAAATGCCCTTCCTGTAGTGAAACTTTGTTAATGAGCGAGAAAACCGGTATAGAGATCGATTATTGTCCGAACTGTCGAGGCATTTGGCTCGACCGTGGAGAACTAGAAAAGATCATTGATCGTTCTGCGGATCATTATTCTAAAAAGGAGAACTATGACAAAGATTACGACAAGTATCAGCGGGGCGGTAGGGACAGCGATTATGAGAAACGTCATGGATATAAAAAGAAGTCATTCTTAGGTGATATCTTTGATTTCTAAATTTTATCCAGCGCCTGACGCTCTACTTTGCGTTCCTGTTTGTAAGTGCTGGGAGACATACCGGTCACATTCTTAAATTGTGTGGATAAGTGTGCGCTACTGCTATAGCCCATTTGCAGTGCGATTTCATTCATGTTCAGTTCACCATACTCCAGGAGTTCTTTTACCTTTTCAATTTTTTGCTGGATGATAAACTTTTCAATTGTTCTGTTTTCATGCTCAGAGAATAAACGACTCAGGTAGCTATAATCTTTGTGAAGTCGCTCGCTGAGTAGCGCCGAATAGTTCATGTTGATTTCAGCTCCATCACTATTATGGTGCACAATTTCAATAATGATGTTTCGTATCTGAGCAACAAGCTTGTTTTTCTCGCTATCGATAAGTTCAAAGCCTAAAAGATCAAGCGATGCGCCTATATCCAGCAATTGTTTTTCACTTGGCTCCGGCTCAATTTGAACCTGGCCAAGTGAAATGTTCAGAACCTCAAATCCCAGTTGTTCAAGTTGCTGTCGAACAACCATGATACATCGGTCACAAACCATATTTTTGATGTGTAAGATCATAATCGCTAATAGGATTGTCTCAGCCTGGTAGCCAGCTTTGTTCAGCTCAGCAATAACCTTCGAAGTATCAACCGCGGTGCTGCTTTTTATGGTTAATGTTTTATCAGGATTCTTTGTGTCAACTTCCCAATCTTCCACTTCTGTAATTCCATTAAGGAAAGGAGTTACTGTTGCTACACAATTACCACATTTGATGTTTGTTTTAAATTTATATGTTTCCATGTTGTTAGAATTAAAGTTATAATTTAACGAGTTTAAGTCGAAGGCTATTGGCAACTACAGATACCGAGCTTAGCGCCATTGCAGCTCCTGCAATCATTGGGTTCAGTAAAAAGCCGTATGCGGGGTAAAGTATTCCGGCCGCAATTGGGATGCCAATAAGATTGTAGATAAATGCCCAGAACAAGTTCTGCCGGATGGTTTTAACCGTCTGTTTAGATAGTTGTAGCGCACGTGGCACCTGCATTAAATCTGACCGCACCAAGGTAATATTTGCTACATCAATGGCGATGTCTGATCCTTTGCCCATGGCAATGGAAAAGTCGGCCAATGCCAGCGCCTGACTGTCATTTATACCATCACCAATCATTGCCACGGTCTTACCCTGGCCTTGCAGTACCTGCACAAAGCTTGCCTTATCTTCCGGGAGCATATTTGCTTTGAAGTGCTCCAAACCAACTTCTCGGGCTACCGCGGCGGCAGTTTGTTCGTTATCTCCCGTCAGCATGTACAGCTCAATATGCTGACGCTTCAAGGCTGCAATTGCCGCTGCTGAATTTGGCTTAATCTGGTCCGCAATACAGGCAAAACCTAGCAGTTGCTGCGCATCTGCAAAATAAATCAGCGTTTGAGCAGCTTCTTGTAGCGAAGTTTCTTGTTCAACCAGTACGTCGTCCAGCGAAATATTATTTTCCTGCAGCAGCTTGCGGTTTCCAACGAAATATTTTGTCCCATGGTAGCTTCCAAAAACCCCTTTTCCGGTAACACTCTGAAAATCTTCAATGCGGATGTTTTCTGTACTTAAAGGTTGCAGGAACTGCACAATGGCACCTGCAAGCGGGTGCTCTGATTGCTTTTCGAGGGCAAGCAGCACTTCATTGAGTTCGGCCTCCTGTCCCTTGGCATGTTCAAGATAGTATAGCTTGGAAACCTCCGGAGTACCCTGCGTAATTGTTCCGGTCTTGTCGAAAATTAACGCATTCACTTTGAGTCCGAGTTCCAGCGCTTCAGCATTTTTGATCAGGATGCCATGTTCAGCACCTTTACCAATTCCAACCATCAGCGCTGTAGGCGTGGCTAGTCCGAGTGCGCAAGGACAGGCAATTACCAACACCGTTACCATAGCAAGTATGCCTTGGGTTAGGGCATTGTCTCCACCGAGGATCATCCACAAAAACAGGGTAAGTAAGGCGATTCCCAAAACAACGGGGACGAAGATACCCGCTATTTTGTCGACAAGTTTCTGGATTGGTGCCTTTGAACCTTGTGCTTCCTGCACAAGCCTGATAATCTGTGCCAACATGGTTTCTGAACCCACTTTAGCAGCGATCATACGGAAGCTGCCCTTCTGGTTGATGGTGCCAGCGAATACACGATCATCTTTCCGCTTGGCCACCGCGACAGGCTCCCCAGTGATCATACTCTCATCAACATAGGAACTGCCCTCAAGCAGCTGTCCGTCTACCGGAACCTGCTGTCCGGGGCGAACCAGCACAACGTCGCCTGGTTTTACCTGATCAATATTGATTTCCCGTTCCGCACCTGCTTCTATCAGTATCAATGTTTTTGGCTGTAGACCCATCAGCTTCTTGATTGCCGTGGAGGTGTTGGCTTTTGCGCCAGATTCCAGTACTTTGCCCAGCATGATAAATACGATTACGACCGCTGCAGCTTCAAAATAGACGTGCGGATGTAGACCTCGTTCATGCCAGAAGGAAGGGTAGAAGGTGTTGAAAGTACTGAAGATATAGGCGGTTCCAGTACTTAAAGCAACTAAAGTGTCCATATTTGCCCGCCCATGCAGCGCCTGTTTATAGGCGTTGCTAAAGAATGACTGCCCGAAAAGGAACAGTACCGGTGTACTAAGCACAAACATAATGTAATTGGCATAGGCCAAATTCATCATAAACATACCGATGATGACAATCGGCAAGGTAAGTGCCGCAGCATAAATCAATCGTCGTTTAAGGTCTCTGTAATTTTGTTGCTGTAGCTCCTCTTGTTTCACTGCGCCATTATGATCATCCAGTATGAGGTCATATCCGGCATCCTGAACCGCCTTTTGCAGCAATTCAGGCTCAATGTATTTAGGGTTGTAGGTGACTTTAAGACTCTGGTTGGCATAGTTTACAGCAGCTTCCTCCACACCTGCCAACTTGGTCAGGCTTTGTTCTACACTCTGTGCGCAGCCTGCACAGGACATACCAAGTACTGGTAAATTCAGCGTATTGATGTCTTTCGTTGATCCCATAACAATTATATTTCCCCAAAATTAAGTATATCGGCGGTGCCAGTTTTACAGGATTCTGTGTTATTTATTTAAAATTTTGCGATCTCCAACTTAAAGGTGGAAAGCACATTTCGCCCAGCCTTCATGTGTGGGTAGTCTAACGAAACCTGATGGCTACATTTAAAACCGTAATGCTCATAAAACTTTCTAGCCTTACTCTCCGCCATAACGTTCATCCAGATTATACGCTTGCTTTTGGCCTTGGCCTGATCAAAGACGAATTGAAGGGCATGGTGGCCAATACCTTTTCCGGTATGTGCCTGTAACAAATAGATCTTGTTCAATTCAAGGCAATCTTCGGGACTGTAGGGTGCAAGTCGATTCTCCCGGAGCTTAAGATAGCCAACCGGCGTTGCTAAATGATAAATAAGATAGTAAGCCGCAGTGGATTTTTGGAGTTCATTCTCAAAGATGTCCCTGGTGTAAAAACGTGCTAAATATGCTTGACCCTGATCTTCCCAGATGTCTGAATAATGTTCATGATAAGATTGTACCGCTATGCTATGAAGTATTTCACAGTGATCAACACTGCAATGCTGAAATGTTATTAAATCTGATCCGGGCATAAGATGGGTAAAGATATGGAAAAAGGAAATCCATAGCAGGCCTTAGAAATCTTGGTGAAAATACAGCATTTCAATGGTGAAATACGTGTTTACGCACTGTATATTAAGTCCTTCCAAAAGTAAGGTGTAAATTTGTGGGAAGATTTATTCGCTGAATCGAATGTTTAATTTCTCAAAAAAAAGGCAAATACTACATCCATTTGTTGGATTGCGTTTTATAGTATAAATTTAGATTAACATGACGGGGGATCTATTTAAAATTTAATACCATCACATTGGATAGGACTATAAATAACAGGGAACAGGTTATTGAACTTTTAAATAAGCGGATTGAAACTTCTAAAGGCACACCTGAGGGTGCAGACACCAACATTTCCGATTATGAAATTTCTGTATTACTCAATGAACTACAGATATTTCAGCTGGAGCTGGAGATGCAGAACGAAGAGCTAAAAGTGTCGTACCAGCTACTTGAAGCCGAACGGGCAAAACTTGCGGGCTTCTTTAACCACGCGCCAGTGGGCTTTTTCATTCTGGATAGTATCGGCTTTATATCCGAGGCCAATCAAACTGGGGCGGACCTGCTTAAGGTTCAGCGAAAAGCATTATTCAATAGACGTTTTCATAGTTTTTTCGAGGGCAACAACCTCAGTGCATTCAGCAAGTTCCTGGATAAAGTTGCCAATTCCCAGCAGCGACAATACGTTGAACTCAGCCTGTTTCCAGAGCAAAAGTATGCATTCTATGCACGCCTTGAAGGGGTGGCAATTCTAGACCCTGTTACGGAAAAACTGCAGTTCTACATCACAGTGGCCGATAATACTGAAAGCCGGGAGGCCCAGCAAAAGCTTTTAGATACAAGTCACCGTTTAGCCATGACCCTGAATGCTTCAGACACGGGTACATGGACTATGAACTTCAAACGCCAACGCATTTTCCTGGATGAATACAGCAATTCCATCTTTGAAATCGAACCAGGTACTTTCGATGGCCGCATTCGAAATTTCCTCTCCTTTATTCATCCAAAAGATCGGAGCCGGGTCACCCAGGTTTTTGATTTTACGGCGGCCCCGTTTGGCAAACTGGATATCGAATTTGAAATTATCACCAGAAATGGGAAACATAAGGTCATTTACGCTCAGGGTAACGAAATCCAAGGGTTAGATGAACAGTCTTATTTCGCAGGTATCATCATGGATATCACAGAAAAAACAAATCTTGCTAAGGAGGCGGTAAGGCTGCAGGAAGAAAATCAGCGAAACATCCTATCGGCTACATTCAATGCCCAGGAGAAGGAACGCCTGCAGATCAGCAGCGCCTTGCACGACAGTATCTGTCAGATTCTTTATGGTATAAAGATCAACCTGCAAAACATTCAGCGCAGCCACAATATGAACACAGAGTTTAAAAATGTGAACCTGCTGTTGGACCAGGTCATTCGCGAAACCCGGGAAATGTCCTATGAGCTTACCCCCTCTGTACTTCGCGATTTCGGCTTCGCTGCCGGTATACAGGAGCTCGGAAACCGGCTAAGTATTCCAGGATTTAAGATTGTCACAGACATCAATGCGGATTTCAGCAGCCTTAACGACGAGAAGCAACTTTACCTTTTCCGTATTATTCAGGAGTTGATTAATAATTGCATGAAACATGCAGAGGCGAGCCTGGCAGAAATAAAAATGTTTGAAAAAGACGGTTGGCTAAATTTGACCTTTAAAGATAATGGGAAGGGTTTTGGTGTCAAAGTAGAGCGCTCATTGTTAAACGGTTCCGGACTTAGAAGTATTAAAAACAGGATCTTTCTTTTAAATGGTGAAATGGAACTTCAGAGCTCAAGTTTGGGAACAATTATAGAAATTAGAATAAAATATGATAATTTACCGCACAATTAATAACTTTCTTTGTTATAGAGAGGTTAATTAGCGCTCCGCAGGAAAAAAAGAATAAATTAAACAAAGAATGATACAAGTTTTATTAGCAGAAGATCACAACATAGTTCGTAACGGCATTAAGATGTTACTGGGTTCCGATAAAGAGATCCATGTAGCCGGCGAGGCCACCAATGGAAAGGAAGCTTTAGACTTTATTTCCGGTAACGAAGGAATTGATGTGATTCTTGCTGATATTAATATGCCGGAGCTTGATGGCATTTCACTGATTAAAGAAGCTCACAATTTAAAACCAGACATCAAGGTGGTGATTTTGTCGATGCATGACAACGACAAGTATGTGTCCCAGGCCTTCCAGGAAGGTGCATCAGGTTACCTGCTGAAAAGTGTCAGTGCAGACGAAATGATCTTCTCACTGAAACATGTAAAAGCAGGAGGGAAGTATCTATGCTCCGAGCTCTCCATTAAGATGCTCGAAAAACTGAGCCAGAAGAGTGTTAACTCAGTTTCCGAAAATGTTTCCAATATTGAGTTCTCTATGCGTGAGATTGAAGTTTTACATCTTATTGCCGACGGACTTACCAATAGTGAAATGTCTGAAAAACTATTTCTAAGTAAACGTACCATAGAAGGTCACAGACAAAGTTTGATTGAGAAAACCGGTTCAAAAAACACTGCTGCGCTAATCCGCTATGCTGTTCTGAATGGTATAATTAATTAAATGGCTGATTTCAAGTAAATACCGCTTTATATTATCGTACAATTACTGTTAAGTCTTAACCGCAACAGCCGTAATTTTGTAATATAATTATTCTAGAAATCTAATCTATGAGTAGAATCTTAGTTCTTGATGACGACAAGGATCTTCTTGGCGTCATGAAAGAAATCCTATCCCTCAATGGGTTTGAGGTTGTAACCTCAGCGCCAACTTACGACATCAATGAATTGATAACAATTCATCACCCTGACCTGATCATCATGGATTACCTGATGAATGATGTTAATGGTGGTGAATTGTGTTCCGTGTTAAAGAATGACCTGACCACCCAACATATACCGGTGATCCTGCTGTCAGCCTATGACCGCATCATACAGTCTTTAGGAGATTATGGCTGTGACCTGTTCGTGGCCAAACCAATTGAATTCTCAACGCTGGTTTATCACATCAATAACCTACTCCCAAAGGGAAAAGATTATGAATATCACTAAAGCTCTTGAAAGATGGCTTGCATATTCATATCAAAAGATCTGGGATAACGGTAGAATAGCTAAACGGCCTGTCTGGCTGATCTGGCTTATGCCGATAATTTTGTGTGCCTTGGGTACCTGGTTTAAGGTCAGTGTGCTCGATTCCGGTTCTCCGCCCTTTCTGGTATTTTTCGTAATTCTTACCCTCACAACTTGTTATGGTGGTATCCGTGGCGCATTCATTGGTACGGTAATAACAACTGCCTTCGCCTTGCTACTGCACTTCTTCTGGATGAAAGGAGAGGAGTTGATCCGGGTGTTCAGCTTTTTACAGGTGCTGCTTTACTTCTGTCAGTGTATCTTTCTCACTGCTTTGTTGCATCGTTTTCACCGAAATGAACAGCGCTGTGCCATTCAGTATAATGAAGCATTGAAAGCTAAGCAGGAAATTCAGGAACGTGAGAAGATCCATGAAGATTTTGTACATATGGCAACTCATGAGCTTAAAGCTCCAGTGACGGTGCTAAAAGCCTACCTCCAACTCGCGGAGATGAAAATCAAGATGCCGGAAATTGCCTCAGCTGAGCCTGAAGGAAAGGCGCTGCCAGAGTTTATGGCCCTGGTGTCGAAGATGAACTTTCAACTGGATAAATTGGTATCCTTGATCAATGATCTCCTGGAATCCACGCGGATTAAGGCAGGTGCACTAAATTGCCACATGGAGCCTTTTGATATTGTCCGTTGTTTGCACGATTGTGTTGAAGGATTTAAAGCTGCAGAACCTGAAGCTTTCCTAGATTGTAGTTTACCGTCAGGTAAAGTAATGGTCAACGGGGATGAATCCCGTATAGAACAGGTAATCTTAAATCTCTTAAGTAATGCGGTGAAGTATTCACCAGGAAAAGCCAGCGTTCATGTAAGCTGTGAACAAATCGATAGCCGTGTGTACATCAGGATAAAGGATCAGGGCATGGGCATACCTGATGATATGAAGAAGTCGGTATTCACCCGTTTTGTTCGTGTTAAATCTCCTGATATGAACAAGTTGCCAGGTCTTGGGCTTGGATTGTACATCTGTGCTGAGATCATTAATGTGCATGGCGGCGAGATTGATGTGGAAAGTGTGCTTGGAATGGGTTCAACCTTTTGGTTTGCGCTGCCGGTACCAAATTGACCATAATATTTTTTTTCATATCTTTCTTTAATTTATATTACATCCAACTAAACGCTTTAGATCAATTACATGAAAAAGATTACGCTCCTATTGTTATTCGTTACCATCACGCTGTCCTGCTTTGCGCAGGCTAAGGATGCCATTGTTGGTCGCTGGGTGAACTCCTCCGGTGAAGCCCATGTCGACATCTACAAAAAAAATGAGAAATTCTATGGCAAGATCGTCTGGCTTAAAAATCCTAAGGATGAAAAAGGGAATACTAAAACGGACCTTCGGAATCCCGACGAAAGCCTGCGCACAAAATCTGTGATAGGCCTTGAGATCTTAAAGGACTTCGTCTATGAGGATGGCAAATGGAGCGATGGCAAAATCTATGATCCAAAGTCTGGCAAGACCTATAGCTGCAACATCAGCCAGAAAGGAAACGGTGATCTCAACATCCGTGGATATATTGGCATATCAATTATCGGTAGAACCGAAGTCTGGAAAAAAGTTAAATCATGAGAGCCTTTTTAATCCTTCTTTTATTTCCCTTTATCGCCACAGCACAACAGTTTACCTTAGTGCCTTTAAACAGTGGTACAAACACGAGTATTCGCGGCCTTGCCGTTGTAGATGATCAGGTAGCCTGGGTGAGCGGTAGCAACGGTCATGTAGGTAGAACCCTGGATGGAGGTAAAAGCTGGACCTGGACCAAACCTGCTGGCTACGACAGCCTCGACTTCCGTGATATTGAAGCCTTTGATGCCCAGAAAGCCATTATTGTAAATGCAGGCTCACCTGCCTTTGTGCTGCATACCGCAGACGGCGGAAAGAACTGGCAACAATCCTATGTGAATAGGGATTCCGCCATCTTCCTCGATGGTATGGATTTCTGGAATGCAGACCGCGGGATCATTTTCGGTGACCCGATCAAAGGGAAACTACAGCTTCTCTACACCGGTACAGGTGGTGCAAGCTGGGACGATATCTCCTCAAAATTAAAATACAAAATGGCGATGGGTGAAGCTGGCTTCGCCGCTAGTGGTTCTACCATCAAGACCTTAGAAAATGGTAAAGTGTGGATCGCGACAGGTGGCGCAAAAGCCAACATCTACTATTCTTCAAACTACGGCAAACGCTGGAAGCGCTATTCAAACCCAATCATCCAGGGATTGAACAGTACCGGTGCTTTCTCGATCGACTTCTTTGACGCAAAGAACGGGATCGTGGTTGGTGGTGATTATCTGAAAGACCAGGAAAGTACGAACAATGCACTGTACACCACAGATGGAGGTAAAACCTGGTCGAAGCCGCAGACCTCCGTATCCGGTTATCGCTCTGCGGTAATATATGTAAACCAAAGCACCTGCATCGCTGCAGGCTCTTCAGGAGTGGACGCATCTACCGACGGCGGTAAGACCTGGAAAAAGATCTCCGACCTGAATATCAATGCCGTTACCAAAGCAAAGTCGGGCAACCTGGTTCTTCTGGCAGGTAATAAAGGCAACATCTACAGGCTAGATATCCAACCATAAACACCTATAGCTGCTAAAATATGAAAGTCAATACCGTTTCCTTCTTGCGAACCTTAGTTAGTGCCGCAATTTTTATCCTTTCTAGTATATCCCTTCAAGCGCAAACACCGGTTTCCAAACACGGTCAACTTAAAGTTCAAAATGGCCTAATGCTGAACAGCAGGGATGAAGCGCCACAACTGCATGGTATAAGCCTCTCCTGGAGCATCTGGGCTGGGCGGAAGTACTACAACCCTGATGTCGTGAACTGGCTGGCAGATGATTTCAAGATCAGTTTGTTAAGGGTTTCCATGGCTGTAGAGCCAGACAGTGGTTACCTGAAAGATCCCGTGGCACAGGAAAAGCTGGTCACTGGGGTCGTGGATGCGGCCATTAAGAAAGGCCTGTATGTGCTTATTGACTGGCACGATCATCACGCGGATAAAAATCTTCAGCAATCAAAGGTTTTTTTCGCTAAAATGGCTCAACGCTATACCGGTGTACCAAATGTGATTTATGAAGTCTGGAATGAGCCAGAGAAAGAAGAATGGCCTACCATAAAGAATTATGCAATTGAAGTCATCAAAGTGATCCGCAAGTACGATCAAAAGAACATCATTGTGGTTGGTAGCCCTTTTTGGGACCAGCATGTCGATGTTGCAGCAAAAGATCCGATTACGGGTCAAAACAATATTGCTTATTCTTTCCACTTCTATGCCTCAGACAATAATCACCAGGAAGGCTTAATGGCCAGGGCTGATGAGGCCATCCGATTGAAACTGCCGCTGTTTGTAACAGAATGGGGGGTAGGCGAGGCCAATGGAGATGGTATTTTTGATCAGCAAAGAAATGCCAAATGGATGAACTGGATGGAAAAAAACCAGTTAAGTTGGGCAAACTGGAACATCACGGATAAGAAAGAGACTACCGCAATCCTGATGCCTGGCGCAAATACAAAAGGCAAATGGAGCATGGCGGAGCTTACACCTGCCGGTCAGTATATTCGTGCGAAGCTGATTGAACTCCATTCAAAATAGCCTTCCGATAATTCAAAACGAAGCGCCCTGCAACTGGTCTCAACCGAAGGTTGATTTTAGTCGCAGGGCGCTTCGTTGTTTATAGCTGCTATATAAATACCCTGGTTCCGGCAAAGTTTTCCCGGAATTCCTTAGGCGTGCAATGTTTCTTTTTCTTGAAAAAGCGGTTGAAGTTTGAGATATTATTGAACCCGCAGTTATAGGAAATCTCTGCAATGGAGTGGGTGGTCTCTATTAACATTCTGGTGGCATGACCCAAACGAATCTCATTTAAACTGTCAATGAAAGTATTGCCTGTTCGTTTTTTGATAAAGCGGCTGAAGCTTACCTCAGTCATGTTTACCAGCTTAGCCAAATCTTTCAGTGAAATTGGCTTGTGAAAGTTGGCATTCATAAACTCATAAGCTTTATCAATTCTCCTGCTGTTATAATTCAGAACCTGCGCGTTGTTAAAGGTTACATCGGAGAGTATACGCATGGACTTCGAAGTACTTAACTCATGCAGAATGCTCATCAATTCCAACACCGAATCAAAGCCCTGCATCTGATTGATCGCAAGTAGCCGGGCTGCAACGGACTCTGCTGTTGCTCTTGGAAATAATATGCCTCTTACCGAGCGATCAAACATCCTGCGAATAAAGCTCAGCTGATTCCGCTTCAGGAATTTGTCGTCGAACAAGTCTTTGTGCCATTGGATGGTGACTTCCGTGATATTTTCACTTGTGCAGTTATGGCTGAGCCAAACATGCGATAAGTTAGGTCCTACAAGTACCAGTTCCAGGTCATCAATTTCTTCAACATTATCTCCAACAATGCGTTTGGCCCCTTTTGCATTTACAATCAGGTTCAACTCGAATTCTTCGTGAAAATGCAAGGGGAAGTTAAACTCACTTTTTACCCTCGAAAAAATGGTAAAGCAATCATTTTGGGTAAGCGGAGTGATCTCTTTGATGATATTGTTCATACAGTTTGGTTAGAAGTAATCTGTTCCTGGTTAAAAGATCATTGGTACAAATAAAATAAAAATTTTTAACCATGACGAATACGCAACACGATTATAAGAGCTCCCATTAAAAATATCGATGTGAATTGGTTAAAATAGTATTACCATGCATGTAACTTCGATCTCTAATTTAGACCCCTATACCAAATAACCGAATTCTGTATGATCAACAACTTACCATTCCTCTCGCGCTTTTTTTTGAATGTGCAGACAAGCCTGGATCAAGACCAATCATTGAGGCTAAACAAACGCCTGGTAATCAAGTCTTAGTTCCATAGCATCCAAACCCGTATGAACCTACAATTAATTGATATTTCTATGCTGTTGCTGTATCTGGCAACAATGATTTTCATTGGCTTTTGGTATCGTAAGAAAGCCAAGACTGATAAGGAAAGTTACCTCTTGGGTTCCAAATCACTGCCCTGGTATAAATTGGGACTAAGCGATGCATCAGACATGTTCGACATCAGTGGTACGATGTGGATGGTTGCATTATGTTTTGTTTATGGATTGAAGAGCATCTGGATTCCATGGCTCTGGCCGGTTTTCAACCAGGTCTTCATGATGATGTTCCTCAGTAAGTGGCTGCGCAGAAGTAATGCCAACACGGGAGCAGAATGGTTGCAAACCCGTTTTGGCTTAACTGGGAAAGGTGTTACCGCCTCACACATTGTGGTGATCGCATTTGCCTTGTTAAGCTGTTTCGGATTTCTCGCCTACGGATTCATCGGCCTGGGTAAATTCATGGAAATCTTTATTCCCTGGGATCTAGTCAAAGCCTACGTGCCTTTTGATGTTGCACCGAAGTACGTGCCACATGTTTATGGTATCACCTTTACCTTGTTTGCAATGTTCTATTCGATCCTGGGCGGACTTCACAGCATTGTGCTGGGTGATATGATCAAATACGCAATCATGACGGTTGCATGTATGTCTATCGCCGTAATTGCCATGTCGCATTTGGATGGACAAACACTAAATGTTCCCGAAGGCTGGCACAACCCATTTTTTGGATGGAGGCTGGATCTGGATTGGACCGGCATCGCTGAAGATGCAAACAAAAAAATTGAGGAAGACGGTTTCAGTCTTTTCAGCCTTTTCTTCGGCATGATGTTGCTTAAAGGGGTGTTTGCTTCGCTTGCCGGACCTGCGCCAAACTACGATATGCAGAAGGTCTTAAGTACCAGAAGTCCAAAGGAAGCCAGCAAGATGACCGGCTTTGTAAGCATTATTTTGCTTCCAATCCGTTATTCCATGGTCATTGGACTAACGGTGCTGGCGTTGTTGTACTATGACCGATTGAACCTGAAAGGCCCGGGTGGCATGACAGACTTCGAAATGATCCTACCTGCCGCGATCAATACTTTTCTACCTACAGGCGTCTTAGGTCTGGTACTTACCGGCCTTTTAGGTGCATTCATGGGGACTTTTAGTGGAACGCTGAATGCTGCTCAGGCCTATATCGTAAACGATATCTATCTAAAATACTACAATCCAAATGCTAGTACCAGGAAAGTGATCTCCATGAATTACATCGTGGGGGTAGCCGTGGTGTTCATCGGGATCGGACTAGGCCTGATGGCCAACAATGTAAATGACATCCTGCAGTGGATTGTTGGTGGACTGTATGGTGGCTACGTTGCTTCCAACTGTTTAAAGTGGTACTGGTGGCGTTTCAATGCAAACGGATTTTTCTGGGGCATGGCCGTAGGAATTGTCGCAGCATTATTGATGCCATACTTCACCACTGGTTTACCGCTATACTGGTGGCCACTGTTATTCGTGCTTTCACTCACAGGAAGCATCATTGGCACCTATGCAACAGCAGCAACGGACATGAAGGTACTGAAGTCCTTCTACAAGACTGTACGTCCATGGGGTTTCTGGGGCCCTGTCCATGCAGCAGTTGTTGCTGAAGACCCCTCGTTTCTCGCAAACAAACGCTTTAAGCTGGATATGTTCAACGTGGTGCTCGGTATTATTGCGCAGCTCTGTCTGACCATCCTGCCAATGTATTTCATTTTAAATATGCAAATCCCACTATGGATCACCATTGCTGTTCTCGCAGTGTTGATTGCAGTCCTGAAACGAACCTGGTGGAACAAATTAGAAGATTAAGAATCCCAATAGTATCATATGACAGACTTTAATAAAAGACAAAAAGAATTAGAAGCAGCTCACGAGGCCTTAATTACCTTGTCGAATAAAGAAATTCCAAGTAGTAACGGCATCTTTAGCCGTTATCAAAATCCAATTCTCACCGGAGATCATGCACCTTTAAACTGGCGTTATGACTTCAACCCGGAAACCAATCCCTATCTACTGGAACGTTTCGGGATCAATGCAGCGTTTAACGCTGGCGCAATGAAGTTTAATGGCAAATACGTGCTGGCGGTGCGGGTGGAAGGTCTAGACCGTAAGTCCTTTTTCGCCATTGCAGAAAGTGAAAATGGCATTGACAATTTCCGCTTCTGGGACAAGCCTGTGGTGATACCGGAAACAGCTGAGCCTGATACAAACGTGTACGACATGCGCTTAACGGCCCATGAAGATGGCTGGATCTATGGTCTGTTTTGTGCAGAGCGGAAGGACCCTGAAGCACCGGCTTTTGATCAAACGATGGCTGTTGCACAATGCGGCATTGTACGCACCAAGGATCTTGTCAGCTGGGAGCGTCTTGCCGATTTAAAAACGCCTTCCCCACAACAACGGAATGTGGTGTTACATCCTGAATTCGTAAATGGAAAATATGCTTTCTATACCCGTCCGCAGGATGGATTCATTGAGTCTGGTACCGGAGGTGGCATTGGTTTTGGCTTGAGCGATACTATTGAAAATGCGGTTATCGACAAAGAAAGTATCGTCGACAATAAACAATATCACACGGTGTATGAAGCCAAAAACGGCTTAGGACCAGAGCCTTTAAAAACCGAACATGGCTGGTTACATCTGGCACACGGTGTACGTAATACCGCTGCAGGTTTGCGTTATGTATTATATTTGTTCATGACAGATCTTGAAGATCTAACCAAAGTGATCTATAAACCAGGGGGCTACTTCTTGGCTCCAATGGGTGAAGAGCGGATCGGTGACGTATCTAACGTGGTTTTTAGCAATGGCTGGATCAGAGATGAAGACGATAAGGTATTCATCTATTATGCCTCTTCTGATACCCGCATGCATGTTGCAACCAGTACCATTTCGAAGCTGTTAGACTACGTGATGAACACACCGGCTGATGGCCTGCGCTCCGCAGCCTCAGTGCAGTCGATCATCAAGATTGTCGATAACAACAAAGCGCTGGCTGATTAAATCAACTAAGATGATGAACAATAAAGGCGTCACCGTGCAGGACTATAAAGATGAGCTCGCTATTGAGTTGCAGAACATTCTGGATTATTGGAGCAAGCATACGGTGGATGAGGTTAATGGAGGCTTTTATGGCAAGATCTCCAATGCTAATACAGTTGAGGGTACCGCGCCCAAAGGCGCAGTACTAAACGCCAGGATTCTTTGGTCCTTCGCTGCGGCACACAACCTGAATCCAGTTCATGACCTAAGGCTTGCTGACCGGGCATATCAATACATCGTTGATCATATCATCGATCAGGAATATGGGGGCGTGTACTGGACGGTTGATTATCAAGGCCGGCCATTAGATACCAAGAAGCAGGTTTATGCACTTGCATTTACGATCTACGCTTTAAGCGAATATTTTCTGGCGAAAGGTGACGAAGTGATCAGAGATCACGCGCTGCGTTTGTACCGGGTTTTGCTGAAGCACAGCTTTGATGCCGAGCATGGTGGCTACCTGGAAGCTTTCAATCGCGAGTGGCAGGACATGGATGACCTCAGGTTGAGCAATAAGGATGCAAACGAAAAGAAAACGATGAATACCCACCTGCATGTGCTGGAGGCTTTCACCAACCTTTACCGCATTTGGCCCGATGCAGGCTTGAAAACGCAGATCATCGGGCTGCTCAATGATTTCCAGCATCATATCATAGATCCCAACACTTCTCGGATGCGCTTATTTTTCGATGAGCGATGGAATAGCAAGTCAAACATCATTTCCTACGGCCACGATATTGAAGCCTCCTGGTTGTTGCTGGAAGCAGCGGAAGTAATTGGCGATCATCAACTGGCAGAGGACATCAAAAAATTGGCGGTAAAAATGGCTGATGCCTGCCTTGAAGGACTGGATGATGATGGTGCCTTGTGGTACGAGAAAGATCCTTCAGCAAATCATATCGTAAAAGAAAAGCATTGGTGGGTACAGGCTGAAGCCATGGTGGGTTTTTATAATTCCTGGCAGATCAGCGGTCGCCATGACTTCCTTACCATCTCCTGCAAGAACTGGAACTTTGTGAAACAGTCCATATTGGACCGGCAGAACGGAGAATGGTTTTGGGGCGTTTACGAGGATGGACAGCTGATGGCTCAAGAGGACAAAGTTGGTCTGTGGAAGTGTCCATACCATAATAGCAGGGCCTGTATAGAATTAATTAAAAGAATTAAATAAGAAAGTCCCGGTTTACGCCGGGACTTTCTGGTTTTTATTAGGTTAGGTGAGTATACCGCGAATGGGTTTTCAATCCATTGGCGATAGCTTCTACAATTGCCGGGTTGATGTCTTCATCATCCACTACATCCCAGCTTCCATCTTTTTGCACCATTACGAAAGAATCTTTCTCAGGAAAAATGATCCTCAGGCCCTGTTCTCCATTATAATCTTCAGGTTCTGCATTCAATTCGATCTCATTTTCGGTAATCGGGTCTTTATAGGTAAATCTCATAGCACAAAATTTTATGTTATCTATTTAGAAAACAACCCGCTAAAGGTGAAGTTTTAAAAAATAAAATATAGGATTTAAGTGTTGAATATTACTTTTGGCACCATATGAAAACTAGATTATACGCCTTTTTAATTATTGTTTGTTTCTGTGCCTGTAAAAACAGCCCTAAAGAACAAAGCTATGTACCTCGTGCGCTAACGCAAAACGAAGACTTTAACCATTATCCCAAAAATCCTGAGGACGTTTTCAAAGTTGTTTTAGCCGCTCCTGGAGAACAAGCCGGGCCAGAAATTAAAGAGACCTTCCAGGTGAAATATAAGGACACCCTTATCAGGATACAGCCTGATGAAAAAGATAAAACTTTTCTTAAAGATCGTTTCAGTATTGCTGAAGTTGTGAATACGCAGAAGACCTGTGTACTTGTGCAGTTGGAAGGAAGTCTGAAAACAGAGGCGCCGTTCTTTCTGTTGTCGGCAAATAATGGCAAAGTTGAAGTCGTAAGTCTTTACCGCGCATCCAACGGGGCGAATGATCAGGAATTTACGAATGGTATGATTCGCGTGGGCAAGTCAGGGTACCTGATCAATAACGATGTATTTGTGACAACCGTAAATGCCCGGGTGTACCAAATCCCACGTCAGCAGGAAAACCAACGCATTCAGGGAAAATTCTTTTTGCAGTCAAAAGATAAAACAACGCTCGTATTTCTGACACAGGATTCCTTTTACCAGGTTCATTACCCTACAGGCAGCGTTTACACGGCGGCACTGCCGACGAAAGCGCCAAGGAATATGACCAATGTTTACAAATGGATTCAAAATAATTACACCTGGAAGAAAAATGGCAAAGGAATTGAGTTCCTGCAGTATGTAGACGATAATGCAATCGTCGACATCAGCGAATTCAAAAAATAAGCCATGGCGCAAAATCCATATCAAAGCGGAATACCAAATAGACCTGGAACAGGCTGGATAAAGTCAGTTTCGTATTTGATGGATGAGCAGTTTAGGCTGCCCGGCACAAAGTTCCGCTTTGGTATTGATCCGATCATCAACCTGTTCCCGGTTGTAGGGGATATGACGGGCTTTTTGATATCGGCGGGTATGTTGTTGGCGATGGCCCGCAATGGTGCCAGCAGTAAGGTGGTGGTCCTCATGTCCATCAATATTCTTGTTGATTCCATTATCGGGCCGATCCCGGTGATCGGGCATATTTTCGATTTCTACTTCAAATCCAATACCCGGAACCTGCGCCTGATGCAGGAATATTTTGTCGAAGGAAAACACCAGGGCAGTGGTAAAAACACCATAATCATTGCGTTAATCGTTCTTGTGCTTATCTTGGCCTTGCTGGTATACGGTCTGATCAAGGTGGGTGAATGGGTGATCGGCTGGTTTAGCTAGCGCAAAGCTTTAACACCACAGTTCAGATAATATGCTTTTAAGATCATTCCGTTCCGGTTTTTTCCTGCTACAGGTATGTTGCATTTGCCTCAGCGCCCTATTGCAGGCCTGTACCAGCGGCGATAAGTCCACTAGCTTAAAGACCGAAAAACCTGCAGCTTATCTCTTCGCTTACTTTACGGGCAACGGAAAAGGAGAGGAGGCCGTACATTTCGCATTGGGTGACGATGCATTGGCGTATAGAGCTTTAAACGACGATCAGCCGGTGATCAGTTCATCGGCACACAGCGTAACCGGTGGACTTCGTGACCCGCATATTCTGCGTGCGGAAGATGGTAAAACTTTCTACATGGTCGCGACAGACATGCATGTCGCGGTAAATGACTGGGGTCCGAACTATGGAATGGTGTTGTTGAAATCGACGGACCTGATCAACTGGACATCAAGCAAAGTGAATATTCCCAAAACATTTGAAGCATTTGCGGAGATCAATCGTGTTTGGGCGCCACAAACCATCTATGATCCGGAAACAAAGCAGTACATGATCTACTGGTCCATGCGCTTTGGTGAAGGGCCAGACAAGATCTACTATGCCTATGCCAACCAAGATTTCAGCGGCTTAAGCACGGAGCCGAAACAATTGTTCTTCAAACCCGGCGACGGTGCCTGTATAGATGGTACCATTGCTTTAAAAGATGGAAAGTACCATTTGTTCTTCAAAACTGAGGCACATGGAGACGGCATCCAAAAAGCGGTGTCCGATAAGCTTACCAGCGGTTACGTTTGGCAGAACAAGAACTTGCATCAAACCACAGAAGCGGTTGAAGGGGCAGATGTGTTCAAGCTGAACAATTCGAATGAATGGATCCTGATGTATGATGTTTATCGGAAGGGCAAATATGAGTTGTGCAGGAGCAAGGATCTGGAACATTTCGAAGTGATCGGAAATGGGGTAAGCATGGATTTTCATCCACGCCATGGTACGGTGATGCCGATCACTGCGGAAGAAGCTAAGCGGCTGTTCGCCCAGTTCGGCAAGTAACTTTCTGCAAGTTCTAGCTTAAGTGATGAGCATTGGCCCAAGGTAAATACTATCAGATTGGCGATTACGGTCTGCAGCAATATATGCGGCATAAATATGTACAGTCTTGTCGATGAAATCACGCGATAGGGCAAGGATTTGTTCTCCGGTTTCCCTGAAAGCGCCATGCACCACGTACTGTGCTGTCGAACTTTCCGGATGATAGGCAAGTGTCATCAGTTGATCTTTCGGGTCGGTGCCGTCCATGTAATCCGGCGACCAGTGGAATTGTAGTTTGTACGAGTCCTGCAAGGTTACGGAAAGACCAGCTGATTGTGGAAGATCTCCATTGCTGATCTTTGCTTCTTCCGGTACCACCTGACCATTTTCCATCGCATGTTTCAGTAGATAGGACTTAGCCGCATTAAAGCCGTAAGATGTTTGAGAATATCCTTTAAAGCCTACCCTCAGAAGCGGTAATAATGG
The DNA here is from genome assembly GCF_059278965.1 of Pedobacter sp. NEAU-ZC8. NCBI lineage: Bacteria > Pseudomonadati > Bacteroidota > Sphingobacteriia > Sphingobacteriales > Sphingobacteriaceae > Pedobacter > Pedobacter sp. NEAU-ZC8. Next base: position 241,418 of record NZ_JCAJXC010000001.1, read on the forward strand.
TTTTAACCAAGCATGTGCTGCTGAAAACTTTTTCCTGTTTGCAAGCTCCGCACCCGTCGCCAGGCTTGTACGCGCATTTCCTTTGCTTTTCATGTAGGGGACCCCATTTCGGCTTGATCCCACAACCGGGCCTACTTTCCCTGAGAAAGCGCCGGTGATTCCTTCTGTATATTTGGCCATCTGAGCGTTAATTGTATGTTGTAAAATACGAAAAATAAAGTAAACAATGTAACTGAAAGGATATTAGTTTAAGAACAGTTACATTATAGCTGCAGTTCAGGTACAAAAGGCACCAAGGGCAAAGCCAGATCAGGCGCACAGTTGGGCTGCGGTCCATGTGCGTTCGATCTGGGTTTCATGTGGGTTTGATGTGCGATCTATCCCAAGCCAGGCCTACACTTTTCCTGCTGTCTTGGAACACTATTTGTTTCTATAAATTAATGGCTTCTGATTTTCATGGCCAGCTAAAATTTATATATTTGCCCATTGTAGCAACAAATAGAAATCGCTTCATCAACCAGAGAAAATTTTAAATAGATGAAAAAAACATTAGGATTAGGCATCACAGTCTTAGGATTATTGATAATCGCAGGTGGATTTATTTTAACAGCTTCCAATCACCGCAGCATATTTGATTCAGCGAGTAGCTTGAATGCCGCTGCAGGCTTGGTTTATGGCGGATTTATCGTTTTCGGTATCGGCCTGATTCTTTTCGCTTCTACAATCGAATTTGCAGGAACACAAGCAAGAAGATCAAGATAATCGTATCGGAGAATAAACATCGAAAGCCATTGAATGAAGATTTAATGGCTTTTTTATTATAAGCAACTTTGGAAGAGAGAAAGCCCGTTATATTAGATAAAAAAGCAGCGCTGATGAAGGCAGAGCATTATTGTGCCTACCAGGAGCGTGCGCAGCAGGAAATCAGGAATAAACTCTATGAATGGGGCCTGCATGCAGCAGATGTCGAGAATATCATCTCTGAACTGATCACGACCAACTTTCTAAACGAAGAACGTTTCGCCATGTCCTATGTGTCTGGCAAGTTCAACATCAAGAAATGGGGAAAGATTAAGATCAAGCAAGGCTTGAAGTTACGTAAAGTGCCAGATCGTATGATTACTAAGGCGCTAAACAGCATCAATTACGATGATTATCTACAGGTGATACAGGCTGCTGCAGAGAAAAAACTGCGAACGATCACCGAGAAAGACCCATACAAAAGGAAGCATAAGCTCATGACTTATCTGATGCGGAAGGGCTTTGAAAGTGATGTGATTTTATCTGTCCTGAAAGACAATAACTTACAATAAACTTCTAAATTATTTAAGAAAAAACTTGTCAGGAAATGTTTTGTCACTATATTTGCAATCCCAAACGGAACGAAGCACATTAAAAAAGTAAGCGTTTCAGAGGGACAAAACATCGGAGATGTTTTACAAAATGCGAAAGTAGCTCAGTTGGTAGAGCACGACCTTGCCAAGGTCGGGGTCGCGAGTTCGAATCTCGTCTTTCGCTCTAAATGTCTTCCTACCAGGAGGCATTTATTTAGAAGGTTAATAGCCTGCTCAGATGGTGGAACTGGTAGACACGCAGGACTTAAAATCCTGTGACCTTAAAAGTCGTGCGGGTTCGATTCCCGCTCTGAGTACTAAAAAGCTGTTTTAATTGACGGCTTTTTTTATGGTCAACTTAAGACCGGAACATCGGAGATGTTTAAATCATGCGAAAGTAGCTCAGTTGGTAGAGCACGACCTTGCCAAGGTCGGGGTCGCGAGTTCGAATCTCGTCTTTCGCTCTAGAGCCTTCCAATTTGGAAGGCTTTTTTTGTGGACTTCATTTTAGTCTGCCGTCAATTGAAAACAACGATGAAGATACTTTCCGATAAAAAAGTAGGAAATCAGGGGATCGCCACCATCCTGGCATTTGCACTATTGCCACTTTCGGGCTTTGCAACCGATATATATATTCCCTCAATGCCCTCTATGGAGGCTGCATTAAGTGTGAGCAGCTTACAGGTTCAGCTTACTTTAAGTTTCTTCCTGATCAGCTACGGGGTCGGGCAGCTTTTTGTCGGCAGTATTGTCGATAGCTTCGGGAGGTATAACATCAGCCTTGGAGCATTAATTCTCTTTATTATTTCCTGTTTCGTCATTTCCAATACCGGAAACATCTATGTCATTTACCTCATGCGAATTGTACAGGGGATAACCGTTGCAAGTATCGTAGTGGCCAAACGGGCGTTTTTTGTAGACGTGTATTCCGGTGATCAGCTGAAGGCTTATCTCAGCATATTTACGATCGTTTGGTCTACGGGACCGATTATCGCACCATTTTTAGGTGGCTATCTGCAGAACTTTTTCGGTTGGGAATCAAATTTCTATTTTCTTGCTGCCTTTGCAACGATAATTCTGGTGCTTGAGCTGATCTTTAGCGGTGAAACGATTCGTCAGCAAACGGAATTCCGGATCCGCAAAATTATTCAGATCTATGGCGAAATGATTAAGACAGCGAGCTTTACCTTAGGCATTGTGATGCTGGGCCTGGCGTATTCTATGGTGATGGTTTACAACATGTCCGGACCCTTTATCATTGAGCATGCCTTTGAGATGAGTCCTATTGTGACAGGCTATTGTTCGCTCATTCTTGGCTTCGCATGGATGGTTGGTGGTTTCATCGGAAAAGCGACCATAAAAAGTCCGATGCTGAAGAAGATGCTGGTCAATGTTGGCTTGCAGTTAACATATACGATATTAATGATTTTGAGCCTCGGCTACTTGGAGAACCTCTATACGCTGTTGTTTTTCGCATTTCTGATTCATGTTGGCGCAGGTTATACCTACAACAACTACTTCGCTTACTGCCTCACCAGGTTTCCTAAAAATGCGGGAATCTCTGGCGGGCTTACTGGAGGTATTGTATATATCCTGGTTTCCTTCCTGAGTTACAAAATCATTGACGTATTTCCGGCCAAAGATCAGCTGAACCTCAGTTACGGTTATTTCGTACTTGCCTTAGGTTCCTGTGTACTGATGTTTATTCTAGCCAGATATCTGAATAAACCTGGCCAGCAAAGGGAAGCATAAGTACCTTGAAAAGTCCCGATCACCATGCCTTACAAGAGGTACAACGTTAGGTGATATCGACGATTTTTCCTACTTTGCTAGTCAAACATTAACGTCAAGCGAATGAATTTACGAATAGCGCTCACGCTTTTTCTCTCCACTGCTTTTTCTTTGAACTATGCACAGGATAGGTCACTAACCTCGGATTCTAAGATAGAAAGAGTCATTGTTTTTCTGGATGGTGCACAAATTGAACGTACCTCAACGGCCACGATCCCGGCAGGAACATCTAGTATTGTCTTTCATGATCTTTCACCAGAGATCGAAGAACAGAGTATCCAGGTGAAAGGCGCAGGGAACTTCAGCATTCTTTCTGTTGGTCGCCAAAATAACTACCTGAATGAACAGAAAGCCAATGAGGAGATAAAAATTCTTGAACAAAGGCTGAATGACCTGAATGACCAGGTAGATATCAAACAAAACAACATTCTCAACCTGAAGAAAGAAGAGGATCTGCTGGCTGCTAACCAGAGTGTAGGAACCGGGGGAGCAGGACTTGACCTAAATAAGTTGAAGCAGCTGCTTGAATTTCAACGAGCAAGATTGACAGAAAACAAGTTAAAGCAACTGGAAAATGAGAAAGCGATTAAGCGGCTTAACGAAGATATTTCAAAATTGCAGAAGCAAAGTAATGAACTTAGGGACAAGAACAGGAACAACACCAGTGATATTGTCGTAAAAGTGAATGCAAAGGCGCCAACTGCCGGAACGTTCAGAATCACTTATCTTATTAAAAATGCACGCTGGTACCCTTCTTACGACATCCGCGCAAGGGCTGTAAATGAGCCGGTGGATTTAATTTATCGCGCGAACATCAGTCAACAGAGTGGGGAAGCATGGAAGAATGTAAAATTGGTGCTTTCCTCCGGCGACCCTTCGCGGGGAGGAAACAAACCTACATTGAAGCCGTATCAAATTGGATATAACACATCATCCTATGCCCCAGCATCTAATATAAACCGGGTAAGTGGCAGGATAACGGATATGCAGGATGGCTCAGCGTTGTCCGGAGTAAGTATACGGGTGAAAGGAACGTCAATTGGCACCACCTCTGATGCAAATGGCGATTACGCCATACAGATTCCTCCGGGAAATGCTTCTCTGGAGTATGCCTTTGTAGGTTACGAGACCATCGAACGTCCGGTCACAGCAGCCGTAGCAAGTGTGCAGCTTGAGCCAATTACCGCTTCATTAAACGAGGTCGTAGTTGTTGGTTACGGCGCCAAGGGTACTTCACCGGAACTTGCCTCCCTGCAGGGGAAAGCGCCGGGCCTAGCCATCCGGGGGAAATCCAATGTTCCGGGCTCCATTCCGCTACAAGTAGCGGTTCAGCAGAACCAAACAACGGTTCAGTTTGAAGTTGCGCAGCCTTATACCATGCTCAGCGATGGAAAGCAATTGACCGTGGAACTTGCGGAACATCATTTAGCAACGGATTACAATTATTATGCAGTTCCAAAACTGAGTGAAGATGCTTACTTGAATGCCTCATTGACGGGAATAACGGACCTCAATTTAATGAGCGGCGAAGCCAACATTTTCTTCGAGGGTGCTTTTCTAGGTAAAACTTTGATTGATGTACAGCAAGCTAGTGACACACTGACCGTTTCCTTGGGTGTAGACAAAAATCTAATTGTAAAACGTATTCAGCAGAAAGATCAGAACAGTAAATCGGCGATCGGCTCGAATATGCGGGCAACCAGGTCCTTTGCTTATCAGATCTCAAGCAGGAAAGCTGTGCCTGTAACGCTGCATGTGGAAGATCAAATACCGGTTTCCACCAGCAGTGAGGTATCCGTTGAGAAGCTGGAACTTTCCAATGCCGATTTGGATGCGAACTCAGGTATGTTAACCTGGAAGCTACAGCTGCAACCTAACGAGAAGAAGGAGCTCGAAGTGATTTACCAAGTAAAATATCCGAAGAATCGGCCAATTCAATTGGAATAGAATCGTTGTACTAATGCAAAAAAACTGGTTTTACCGCACCTTAATTGCCGGATTGGCAGCCATTAGAGCTTGAACGAAAGCATCGGCATTAGCGGGCGACATGTAGATGTCGTCCCACTTATTGTATCTTATGATTATTCCCTTGCTTGCAGTAGCTGGTCTTAAACCTGCAAACATTGTTTTGTTTTTTCTGATTTCAACAATGCTGCTTATTTCGATCGAACCCTTAAGCAGCGCGGATTTGTAGTGCAGCTTATTGTCCGAAATCACGTAATGGGTATCAAAGATTGTCCATAGTAAGTAAAACAAGGTGGCAAGTATTACCACAAAGGGTATATAAGCCTCATCAACTAAGCAGAACAAGCTTAAAAACAATAAGAAGCTACTAATGGCCATCATCGAAAAGCCCTTACGTGAATAGAATTTCATAAGCTGTTATTATGCATTTTTGTACTTGTCACCTAAAACTCAATATCCTGAATATCTCTGATGCAAAGATAGGAGCTAATCAATGTTTTTTCAATTGGCAGCCGGAGCCAGATCGAGAAAACTCACAATCTTTACGTTTGGATCTTTTGCCAGGATATCTTCCATAAGCTTCCTGTGCCCTGCACCGACGCCAACGATCACCCTTTTTGCATGATTGGCTTTGGCCTGACGAAGTACGTTCGCACACATCCCTTCATTTCTAAGCGTCCATTGAGCAAACATGTCTTTAACATGCTGATCCGGGAAGCCTGCCCAACCGTAAAAGTGGCTACCGCCATAAAAGTTCCACGCATCATTTAACTCCGCATATCTGGGATGCGCCATATTGTAGTAAGGAGATTTGGTCATGTGCTTTTCGTCTTCCGGTGTCAGGTTCGAATACTTGATAATTGCTGCGTAGGTTTTCGCCTCTGCTGAACTGGTGTCAGCTTTAGCCTTCGTTCTAAGCACTTTGAACGCGGAATCAGCTTTTGCCCATGCCTCAGACCAGGGACGGTCGTACTTCTGACAATCCATCGGATAAATCTGATTCTGTTTCAAGCCATACAGCAAGGGGAAGTAGATATTGGTGTACTCACTTAATGGGCGGTAAAGGCGCAGCTTCTTCAGACTGTCCAAATTGCCGAAATGTTGAGTATAGTAGGCCATCTCTGATTTACCAAAGTGCTTTTTCATTTCATGTTCTATCAGGTAGATTTGGTAATCGGCATTACCACGGTCACTTTGCATGATGTACCAGGCTGTAAGATCCATCCTGACTTTGTGCAGGTAAGGAAACTTTTGTAATGCGCTTTGGGCTTCCTGGATTTTCTTGTTCAGGTTTTTTGGTGTTTGTCGGTAGGTCTTTGCAATGAACTCTTTCGATTTCTTCATGCCTTGGAATGCCCAGGTTCCCGGCTCAAGTGCTTCGTAGTCCGCAGGGGAGAGGTACTCACCAAAAACCATATCCGGCTTGAAGTTGGTCAGTTTTCGTACGACCATGTCGTAGTCTTCCGCACCCGGTTTATTTTCATGGTCCGAGCCCAGCACAAGGATTTCCGTCGTTTGTGCAACTATGCCTTTACTAAAAAGCAGGGCGATAAAAGTTAAAAAGATGCAGATGTTTGTTTTCATATTGTTCATTTTTATTTTGATTGTGTCTCAAAAATGAACTTCGTCTGCTGGCTGAAAAATATTATGATCCGAAATGGCTGGAACATTATCCCAATCGCTATATTCCAGATTTCAGCACTTAAGCTGCAAAATAGCGGCATTGGTATATAAAATGGGTATGTTCGGATAAGAAAAGCGGAGTTCTTGAGATCTTTCAATAGTTTTAGATCATGAAGAAATTGAGCATCGTAACCATACACATTATTTGCTGGACAGTCCTGCTGCTTTATGGTTATGGAAGTTACCTGCTCAAAGAAGATTTCAGCTTTTATGATATCGCTTTCGGCATGTCGATATCCCTCGTGCAGGTGATTCAGTTCTATATCTGTTACCTATGGGTGTATCCCCGGTATATGCGGCGAGGAAAAGTGCCGCAGTTGATCGGCGGTTTGCTGGTTGCCTTTTTTGTATTTGTAACTTGTCGTTATCTGCTAGAAGAGGTGATCTACCGTGCGGTCTTCGGTATTCACAATTACTCGGACGACACCAGTTTGCAGCATTACATTTTGGACAATGTTTATTATGGAAGCTTCTACATTGTGGTTGCGGGAGCAGCCTGGGGCGTCGTGAATGCGTTCCAAACGGAGAAGCATCAGCGCTTGCTGCAGGCGGAGGCGAAAAAAGCGGAACTCGCATTCTTGAAGTCCCAGATCAACCCCCATTTTCTTTATAATACGCTCAACTACGTCTATTCACTAGCCATTCCCGTTTCCGAAAAGCTGGCAGATGCTGTGTTGAAGCTTTCTGATTTGATGCGTTATACCTTGCAGGACAGTCCTGATGGGATGGTTCTGCTGCATAAAGAAATTGAGTACCTGGAGAGCTATATTGCCCTGTTCAGGATGCGCTTTGAGCCAGCCTTTTACGTCCGGTTCAGCTTACAAGGCATTGCTGAGCAAAAGATCGCTTCTTTATTGCTTATTCCATTTGTGGAAAACGCATTTAAACACGGCGTGGTAAATAATCCTGAATATCCTGTTGAGATCACTCTAAAGATAATTGGGAAACATCTTGAATTCAGGGTTTCCAATTTGATCAACCCTGGACAGAAAGATCATTCGAGTGGTATCGGCCTGGTTAATATTCAAAGACGCCTTGATTTGATCTATCCTGATCAACATGAACTTAACGTTGAAAAACATGAAAACTATTATGCGTCGTCTTTGATCATAGCATTAAGTTAATGTTGTTGTTTAAATTTAGCCTATGATACGCTGCCTTGCCGTCGATGACGAAGCTTACGCCTCAGAGATCCTTGCGGGATATATCCGGAAAACGCCCGGCCTGGAGCTTGTAAGTACCACAACTAATCCTTTCGATGCCATTCAGCTGGTGCAATCGGGTGAAGTGGATTTGGTGTTCCTGGACATTCAAATGCCTGAGCTAAATGGAATTCAATTTTTAAAGATATGTGGCCGTAGCTGTAAGGTCATCCTAACGACGGCATATGAGCAATATGCATTAGAAGGCTTTGAACATGATGTAGTAAACTATCTTTTGAAACCCATTCCCTATGATCGTTTTTACAGAAGTATCATGAAAGCCAAACAACTTTTTGAGGGCGATACACCGAAATTAAAAAATGAACCGGAGCATGCTAACGGAACTGCTTTCGCAACCGATTATATTTTTCTAAAAGGGGACAGCAAAAACAAATTCATTAAAGTTGATCTGAAAGATATCATATATATAGAGGGTTTGAAGAACTACATCTCCGTTTATACGAGCACACAACGTTTGATCACTTACCAGTCATTACGGGATTTTGAAGGCCAGCTTCCACCCACCGAGTTTATCCGGGTACATAAATCCTATATTATTCCATTTGGAAAAATCAGCACGGTCGACGGCAATAGCTTATTCATAAACAACCAGCTGATTCCCATCGGCGACGCCTTCAAGGAGGCTTTCTTTAAGGCTATCAAGGAGCGGAGGTCCTGAAGGGCTTACTCAAGCGCTACAAAGTGGTATTCTTTGCCAGGTTTAGTTTCGAAGCTGTACTCGATCTGCTTACCTGTACTTCTTGCACGCAAGTTTTCCATCCTGCTCTTTAAGGCTGTTGTTGAACTTATACGGCACAAACCTCCCGAAAGTGACTTGATGCTAAGTGATGTAAGCTTGCCATTTTTCCAGCTGAGATTGGTGATCTCAAAGTTACCCCGGGCTTTTAAGCCACTTACATTGCCCTTAGGCCAAGCTACAGGAAGTGCAGGTAGAATTTGAATGGTTGGAGTTTGACTTTGTACAAGCATCTCGGCAATGCCAGCGGTATACCCGAAGTTTCCGTCGATCTGAAAAGGTGGGTGTGCGCAGAATAGGTTCGAATAGATTCCTCCACCATCATTATAATTGAAGCCTTTTTCCCCAGCCGGGGTAATGAAATTTTGCATGATCTTGTATGCATGATCCCCATCCTGAAGTCTCGCCCAGAAGTTCATTTTCCATGCCATAGACCAGCCTGTTGAAGCATCGCCACGTGCCAGTAAGCTAACCTTTGCAGCCTGTGCAAGTTCAGGTGTTTCCGTGGTGTTGATTTGCCTGCCCGGGTGTAGAGCAAAGAGGTGTGACACATGTCTGTGTTTATCTGTTGGGTCATCACGGTCGGTTTCCCATTCCTGTAGCTGCCCCCATCTGCCAATCTTAGGTGGCAGCAGACGTTCACGCAGATCGCTTACACGTTTGGCATATTCCTGATCAATTTCTAAAATAGCTGCGGTTTCCAGGTAGTTGGTAAACAGGTCCCAAATAATTTGATGATCGTGAGAGATGCCGTCTTCTGTTGGGCCATGTTCCGGCGACCAGCCAAGCGGGGCAACCAGGATGCCGTCAGGTCTTCTTTTCAAATGATCATCCCAAAACTCAACAACCTCTTTCATAATGGGGTAAGCAAACTCACGCAGGTACTTTTCATCCTTGTTAAAGGCATAATGTTCCCATAGTGCCTGAGCAAACCAGGCGCTTCCAGGCGTGTTCCAAAGGAAGCTTTCTCCACCAAAGGGATTACCTTCGGTGCGTACGGTCCAGCCGCGTACACCTGGATACTGTTTTTTGGTGTGCATCTTTTTGACTTCACGAATGCTGTTGATATAGTCCAGATAGGGAACATGACATTCGGCAAGGTTTGTTGGCTCCGCAAGCCAGTAATTCATTTGGATGTTGATGTTGGAGTGGTAATCGCTTCCCCAAGGTGGGGTATTGCTATTGTTCCATAGCCCTTGAAGGTTTGCCGGAAGTCCACCGGCTCTGGACGATGCAATCAGCAGGTATCTGCCATATTGAAACAGTAAGCTCTCCAGCTGCGGGTCTTTGGTGTTCTTATAGTTGAGTACACGGGCAGCAGTGGTTTTTTGGCTTAGACCGGGATTACTGCCCAGGTCTAATTTCACCCGAGCGAAGAGCTGTTTATAATCTTTCAGATGATTCGCCATCAGGGCTTGAAATTTCTTTTTTGCAGCTGCATTCAGAACCCTGCTGTTCTGGACCGCAGGATCTTCGCCTTTCCAATTTTGATCTCGCTTATTGATGAAGTCTGTAGATGCCGTAAAGATGATACTAAAACCATCTGCATTACTGATTTTAAAAGCGGATCCACCCTGCTGATCCGGTACAATACTGCCACTACCGCCTTCCACCTGTATCAAGGCACTTGCCTGGTACTTCATTCCATTATTCAGACGCCCCGCAAAACTTATGGTCTGGCCCGCTATGGAGGCTTTACTTCCATGTTCATCTTTAAGTCGAATGACAGCGGAGTAGGCACCTTTTTGATCTGCAGCAAACTTCAGGACCATCACTTTATCTGGAAAACTTGTGAAATACGTCCGGTTGAACTTAACCTGGTTCTGGGTATAGCTAATTTCATGTACCGCATTTTCAAGATCCAGGCTACGCCTGTAGTGATCCACCCGGTCAGCGGACTGGCCACTGGGCTTGCCCTGTCCGAAATCGATGAGCATATCACCGAAAGCCTGATACATCCCACGATCAGACTCGTCGCCTGTCCACAGCGTATTCTCATTGAATTGGATACGTTCCTGTTGAACACCGCCGAAGATCATGCCCCCAATTCTGCCATTGCCAATAGGATAAGCCTGCGTCATCCAGTCTGTCGCTGCTTTATCATCCCATAATACTAGCTGCGGTTTTGCCGCAGTTGAGCGGGGCGTTTGGGCAAGGATCTGCTGTTTGATGATCATCAGATGTATGAAAAAAACAAGAATAAGGGTGGATAGGAACTTGATCTTGAACTGCATAGTTAAATCTGGTTAGCAGACGAATCTACCAATTGTGCCAGATTTTTACAATTCCGCGGCCAGCAATCGGCGCCATTGGGTCAGCATAGCTGTTTTTAGGAGAACAATTGTATTTTTGCGGCATGGCCGATACCCTAAATAACATCATCAAGCGAGAACTTAAGCTGCTTTTCCAGCTGAAAAAGACAGAGCGTTTGTGGCATGTTCCGGTGTTAGCGTCATTGTGTGTCGGTCTTCCCTTGCTTGCAGGTTATCTGTTAGGTCATCTTGAATATGGCATCGTGTCTTGTCTTGGTGGATTGGTCATTCTGTATTTACCGCCGACAAATTTCCGGCATCGCCGAAGTACCATGTTGTTCAGTTCTCTGGGCTTCATCCTGAGCTATTCACTTGGTTTGGTGTTCAGCTTCAATCCGGTATTGTCATCGCTCATGATGGCGGTGTTTGCCTTTTTTGTAAACTGGATTACAAACATCTTCAAGCTTGGCCCTCCGGGAAATTTCTTCTTCATCATGATTGCCGCCATGGCTAGTTGCCAGCCCTTTGACCTGGAGGCCATTCCGGTTAAAGCAGGATTGTTGGCCCTGGGTGTTCTTTTTGCCTGTGCACTAGCGTTGCTGTACAGCCTGTATATGACCGCTAAATACAAGGATAAGCTTCAGTCGGTTATTCCAGGAAAGAAAAACACCATTATAATAGCTGAGTCGGTCACCATTGGTGCATTTACAGGACTTTCCTTGTTTGTGCCACACCTGCTCGATTTCCATAACCCATATTGGGTGCCGATCTCGTCGTTGGCCATCATGCAGGGCGTGAGTCTGACTCATGTATGGCAAAGAAGTTTTCACCGCATGTTGGGTACGGTCGTAGGGCTTGGGCTTACCTGGGTGTTATTGAGGTTCGATATGCAGCCGTTATCCGTATGTGTAAGTATCCTGATCCTGCAATTCATTATTGAGATGCTGATCGTGCGCCATTATGCCTTAGCCTGTATATTCATTACGCCGCTTACGATCTTTCTGGCCGACATCGGAAGCCTGTTTACTGTAGATTCGGATCTGTTAATTTCGGCGAGGTTCACAGATATTGCTGTTGGTAGTCTGATTGGCGGGGTAGGTGGATGGCTCTTACACCATCAGCAGTTGAAAGCGAAGGCAGACCGGCATATGCGCATTGCTAAGGTGCTTGTTCGTAGAAGACGGTAATCGTCAATTTTTTATTACGATCTGTTTTAAGAAATTTTTATTTATACATTTATAAAACTTTAGGGGTGTCCGATAGGACTGAGATAATACCCTTTGAACCTGATGCAGTTCGTACTGCCGAAGGGAAAAGTGATGGAAACACGTATGCGTGTAGCCTTTCTTTCCTCCTGCGGGACCATTCCTAAAGTATAATGCTATACAAGATGGAAGTAACCGTAAATCAAGAAACTTTAGAGATCCAGGAAAACTGCAGTATCGCAACTTTGTTGGACCTGTTGCCAAATTTACCTGCCAAGGGTATTGCTGTAGCCATTAATCAACAGCTGATTACCAGATCCGAATGGTCCGGGCGCAAGCTGGTCCAGGGCGACAAGGTCATGATTATCAAGGCAACCCAAGGCGGCTGATATGGAGCTGATCGTGATATCGAGTCCTGAATTCCTGCAGGACGAGGCGAGGGTGATCAATGAACTTTTTGCTGCGGGGATGAAACGTTTTCACCTGCGTAAGCCCAATGCAAGCGTCGCGAAATTGATTGAGCTGATCAGTGCTATTGATCCGGGCTATAGGTCTGAAGTGGTGCTACATCAGCAGCACGAGCTTGCCGATGGTTTTTCAATGCATAGAAGACATTATCCCGAAGCTTTACGCCTGATACAAGGAGAGCTACTGGAAGCGCAGAAGCGACGTGGCACGGGTTTGAGTACCTCCATTCACAAGCTAGAACATGCGTGTACGCTGTCTGTCTTTGATTACGTCTTTTTTAGTCCCGTATTTAACAGCATATCTAAACTCGGATACCATGGGACACTTTCTCCTGAGTTCCGCCTATCAAAATCGGCAGCCACCCCCGCAATCATTGCATTGGGCGGAGTGGATTACGGCAATATTCCCCTGGCAATGGAGATGAACTTTGATGGCGTTGCCGTCTTAGGCGCCATATGGAATAAACCCGGTTCCCCTGTGGAGCATTTTTTACGCATCCAAGACTGTATTCATAAACAATTAGAAAACCCGGTACAAAACTTAAGACATGATTGATAGACTACATTACATATCTCAACCTGATGGCGTGGGAGATCACCTGCCAGCCATCAAAAAGGCACTTGCTGCAGGCTGCAAGTGGATACAGCTGCGAATTAAAGATCGCGAGACTGCATTTATGCTGGAGCAGGCTTTTGCAGCCAAAGCGCTCTGTGATGCAAATGGTGCTAAGCTGATTGTTAACGATCATCCGGATGTTGCACTGGCGGTAGCTGCCTATGGTTTACATCTTGGTTTGTCGGACATGCCGATCGTTGCTGCCCGGGGTATTGTTGGTCCGGAAATGATTATCGGCGGTACGGCAAACACCTTTGAGCATGTGGTACAGCGGGTAAGTGAAGGCGCAGACTATGTTGGACTCGGCCCATTCCGCTTTACCTCAACCAAGAAGAACCTCAGCCCCATATTGGGAATGCCTGGATACACAACGATAATGAAGCAGTTGCAAGAGTCAGCAATTGATATTCCCGTAATCGCTATTGGTGGCTTGATTGCCGGGGACATTCCCGCACTCCTGGAAGTTGGCTTGTACGGCGTGGCCATATCGGCGGCGATAACATGCTCCGATATGCCAGAAGTTGTAGTTTCCTCGCTTAGGCAGGCATTAAACCAAAACTTGAATCCTTTAAATCGATAATGATGTTAAAAATTGCAGATAAAACCTTTGGTTCAAGATTGTTCAGCGGAACGGGCAAGTTTAATGATGCCGCCATTATGGAGGAAGCGTTAATTGCTTCCGGTTCAGAGCTGGTTACCGTTGCGCTCAAGCGCGTGAACTTGAACAATGCCGATCAGGATGATTTGATGCTGCGGCTGAATGCTCCACATATAAACTTGTTACCAAATACCTCTGGCGTTCGTAATGCGCGGGAAGCGGTATTCGCCGCGGAGCTGGCTCGTGAAGCACTTGAAACAAACTGGATCAAGCTGGAGATACACCCTGATCCGAAATACCTGATGCCCGACGCGGTCGAAACGCTCAAAGCCACGGCAGAACTGGTGAAATTAGGGTTTGTCGTACTTCCTTACATCCATGCGGACCCGGTGTTGTGTAAGCGTTTGGAAGAAGTGGGCAGCGCTGCGGTGATGCCCCTTGGCTCGCCCATCGGCAGCAACAAGGGTTTGCGAACTATTGATTTCCTGGAGATCATTATCGACCAAAGCAATGTGCCTGTGGTGGTTGATGCCGGCATTGGTGCACCTTCTGATGCTGCGAAAGCCATGGAAATCGGTGCAGATGCGGTGTTGGTAAATACCGCTATTGCCGTTTCCGCAAATCCCATGCAGATGGCCGTAGCCTTCAAGCTGGCTGTTGAAGCCGGAAGGATGGCCTATGAAGCGCGGCTTGCACCTTTAGTTACACACGCGGTTGCCAGCAGCCCCTTAACTTCTTTTCTGGATGAATAGTTTTGTCGACCTATTTGAACGCTATAGCTGGGCTGAGGTAAAAGCCAGCATTTATAGCAAGACTGTTGTGGACGTGCAGGCTGCATTGCAGGCAAAGAAACGTACACTGGAGGATTTTATGGCGCTGATCTCACCAGCAGCTGCGCCCTTTCTGGAACAAATGGCACAACAAAGCCGTGACTTAACCTTGAAGCGCTTCGGCAAGGTTATTCAGATGTATGTGCCACTATACCTTTCCAATGAGTGTAATAATATCTGCACTTATTGCGGCTTCAGCTATGACAATAAGGTCAAGCGAAAAACCCTCAACGCTATTGAAATCATGCAAGAAGTTGCACGTATCAAAGAGATGGGGTATGACCATGTGCTGCTGGTTACCGGTGAACACCATCTGAAAGTTGATGTTGCTTATTTTCAAAGTGTGCTGCAGCTCATCCGGCCGCATTTTGCACATATCGCCATGGAAGTGCAGCCCTTAGATCAGCAGGATTATGAGACCTTAAAACCATTCGGTTTAAATACGGTGCTGGTCTATCAGGAGACGTATCATAAGGAAGATTATAAAAAACATCACCCCAAAGGGAAAAAGTCGAACTTTAACTATCGACTGGAAACACCCGACAGGATCGGTTCCGCAGGTAT
This sequence comes from Pedobacter sp. NEAU-ZC8, assembly GCF_059278965.1. Taxonomy (NCBI): domain Bacteria; kingdom Pseudomonadati; phylum Bacteroidota; class Sphingobacteriia; order Sphingobacteriales; family Sphingobacteriaceae; genus Pedobacter; species Pedobacter sp. NEAU-ZC8. The sequence goes on from NZ_JCAJXC010000001.1 coordinate 256,682, forward strand.
ACATAAGATCGGCTTAGGTGTTTTGATTGGGCTGGAAGACTGGCGCACAGATTCTTTCTTTACAGCTCTGCACTTGAATTACCTGGAAAAGAGATACTGGCAGAGTAAGTACAGCATTTCCTTTCCAAGGCTGAGACCCTTTAGTGGCGGGCTGGAGCCTAAGGTAGAGATGAGTGATACGGAACTGGTGCAGCTTATTTGTGCATATCGCCTTTTTAATGAGGAACTTGAGCTTTCTATCTCCACCAGGGAATCAGAACACTTCCGGAACAATGTGCTTAAACTTGGAATCACTTCAATGAGTGCAGGCTCGAAGACGAATCCCGGCGGCTATGTGGTTGACCCGCAATCATTGGAGCAGTTTGAAATCTCCGATGAACGCAGTCCTCAGGAAATTGCGACCATGATCCGGGCCCAAGGGTATGAACCGGTATGGAAGGACTGGGATAATTGTTTGATGTCATGACGGCAGACAGGGAATTAAGATACAGATATCCTAGTGTGCTGACTATTGCAGGTTCGGATAGTGGTGGTGGCGCAGGTATTCAAGCCGACTTGAAGAGCTTTGCTGCGCTGGGCTGCTATGGTACTTCCGCGATCACAGCGGTGACGGTTCAGAACACCTTGGGTGTGCATGGCATTCACAGCATTCCACCAGAAATTGTAGCGGCCCAGATTCGAGCGGTCATGGACGACATTAAACCTGCGGCGGTGAAGGTCGGTATGGTACACACGCCAGAACTGGCAAACATAATCAACGAGACCCTAAAGAATTATACCGGTGTACCGGTGATCTTCGATCCGGTCATGGTTTCGACCAGCGGGCACAAGTTGATCTTAGATGAAACGATCGCGGCCTTGAAAGCTGGATTGATTGTTTCCGCAGATTTACTTACACCTAACCTGGATGAAGCGGCCTTGCTGTGTGGTATACCCATATCTTCCTTAGCAGAGATGCTTGAAGCTGCAGAACTCCTTGTTGGGATGGGATGCAAGGCAGTGCTTTTGAAAGGTGGTCATCTTACTGGTCCAGTGATTCAGGACGTATATGTTACTTCAAAAGGGATAAGATCTGTATTTGAAGCGCCCTACATCGAAACCCGCAATACGCATGGAACAGGTTGTACGCTTTCCGCTGCGATTGCCGCACAACTCGCACTCGGCGACTCCATGATCCCAGCCATTGAAAAAGCAAAAAACTACCTGAGTTTAGCGCTTGAACAAGGTAAGGACGTCCATACCGGTGAAGGCTCCGGTCCGCTAAACCATTTTTTTGAGCCAAGGCGCCAAGCTAAGCTGGTCATAGTTAGGGCATAAAAAAGGGGTACGACAAAGCCGTACCCCTGATTATCTAATTTGATGTTGGGTATTACATAGGAGGGATGGTTCCGGTTCCGGTAGTTCCACCAGTTGTACCCGATCCAGTTGTTCCACCGGTTGTACCTGAACCTGTAGTTCCGCCAGTTGTACCGGTTGTGCCAGTAGTTCCGGTAGTGCCCATGGTACCGGTGCCAGTAGTACCTGTAGTTTTACCAGGTTTTACTTTTCCTTTTCTTTCAGTTGGAGGTGTGGTTGTACCAGTGGTTCCGGTAGTACCTGTACCTGTACCAGTAGTTCCTGTTCCAGTTCCGATTGTACCAGTTCCAGTACCTGTGGTTCCGGTACCTGTACCTATCGTACCGCTAGATGTTCCAGTACCTGTCGTTCCGGTGCCTGTGCCAATTGTTCCAGTTCCGGTGCCAGTAGTTCCAGTTCCTGTACCAATTGTACCAGTTCCTGTTCCAGTTCCGATTGTACCAGTCCCTGTACCAGTTGTTCCTGTTCCAGTACCAATTGTTCCAGTCCCTGTTCCGGTAGTTCCGGTAGTTCCAGTACCTGTACCTGTTGTACCAGTACCTGTTCCGCTAGTCCCTGTTGTTCCCGTCTGTGCAACTGCATAGTTCATTGCTAGTGCAATTATTGCGGTCGAAAAAATTACTCTTTTCATAAGATTTCAATTTAAGTTTTTAATAGGTGATTGCCATAACTACAATTTGGAGGGCCAGAGGTTTCCTGTTTTGAATTTTTGGGTACTTATCCAGCTACAAAGCGTGTAAGCCGTTGTGAGTAAACCTATAATGCGTTGCGGAATACGTGAAGGTGAAGGATTTCTGATCTTCAGTGTGCTGTATTTTAGCCTCTTTTAGGTATTCTATACCTGATTTGCGGTTTTGTGAAACCAACATCAAAGCTCCCTGTTTTTAGCCCGTGCTCAAATCAGAGCACTACATAAATTATGCACTCGGAATGGTTAGTTCAATGTTAGGAACAATAAGAAGGGTTTTCAAACAGCAGGATGAAATTAGTAAGCGGATCAAGCACCGGCATCGTGCTTTCTGGAGCCCTAAAAATGCGGAAGATGTCAGAAATACGATTATGGATGCCGAGGACTCCATGGAGCGTTGGCAAAGGGAAGAATATTGGCAGCGTAAACTCAGCAACAAATATAACGCGAAGCAGTTCGCATTGAAATTGGGCTGTAAGGTTGCTGATCTCTATTGGAATGGACGAGACGTAGAAACAATAGATTTCAGTCAATTCCCGGAACAATACGTGATCCGTCCCACCATCGGGCATTCTTCTGGTAATGTTTTTATCATGGATAAGGGGTGCAATCTGTTTGATAACCAGTGCTATGAAGATGAGGACATACGTAGGTTGTTGGCGTCGAAGTTAGCAGAAAGCCCCAGACTTGAATTTCTGATTGAGGAATTCCTGCAGGAAGAACCAGGTAAATACAAAGTTCTCAACGACTATAAGTTCTTTTGTTTCAATGGGGAGATTGCAAGCTGTCAACTGATCAACAGGCTAGGGCCAAAGGCGGGCTTCGGAAGTTTTTACGATGAACACTGGAACCCTATGGAAGCTGTTCATCCGGGTTATACCCTTGTAGCGCCGAAACCCAGACCCGAATGTCTGGAAGAAATGGTACAGCAGGTAAAGGTTTTAAGCAGGGCTTACAAAATCTTTTGCCGCATCGATTTTTACGCAACTACCAAGGGCGCCGTATTTGGAGAATTCACGCCAACGCCCGGAATGGGTGAGGGTTACAGCAAATTTGGACAGCGTTTATTGCTTAGCTATTGGGATAAATACTGTGCAGGTCTAGTATAAAACGGCTAAACAAAACCAAAAGGAAGGCTGTTCTTCTATTTCTTAATCATTAGGAATAAGCCAGTTAAACATTTGAAGCAATATGGATATTCAGATCAAACAAAGTGAGACCTACTTTCTACCCGATCAGATTTCGGAGGATGTGCATTCCAGGGCATGGAAAGTAAACCAGGAGTTCATCAGAAAAGTTGATACTACAGAATACCCTTGTGTAGGTGCTAAAGCTGCTTTTAACACCAAACAATACCGTTTAGGTATTTACGGCGGTATGGCTGCTGAAGACAGTACCCAAGCGCTTGCGAACGATCTGAAATTGTACATTGAAGACTCGCTGGGCAAAGACTGCAACTATATGTCCATGATTGCCGTGTTTGAGGACAAGGTGGATTCAGAGCTGGAGTTTGAAAAAAAGCTCTGGCAGCAGCTGCAGAAGTTGCATGATGCCGATACCGATGCAGACTGGGACCCATCCGTCAGCAGCGATCCGGCAGATAAAAACTTCAGCTTCAGCTTCAACGGATATGCCTTTTTCGTCGTAGGCTTACATCCTCAGGCAAGCCGTCGTGCAAGGCGATTTGGCTTCACTGCCATGGCTTTCAACCTGCATAAACAATTCGAGGCACTTCGTGAATCTGGTGTTTACGAAAAGATGAAAAATACCATCCGCACACGGGAGAAGAACTATGACGGCGGTATTAACCCCATGCTTAAGGACCATGGTCAAGGACTTGAAGCGCCGCAATATAGCGGTAGGGAAGTTGATGAAAGCTGGAAGTGTCCGTTCCTAAGTCGTAGCATGGATCTTTCGGATCTTGATCTGAGTTCAAATCCACATAAGTAGTAGCAGCGTAACCAATATATATGATAGAAACCATACAAAAACAAACAGGAGCGGCTTTCAAGCTCAATGCAGGCGATCGACTTAAAGTTATTGATCCCCAAGGTGAACAGGTTAGTGACATGGTCCTTTTTAATGCAAGGGATAAGCGGGAGAAAATATCTTCAGGAAAGACCCTAGACTTCGAAAATACCATTCTGATCACTAAGGGGCACCACCTTTGGAGCAATCGCAGTCAGAAAATGATGGAGATACTGGATGACACGAACGGCAGGAATGATTTCTTACTGGCACCTTGCAGTCCGGAAACCTTTCAGATCCTGTATGACAATCCTGAATATCATCCGAGTTGTTTCGAGAACTTGTATACTAATCTTGCAGCCTACGGCATTGAACCGGACGACATACCCACCGCTTTTAACATTTTCATGAATGTGCAGTTTAGTGCTGACGGTACCTTGTCCGTTGATCCGCCGCAAAGCAAAGCGGGTGATTATCTCTTGTTTGAGGCGAAGATGGACCTGATCGTGGGCCTTACGGCTTGTTCAGCGGAACAATCTAATAACTGGTCGTTTAAACCCATCCAATACGAAATTATAAGATGCGCCTAAGTTACATTTTACCAATTAAGTGGGATGCAGGGCAGGATACCCACGAACTTACAGAATACCTGGAAAGCATAGCAGATCAGGTGGAACTGATTGTGGTGGACGGTTCGAATCCTGCGAATTTCCTGCTGCACAAAGAAGCCTGGGGAAGCTACGGAAAACATATTCCACCTGCTCCGGATTTCCAGTTCGTTAATGGAAAGGTAAATGGCGTAATGACGGGGCTGCGTGTAGCACAACATGAAAAGGTAATTATTGCCGATGATGACGTACGGTATACGCCAGAGCAGCTTCGCCTGGTGGCTGCATTGCTAGAAGATGTACAGCTGGTTGTGCCGCAGAACTACTTCTCGCCGCGCCCCTGGCATGCACAGTGGGATACTGCACGTACGCTGTTGAACCGGGCCTTACACCACGATTATCCTGGTACACTTGCAGTGCAAAGGGACTTCATCAATCAGCTTGGCGGTTATGACGGGAACGTACTTTTTGAAAATCTGGAGTTGATGCGGACCGTTAAAGCTGGCTACGGCAAAGTACTATACAAACCGGACCTCTATATTGAGCGCCTGCCGCCATCAGACAAGCACTTCTGGTCGCAGCGCGTTAGGCAGGCATATGACGATTACGCGCAGCCTTTGAAGTTAACATTCTTTTTTACACTGATCCCGGCTTTAATAACATCTGCTTTCGTATCACCGCTGATGCCTGTAGGTTTGCTCGCCTTGTCTGTTCCCGTAGCGGAGGCAGGCCGGCGCATGCACGGTGGGGCGAAATATTTTCCCGCCGCTTGCGCTTTATATGCTCCATGCTGGTTACTGGAGCGGGGATTATGCACATGGTTGGCGATGTTTGCTAAGCTTCGATATGGCGGTGTAAGGTACAACAACAGGATCATCAGTATTGCTGCTAATCCGATCTGGAAGTTACGATCTAAACTTAACGCAAGCCGTATCGTAAATACAGCAAGTGTATAGATAAGATCACCAACAATTAATGTTCTGCTTAAATTAACTTCATTTTGCACTGGTAATTTTAAGCATGAAAATTATTTGTCGTAAACACGAGGGACTTATTGATGTCCCGGGACCAAATGAGTTGAAAAGCCTCAACTTCAGGTTCAATGCCTACATTTTTAATTGCCCGGTATGCGATCATCAGCTCGTGATCAACAGGATGCAAAAGGATATTATCATAGAGAAAAGCAGGCCGAAAGCAAAGATTGCCCTAGCTTCTGTCTGGTAAATGCATCATAAATGTTACTTTTGCGGAAATACCAGTACAAACCGATAACATACAAGAGGCATGACAATTGAAGAGCGCATAAACGGATCGGAGACCAGAATTTTTAAAGCTGTATTTCCCAACACCACCAACCATTATGATACCCTATTTGGCGGAACAGCCATGCACATGATGGATGAGGTTGCTTTTATCACGGCTACGAGATTCAGCAGGCAAATTATGGTTACCGTTAGCAGCGATAAGATTGATTTCAAAAGGCCGATTCCTGCAGGTACGATTGTCGAGCTTATTGGCAGGGTGGTACACATCGGAAATACAAGTCTAAAGGTAGCTGTAGAAATATATATTGAGCAGATGTATTCAGAGGGACGGGAACTTGCGATTCAGGGCAACTTTACTTTTGTCGCTATAGATGAATTTAAGCAGCCTGTTAGTGTGATCAAATAAGGATAACTCCCAGTGCTGCTATTCCGGTTCCCACCAAGGTTTAAATTGCTGTGCTGGATCTTTCAATAGTACCTTTTCACCGATCATGGGTGTGACAAGTGTTAGGTTCAAGGCTTTATTGAGGGTGGTGATTCGTCTAAGTGGTTCATTCCAGGCGTGATTCGCCATTGCAAATTTCGCGCTGTGCACAGGGAGAATCCTTTTGGCCTTCAGGTCTTTTCCAGCTTTCAGCACCTCATCCGGCAGCATATGAATGTACTTCCATTTTAGATCATACTGCCCGTTTTCGAGGATGGCAAGGTCGACTTCTCCGAACTGCTTACCAATCTGAGCGAAGTGTGTATCGTAACCGCTATCACCGCCGATATAAATTTTCATTGATGGCGTTTTTAACAATACAGACATCCATAAAGTATTATTCCTGACGAGGCCTCGTCCAGAAAAATGCCGCGCAGGTTTGATGTAAGCTTTAAATCCATCTCTAAGATCCACTTCTTCATCCCAGTCCTTTTCAAGGATGCAGTCAGGTTTGAAGCCCCACTTTTCCAGATATCGACCAACACCTAAACCGCAGATTACCATTCCGGTTTTTGAGGGAAGCTGTACCAGGGTCGGATAGTCGGCATGGTCATAATGATCATGAGTAATGATGAGGTAGTCGATGTAGGGAAGATCCTGAACCTTGTAATTGTCAGAGCCGTTGAAGGAAGTATTGCTTCCTCTTAGTGGCGAAGCATTTCCACTGAATACCGGATCAACCAGAAACTTTTTACCGTCAATTTGCATGAAATAAGAGGAGTGCCCGAACCAGACCAAAATGTCTTCTGCAGGATTAAGTTCAAGTAAGTCGGTCTTTACAGAAGGCAGGGGCCTTAAAGGTCTTCTGTCATTCACCGTTTTGAAGAAAAATTCATAGAGTACTTTGAAATAGCCGTACCCTTCGGTTAATGCGGGTGTGAGGTTCAGGTTCTGGAATTTGCCGTTCCTGAAGTTTTTAGAGCTATGTATCCTTTCTTTGCGCAGCTTTTTGGAGATCTCGCTGGTCGTTTCTTTCATATAATCGTGCAGAAAATTATGGCCCTAAGTTATTAATAGTTTCCGCTTTAGGCTTGATCTGCAAGATCAAAAACTTCTGTCAGGGTATAGTTGTTCAGGCCCGGTTTTGCTTGTAGTCCCGCATTACGCAAAGCAGCAGCAACGGTTTGTCCACTTATAGGTCGGTATTGCTTAAACAGTCCGATGGCATTGATGGCCTTCAAGGCTTTGTAGGCCATGTTTTCTCCAAAACGTTCTTCCTTGCGCGTGCCATGCAGCAGTCCTGGGCGAATGATGTTTACGCTTTTAAAAGGCAGCGTTTTGACATCACGCTCCAGTTCACCTTTCATTCTGGAATAGAAGATACTAGCCTTGGGGTTAGCGCCTGCAGCAGAAACAAGCACAAGTGTCGGGATCTGGTTTTTTGCAGCGGCCTGTGCAAAGCTGTACTGATAAGTATAGTCGATTTTATACTGGTTGTCCTGGCTTCCGGCCTGTTTGATGGTGCTTCCTAATGCCGAAAAGAGGATGTCGCCCTGCACCAGATGCATCCAGGATTCGGGTTTGTCGAAATCAATGATATGCTCTTCAAGTTTGTTGTCTTGTATTTGCAGCGATCTACGTACAAAGACAATGATCCTGGAAAAGCGATCATCATGAAGTAATAGTTGGACCAGATTGTTACCGACCATACCTGTTGCTCCTATGATGACCGCTGTTTTCATAATCTTGCTTTTGCAGCTAATTACAAACCAGCAAGCGTTTTTGTTTCGTTCGCGGTATGTTTGGCGGGAGGGACTTTCAATTAACCAGCTCTTCTCTGATAAGTATAGCTGTTATCCATGCGTTCGATACAACGTTGTAGCGCGTCATCGAGCGATGGCATGCGTACACCTTTTTCACTAATCAAAGCGCTATACCGCGGTCGTACTGCCGTCAGACCCATCTCCTTCAAAGGAATGGATTCAATAAAGCTACCATCGAGCTCGGCGACCGCTGCTACTTTCTCCGCCAGGCCAGCCCAGGTAATTACGCCCACATTGGTCAGGTGGAAAATGCCACGCTCATGATCCAGTAACATGTTCAACGACTCCTGAATTAGATCCGGCAGGTAGGTGGCTGAGATGAAGACATCAAGTTTTATTCGTCCCATGGCCCAAAAAAGCTACTCGTACGGATGATTAAAGCGTGTGGGTTTAGTTCCTGAATTTTCTTTTCTGCTTTAACCTTGCTTTTTCCATAGCTGCTTAGTGGTGCCGGGCGATCGCTTTCCACATAGGGTGTCGACTTTTTTCCATCAAATACCTGATCCGAAGAGAAGGTTAGGAACCTGATATGCCGCTGAGCACAAAGATTAGCGAGGATTACCGGGCCTTTGAAGTTGGACTTCAGGCAGTCTTTTACTTCCGATTCGGCCGTGTCGATGTTCGCGTATCCGGCAGCATTGATGATTGCCCATGGGTTGAGCTGATCGATCATCTGTTCTACTTTTGATGGATCTGCGATATCCAGCTCTGACCTGCTTAATACCACATGGTGAATGTTTCTTTCTTCGGCAATCTCACGAACGGCATTGCCCAGGGTGCCGTTTTTGCCGATGATGACCAGTGGCCTACAGCATTGTGCTTCTTTGGTCGGTTTAGGAAGGCTCATGATTCTTTTGCCGACGGGTATTTTATGATGGTCGCGTTTCCACCAACCTTCACCGGTAAGTACCGGATGCTCGAAGCTTCCTTGTTTGCTAAGTTCCTGAATAAGTCGCGCCATTGCAGTAGGGCGGGGTTCACCAGCGCTGAGGCTAAAAACGCCGGGTTCATATTCACCCCAGGGCTCGGTACAAAGCCGGTTCCAACCATGCAAGCCAAACAGTGCCCATGCCGTAAGTGCCCTGATGTCGACACCATCATCCCTGAGCTGGTTCAGTGTCAGCCACATATCATAGAACCAGCGCATCTGATCCTCCCGGGGGCTGTAAAGATGACATTCGGTAATCGCCAGCGGCAGCAAAATAGCTGTCGTGTACACGGTTGATGGTGCATTCGATGCCACCCCATAGTTCGAGTTTGTCTTTCTTGTTCAGTTCCATAGTCTCTATTCTAATTGCAAGCGCGTGTTTTTTGTAAAATGGTTACAGCACTGGTCAAAAAACAAGCATAGCGGCATTTTTCAGTAGAAAAGAACACTTCAGATATCGGTGGACAATGATTACTGGTTTTTCGGGTATACACAGGAACATAAACGTAGTTTTACCCATGTTGTTGAATTTGCTGAAACAAACAAGTGCCGGACCAGCTTATTAAGACATGGAACCATTTAGAACACAATTTATGATGAGCGGTGTGCGTACTTACGTGACCGTAGAACCGTTGGAGGCTGGCCGTTTTGGGTGTACACTGAACCTGGTTGAGTTTTTTGACGCTGATGAAGTACCTGTGGATAGTCACGACTTTGATTTTGTGCTGAGTAGAAATGGCGAACAAAATTGGCGTACGGAGGGTACAGCTAAAGTGAACATGACTCAGGAAGATCTGGACCGGTTGGGTGCAGCGATCTTGCAGAATTCTTCTGCAAGTACTATGCAATAGATTTTATATCAGTACAGTTGCCCAGGGATTGGCAGGTTTCCAAAATTATTTGATATTTTGCGCGGGTTAGGTGAACCAAATTGGGTTAATTTATAATGATGGAACTAAATGCCAAGAAAATTCATTTGTTGGAGCATGCAGAAAAGCTATTCTCTGAGAATGGATATGCAGAAACTTCGATACGAGATATAGCAAAACTAGCATCCGTAAATTCCGCAATGATATCTTACTACTTCGGATCAAAAGAGAAGCTGGTGAAGGCTATTCTCGACTACCGGACGACAAATCTGGATGAACTGCTTCCCCAGCTGCAGGCTAAAAGTTCCAGTAACCTGGAACACATCTTAGCGCTCACCGACTTCTATATAGACAAGGTCTTTGAACAAAAGAATTTCTATAAATTGTTATATCAGCTTCAGGCGAGTGACGCTCAGGCTTCTTTGATCCAACACTTCAATAATTTGCGGCACCGGAACCACGATCTGCTGAAATCCGTATTTGAAGCTGGCGCCGCCGCCGGCGAATTCAACCCCGATATTGATGTCTCTTTAATCACCAGCACCTTCACTGGTACAATCAACCACATTGTATTTAACCAAGCATATTACCGTGAGGTAAATGACTTGAAGAAGTTGCCAGATGAGAAGTTTGAAGCGCTACTAAAGGAACGCGCTAAAAAGCATATGCGGAAGTTAATCACCGCGATGATCAAGTAACGCCGGAGACTCCAGAAAATTGTTGACCATCACGTTCAGTTCTACAGCGTGTTCCATTAAGCTAAGGTGGCCACTATCTACCTGTTGATGTGTACCAAGTTTGATTGCCTTGGCGAGGTAGCTGCCCGCGGCTGGAACCAGGATCGGATCATGATCTGCGCTGATAATCAGTGCAGGCACGTTAATTTTCTCGAGTTCAGCGGTAGCATCAAAATCCAGAATACCAAGAAATGCATCAGCTATGCCTTCCGGCGGATTTATGGCGGCAATCCGGGTCATAAAGCGGAGTTGTGAGGCTGTCTGCTCCCCTGAAAATAAGAGGTAACGGTAAGACAGCAGGCTCAATCCGTTTAAGTAGTTAAGCATGCTGATTAAACGGAAGAGCACCGGGTGTCGCTTCGCGAAAGCCAGGTAGGGTCGCAAGAACGGATGTTCTATCGAAAGTAGTGTTTTCGGGAATTTAGTGGTTTTGAAAGGATGGCTGTAGCCAGAATGTTGTAAGATAATGCCTTTTACATTGGCCCTGCCTGGACCACCGGCATATTTCATCGTTACCATTCCACCCATGCTGTGGCCGTAAACTACCGGATTTTTGATGCCAAGCATCTCCATCATCTCTGCGAGATCATTGGCAAGTACTTCTGTCGCTAATGATTTTCCCAAGGGTGATTTTCCATGCCCAGGGGTGTCGATAAACACCAGTTTGTATTTGGTTCTGAAGTAAGCTCGTTGATAGTACCACTGCAGTCCACTGGCATTCAGGCCATGCAGAAAGACGATGGCCTGGGCATCCTGAGGACCATCCAGTTCGACGTAGTAGATATTACCACTGCTGCAGCTTAGGTGTCCGCGGCTTCGCGAGGGCAGTATCCCAGGTTTTCTAACTTTGCGGTGCGAAGATAATAACCAGGAGATTGGGTATCTTCCAAATGCCATAAACAAGCCTAGTGCCAGTAACTTCCATTGATTCTTTGCCGTCATACCAGATAAATAATTCCAAAATTTGATAATGCAATAAAGTCGTGCCAAACTCTTTCCTACCTTAGTGAAGGTTTTCATTTGCTGGTTTTACATTGAATAAAGAACAATATACCCTACAACAAATCGCAGAGATTCTGCAGGTGCAAGCTGCGACCCTTCGCAGTGAAGATCAAATTGATCATCTGGTGATTGATAGCCGCCGGTTGGTAGACCCGGACACTTCGCTTTTTTTCGCATTACGTGGCCAGCGGGATGGGCACCAGTTTATAGCCGACGCCTATGTAAACGGAATTCGGAATTTTGTCATCAGTGATCCATCCTTGATGCATCGATATGATGACGCGAGCTTTTTACTCGTGCCGGATGTCCTTCAGGCACTGCAGCAACTCGCGGCGCACAAACGCGCCCGGTACGAGCTTAAGATCATTGGTGTCACTGGTAGCAACGGTAAAACGATCGTGAAAGATTGGCTCTACCAACTGCTGGCAAATGACTTCAATGTTGTAAAAAGTCCCAAAAGCTTTAATTCTCAGATCGGCGTAGCGTTATCCTTATGGGAGATTGACCAAACGTATAATCTTGGGATATTCGAAGCTGGAATTTCCAAGCCTGGTGAGATGGCGCGGTTGCAACAGATGATCCAGCCGTCCATTGGTGTACTAACCAACATCGGGGAGGCACATGCGGAGGGATTTTCATCGGTGGAGGAGAAGTTAAGTGAAAAGCTAAAACTGTTTAAAGATGCTTCGTTGGTGATCTATAGCCCGGCCTACACCTTGGGTATGCCTGAGGGAAGCTTGGCAGGAAAGCAGAAATTTAGCTGGAGTTTTAGCGAAGCTGCCGACTTGCAGGTGCTGAATAAACAGTTTAGTGCCGGAAGAACACATTTGACCGTACTGGTACAAGGGCGCAAGCTGGAATGCAGTTTGCCTTTCAGTGACCAGGCCTCGATTGAGAATGCAGTGATCTGCTGGTCTACTTTGGTTGCGATGGGCTATGATGCTGAATCATTGGTTGATAAGCTGGAGTCGCTCACCGTACTTAGCATGCGACTGGAACTGAAAAACGGTATCAACCAATGTTCCATCATTGACGATTCGTATAGTGCTGATATTTCCTCGCTGGCCATTGCATTAGACTTTTTGAACCTGCAGAACCAGCATCCGCGGAAAACCCTGATATTATCAGACCTGTTGGAAACCGGAAAAAGTAAAGCAGCGCTCTACCAGGAAATTGGCGAACTGCTGCGGCAAAAGCAGCTGAGCCGCTTGATCGGCATTGGCGAATCCATTTCCACTTTCAGGGATCTTCTCCCTCCGGATGCTAAATACTACCCGAATACGGATGCTTTTATAGACGATTTTCAGAATTTGCAGTTTCATAATGAAAGCATTCTGGTGAAAGGTGCGCGGGTGTTTGAGTTTGAGCGCATTAGTAAACTGCTTACACAAAAAATCCATGATACCGTATTGGAGATAGACCTGAGTGCGCTGGCCAGCAATCTGAAATTTTATCGTTCCAAGCTGAAACCTGGCGTGAAGGTTATGGCGATGGTTAAGGCTTTTTCCTACGGGAGTGGTAGTTTTGAGATCGCCAACGTGCTGCAGTACCACAAAGTGGATTATCTCGCCGTGGCTTATACCGATGAGGGAATCGCCCTGCGTAAAGCCGGCATCTCCTTGCCAATCATGGTCATGAGCCCGGAGCCTTCCGCCTTTGAGGCAATAAAACGTTATCGCCTGGAGCCGGAGATTTACAGCTTGCAGATCCTGAAAGCATTCCATAGCTTTCTTGATGATGCAGACGCTTCAGGCGAAGCTTTCCCGATACACCTGAAAATAGATACCGGAATGCATCGTCTTGGCTTTGAAGCCGAGGATATCGACGCATTGCTGCAGGAACTAAAAACGGCAAAGCGCATTAAGGTAAATAGCATATTCTCCCATCTGGTGGCAAGCGACGATGCCATACATGATGATTTTACCAAAGGACAATTGGAAAGCTTTAAGGTAATTGCTTCTCGCATTTCAGATACGCTGGGGTATGCGCCACTAAAACACATATCCAACACTTCAGGAATCTCCAGAATGCCGGAAGCTCACCTGGATATGGTACGTGTCGGCATTGGACTGTATGGCTTTGACGCTGCCTTAAAGCATAATCATGGCTTGCAGACTGTTGCCCGGCTTAAAACGACCGTTACGCAGCTACGCAAGGTTAAAGCGAATGAATCCGTCGGTTATAGCAGGCGCGGTGTGATGACGGAGGATGGCTGTATTGCCACCGTCAAGATTGGCTATGCCGATGGTTATAGCCGTATGTTTGGCAATGGGGTTGGACGTATGCTCGTACAGGGCAAGGCGGTGCCAACCATAGGATCTATTTGTATGGATATGTGCATGTTGGACGTCACCGGGCTGGATGTAAAAACCGGGGATGAGGTGGTTGTTTTTGATGATCAGCTAACGATTGAAATGCTCGCGAAGCAGATCCAAACCATCCCATATGAGATCCTGACAAATATTTCTCAAAGAGTAAAGCGAGTGTATTTTTATGAGTAGTTTTGCGGCATGAACAGAGTAGGCAGGGTCCTAATTAATTACTTTATCAAAGGCTTGTTGGTCGTGCTGCCAATAGCACTCAGCGTGTTTATTGTTATTTGGGCAGTGACCACGGTAGACAGCTGGCTAAACCTGAATAACATTCTTGGTGTAGACCCAAGAACGGGCGAAAACCGGAATATTCCTGGTCTTGGCCTGGGTATGGTGATCACCATCATCCTTGCTGCGGGTATTTTCGTGACCAACCTCGTTACGGAGCCAATGTATAACTGGTTTAGTAGAATGCTCAACAAGCTGCCCATCCTCAAGTTCATTTATTCTTCCATAAAGGATCTTACGGAGGCCTTTGTTGGTGATGAGAAAAAATTCAATCATCCGGTGCTGGTAGAAGTTGAAGCTGGTTTGAAGCGGATTGGCTTTCTAACGCAGAGTGACTTATCGGCGATTGGTCTACATGGCGAATCGATTGTCTATTTCCCTTTTTCCTACTCTTTTGCAGGGCAGGTATATATTGTTAAAAATGAAAACATCAAGGTGCTGGAGATCAGTGCGGCGGATGCCATGAAATTAGTGGTATCCGGCGGGGTAAGTCATCTGGAGTAATCTTACAGCAGACACCACTTTAAAAGTAAAAAGCCTTTCGCATCAAATGCGAAAGGCTTTTTACTTTTATGATTAGGGACTTGCTTGATGTCCTTAAACGAACTCCTGGCTTTGCAAAGCCTTTGCCTAAGGAAGTTTTAGAAGTTTGGTTTCAATACGTATTTATCATAGAACCTGAAGATGTGTTCTGCAGCTTCTTCAGCCGTATCAACTAAACGGAACAGGTTTAGATCTTCAGCGTGGATGTTGTGTTCTTTTTTAAGCATGGTATTGGTGATCCAGTCTACCAATCCGCCCCAGTAATCCTTACCGACTAAAACGATCGGGAAACGTGCAACCTTTCCGGTTTGAATCAAGGTGATTGCCTCAAACAACTCGTCCATGGTGCCCATTCCGCCAGGCAAAACAATGAATCCCTGGGAATACTTCATGAACATCACCTTGCGGATAAAGAAGTAGTCGAATTCCAATAACTTATTGGGGTCGATGTATTTATTGTGGAACTGTTCAAATGGAAGTTCAATATTCAAACCTACAGATTTACCACCATTCATGTGTGCACCTTTATTGCCGGCTTCCATAATACCCGGACCACCACCTGTAATTACCCCATAGCCGCGTTCGGTAAGCAAACGGCCGCAGTCTACGGCAATCTGGTAATAAGGATTTGTTTCTGCAGTTCTTGCAGATCCAAAGATCGATACACAAGGACCGATCTTAGCAAGCTTTTCAAAACCATCTACAAACTCGGCCATGATCTTAAAGATCTGCCAGGAGTCCGTAACTTTAATCTCCTGCCAGTTTTTGTTCTCAAAAGCACTTCTTATTTTCTCTTCACTGTTCATGCTATAAATATTTTTAAATTAAAATCTTGTTTGTTGATCTGTCTTTTTACTGATCAGTAATAATCCGATAAAGGTGATCAAGCCATTTACCAGGATCAGCTCTACGCTGAAGGTATAACCGCCAAATAACTGTGCTGAATATAGACTCAGCAAGTAACAGATTGCAGGGGAGATCAGGCAAACGAAAGGAACCAGCTTATCATGCAGTCCACGGTTTCTCACAAACAAACCAAAGCTGTATAAACCTAAAAGCGGTCCATAAGTATAGGAAGCAACTTTGAAGATACCCTTCACCACAGATTCATCATTAAAGGCGTTAAAAACCAAGATCACAAGAAACATCAACAAAGAGAATCCAACATGAACCATGTGCCTTTTGTTTACTGATTTTTGAGAATTTGTTTGATCGCCTTTGTCCAGGTTTAAAAAGTCTACGCAGAATGATGTTGTTAATGCGGTTAGAGCGGAGTCGGTCGTTGCAAAGGTTGCAGCAGTTAAGCCCAGCATAAATACAATTGCCGGTACAACGGCAAGGTGGTTCAAAGCAATTTCCGGGAATAAGAAGTCGGTTCTCGGAGATCCGGTTGCATGATCCAATGGAATCTCAATTCCATTTTTCGCGGCAAAAACATATAACAATGCACCAACGCTCAGGAAGAAGATGTTCAACACGACGAAAATACCGGTAAAAGTGAACATGTTCTTTTGCGCTTCTTTAATGGTACCCATACTCAGGTTCTTTTGCATCAGATCCTGGTCCAGCCCAGTCATCGCGATGGTTACGAAAATACCGCCGATGAACTGTTTACTGAAGTGAAAGCCATTTGTCATGAAGTCTTCATAGAAGAATATCTTCGCATACCCGCTGTTTTTGACCGTTTCAAATGCTGCCGGAAGGTCTAGATTCAGGCTGTCACAGATGAAATACAAGGTCATAAAGACCGAAAGTACCAGGAAGAAGGTTTGAAGGGTATCGGTGATGATAATGGTTTTCAAGCCACCTTTGAAGGTATATGACCAGATCAACAGGAGGGAGATCAGTACGGTAGCCCAGAAGGGCACGCCATAGCTGTCGAATATAAAACGTTGTAAAACGATAACCACCAGGTATAATCGGAAAGCTGATCCAATGGTTCTGCTGATCAGGAAGATCGATGCCGCGGTTTTATAGCTGAAATAACCCAAGCGCTGTTCGATATAGCTGTAGATGGAGGTAAGCTTCATCCGGTAGTATAGCGGCAGTAGCAGTGTTGCGATGATGATGAAGCCAACGGCGTTTCCGAGTACGAACTGAAAGTACTGGAACTGATTACCCGAGGGGGCACCAACTTCGCCTGGAACGGATATAAAGGTCACTCCGGAAAGTGCCGTTCCGATCATGCCGAAAGCAACCAGATACCACTTGGAATTTCTATTTGCAATAAAAAAGGTTGAGTTATCAGAGGATTTTTTAGAGGTTGCGAAGGCAATGATAATCAGAACTATAAAATAACCGAGTAGAAAAGAAAGAAGTATCGCTGGACTCATCGTATGTTTTTAGCTGCTAAATGTAATAAAACATCTTTTAAAAAGCGTTTTACGATAGATAAATATAAATTTGCAACATGAACTTTTCTTCTAAATTACTTGAAGATGCCGTTAACGAATTTTCGAAATTACCTGGTATCGGACAGAAGACTGCGCTTCGTCTTGTACTACATCTTTTAAACCGAGAGCCTGAAGAAGTGGAATCTTTTGGAAACTCGATTGTCAAACTTAGACAGGAAATTAAGCATTGTTCAATATGCCATAACATCTCTGATAATCAGATCTGTGAAATCTGCAGCTCAACCAAACGTGAAAAGGAAATCATCTGTGTGGTTGAGGATACCCGTGATGTCATGGCCGTGGAAAATACAGGTCAATACTTCGGGGTGTACCATGTGTTAGGGGGACTCATTTCTCCAATGGATGGCATTGGGCCTTCAGACCTTTTTATAGATACTCTGGTGCAACGGGTTTCTACAGGCCCGGTAAAGGAGGTGATCCTCGCCATCAGTCCTACTATGGAAGGTGATACCACCATCTTTTACCTCTACAAACGATTAAAGGCCTTTAATATTCCAATTACAACCATTGCCAGAGGTATTGCTTTTGGTGGCGAACTGGAGTACGCTGATGAGATCACCCTTGGCCGTTCTATTATCACCCGCGTTCCTTACGAAAATTCAATACTCAAATAATATTCATGGATTTTAAAGATAAAGTTGTCATCATTACCGGCGCTTCTTCCGGGATTGGAAGAGCTTGTGCAATAGAAATGGCCAGTCGTGGTGCGAACCTGGTACTTGCCGCGAGGCAATACGTGACGCTTTGCCAGCTTACCGCAACCTTGGAGAAGCAGTACCAGATCAAAGCTGTTGCTGTGCAGGCGGATGTAAGCCTTGAAGAGGACTGTCAGTTCCTGATCAAACAGGCGATGTTAACGTTTTCCCGCATTGACGTGCTGATCAATAATGCCGGTTTGTCCATGCGTGCGCTATTTGCTGATCTTGACCTGAGTGTTTTAAAGAACCTGATGGATGTGAACTTCTGGGGTACGGTTTACTGCAGCAAGTTTGCTTTACCGGAGATACTGAAGACCAAAGGTACGATCGTTGGCGTTTCTTCCATTGCCGGTTACCGCGGGCTACCGGGCAGGACAGGCTATTCAGCTTCAAAGTTTGCCATGAATGGCTTTATGGAAGCATTGCGGACTGAATTGTTAAAGACAGGCGTTAATGTATTGGTTGCCTGTCCGGGTTTCACGTCTTCGAACATTCGTGTTGCTGCACTTTCTGAAAACGGAAAGGCACATGGGGAGACGAGCATGGAAGAGGCTAAGATGATGAGCCCTGAAGCGGTTGCAAAAATCATTGTAGATGGTATTGCAGCAAGAAAAAGAACACTGGTAATGACCGGTCAGGGGAAACTTACGGTGTGGTTAAACAAGTTGCTACCGGGTCTTGCAGACAATCTGGTATTTAAACATTTCACTAAAGAAAAGAACGCGTTGATCAAGTAGATAGCGACGCGGTTGTCCCTGCAATATCATAGTAGTGGATATTTTTTGAAATTAATTGGATTTCTATAAAAACAATTCCATATTTGCGAGAGATGATACAAACAAGCGGACTTAAATTTTGGTGGTGGCACAACGCAAAAGCGTAGTGTAACCCCTGTTGTTCGTTTATTTATTATAAGAAATTACGTGGGTTGCTTTATTAGGCAACCTTTTTTTGTTTATATCCATGAAGAAAATCCTCGCTCATCTTTTCGAAAACAAGAGCTTCAGCAGAGCTGAAGCACAGAAAATCCTGATCTCCATTGCCCGCGGTGAGTACCAAAGTGCTCAGATCGCTGCGTTCATCACCGCTTACGGCATGCGGAACATTACCGTACAGGAGCTGCAAGGCTTCCGCGACGCGATGTTAGACCTTTGCATCAAGGTCGACCTATCTGATTACGAGCTCATTGACCTGTGTGGTACGGGTGGGGATGGGAAGGATACCTTCAATATCTCTACACTTGCTTCCTTTGTACTGGCTGGTGCTGGTTATAAGGTCGCCAAACATGGTAACTACGGGGTGTCGTCGGGTTGCGGTTCTTCAAATGTGATGGAGCACCTGGGCTACACCTTTACCAACAATCAGGATCAGCTTAAGCGAACACTGGATGCGGCAGGGGTATGTTTTATCCATGCACCACTGTTTAACCCGGCGATGAAGATTGTAGCACCGATCCGTAAGGAGCTGGGTGTTAAAACCTTCTTCAATATGCTCGGGCCGATGTGCAATCCAGCGCAACCAAAAAATCAGCTGGTTGGGGTTTATAGCCTGGAACTGGCACGGTTATATGCTTATTTGTATCAGGAGACAGACAAGAACTACACCATTCTTCATGCCTTGGGTGGATTCGACGAGGTATCCTTAACCTCAGACTTCAAGACTTTTACCTCGAAGGGTGAGGCGCTGCATGCTGTTGCCGATCTTGGTTTCGAACAGCTGGCGGAGGCCGACATTAAAGGGGGTGACACGGTGGAATCTTCAGCGAAAATCTTTACCTCCATATTGAACGGCGAAGGAACAGATGCCCAGAACAATGTGGTGCTATGTAATGCTGCTTTGGCCATCCAAACCATTGATGGCACCAAGAGCTTCGGAGATTGCTTCTACGAGGCTGAAGCATCGCTGAAGAGCAAGCGGGCACTGAATAGTTTTAAAATCTTACTGAGCGCTTAAAATGGGTGTGAAACTGAAGGTTTGTGGTATGCGTGAACCCGGGAACATCGAAGCGCTTACAGCACTTGCACCGGATTACATGGGATTTATCTTCTACGAAAAGTCTAAACGCTTTGTGGGCGGGATGGACCTGGCACTCGTGCAAATGCTGCCCTCGGGTATCAAAGCTACAGGTGTATTTGTAAATGAAAACCAGGAAGAAATGCTGCGTATTGCCAGCCGCTATCAGTTGAAAGCAATTCAGTTACATGGCTCCGAATCAGGGGAGTTCTGTAGGTGTTTAAAGTCTCATCTATCAGATATTGAGCTTATTAAAGCGTTTGGTATTAATGATGGCTTTAACTTTGAACTGCTGGAGCAGTACCAGGGCTTCGTAGACTATTTCCTTTTTGATACGCAGACTGCAGCACATGGTGGCTCTGGAGAAACCTTCAACTGGGCGCTACTAAAACAATACAAATTACCCGTTCCTTATTTTCTGAGCGGCGGCATCGGGCTGGACCAGGTTGCTCAGTTAAAGGAAATCATGGACCCAAGATTGTACGCCGTAGACGTAAACAGCCGCTTTGAGATCAGCCCGGCTTATAAAGATATTGATCAATTAACAACATTTAAAAACCAGCTATAAAACACCAGCTATGGATTATTTTGTAAATGACAAAGGATATTATGGCGACTTTGGGGGCGCCTATATTCCTGAAATGCTTTATCCGAATGTAGAGGAGTTAAGACAAAACTACATGAGCATCATCAATGATGAAAGCTTCCAGGAGGAGTTTAAAAAACTACTGAAAGACTATGTCGGACGTCCATCGCCCTTATACCTGGCGAAACGTTTGTCCTCAAAATACCACGCCAACATCTTTCTAAAAAGAGAAGATTTGAACCACACTGGCGCACACAAGATCAACAATACCATTGGGCAGATCCTGCTGGCAGAACGTCTTGGTAAAAAGCGGATCATCGCAGAGACTGGCGCCGGCCAGCATGGGGTAGCCACCGCAACGGTATGTGCATTGCGCGGTCTAGAATGTGTGATCTACATGGGAGAGATCGACATTCAGCGCCAGGCGCCAAATGTTGCACGGATGAAAATGCTTGGCGCAACTGTCGTTCCGGCAACATCAGGCTCAAAAACCTTGAAAGATGCCACCAACGAGGCCATGCGCGACTGGGTGAACAATCCTGTAGATACGCACTACATCATCGGTTCTGTAGTAGGACCACATCCTTACCCCGATATGGTGGCCTTGTTCCAGTCGATCATTTCTGAAGAAACAAAAAAGCAGCTGTTGGAGCAGACCGGTAATGATCAACCTGATTATGTGCTGGCTTGCGTAGGCGGGGGTAGCAATGCCATGGGCATGTTCTATCACTTCATCAACGATACTGAGGTGAAACTGGTTGCTGTAGAAGCTGCGGGGAAAGGTGTTTCCAGCGGATTTACCGCTGCAACAACGGCACTGGGCAAGGAAGGCGTACTCCATGGCAGCAGGAGCATCCTGATGCAAACGGAAGATGGCCAGGTGGTGGAACCTTTTTCTGTGTCCGCAGGACTTGATTATCCGGGTATAGGTCCACAGCATGCACATCTGTTTAAAACCACGCGGGCCCAGTATGTCTCCATCACCGATGAGGAAGCGCTGAACGCAGGCTTGTTGTTGACCCAGCTCGAAGGAATCATCCCGGCAATCGAAAGTGCACACGCTTTGGCGCAGCTGGAGAAGATGGAACTTAAAGAAGGTGAAAATGTGGTCGTTTGTTTATCCGGCAGGGGCGACAAGGACATGGAAACTTACATGAAATACTTTGGCTTATAACAGCATACCATGAATAGAATTAATCAATTATTCCAGGAGAAGAACAAGAATATATTATCAATTTATTACACGGCAGGTTATCCAAATCTGCAAGATACTTTAACCATTGCCCGAGAGTTGGAAAGTGCAGGCGCAGATATGCTGGAGATCGGCTTCCCGTATTCGGATCCTGTGGCGGATGGTCCGGTAATCCAGGTAAGCAGTAAAAAAGCCCTGGATAATGGTATGGACCTGAGGATCTTATTTGAACAACTTAAAGACTTACGTAAGTTTGTGAAAATACCAGTATTGCTTATGGGCTATGTGAATCCATTGTTGCAATACGGGGTAGAAAACTTCTGTAAAGCTTGTGCGGAAGTGGGTGTTGATGGTTTGATCGTACCCGACCTGCCTATGGTGGAATACGAGGAGTTCTACAAAGACACCTTTCAGCAATATGGCATCAGCAACATCTTTCTGATCACGCCGCAAACCACGGCAGACAGGATTCGTAAAATCGATGCACTAACCAACGGCTTCATCTATATGGTTTCCTCCTCAGCAACGACCGGCAAGAACCTGTCGCTTTCTCAGGTTACTGAAGACTATTTCTCGAGAGTAGCTGCTATGGAGTTGAAAAGTCCTGCTATGATTGGTTTCGGAATTAGTGACCAGGCAAGTTTCGATAAGGCTTGTCAATACGCGCGAGGCGCGATCATCGGTACCGCTTTCGTCAAAGCGATCGAAAGCGGCGACCTTAAACAAAACATACAAGACTTTATGAAGGGCTTTGCCCAATAAACTGGACAGTGGAAGCTTTGAATTTAGAGGATATCTTCAAGGCTTCCTTTTCCTTCCCTGATCACCTCAAACTCACCCGAGGTGCAATCGATCACCGTTGATGCCACGTTGCCGCCATAGCCGCCATCGATAACTAGATCTACCGTGTCATGATATTTCTCCTGGATCAACTCTGGATCGGTTGAGTACTCCAGCACATCATCGTCATCACGGATGGAAGTGGAAAGGATAGGATTACCAAGCAGCCGCACGATCTCCCTGGCGATGTTATTATCAGGCACCCGGATACCGACCGTCTTTTTCTTGGAACTTAGCATCTTGGGTACATTGTTGTTCGCATTGAGAATGAAGGTATAAGGTCCTGGTAGGGCCTTCTTCAACACCCGGAAAACATTGGTGTCAATCGGTTTAATGTAATCTGAAATGTGACTCAGGTCCGAGCAGATGAAAGAGAAGTTTGCTTTCTCCGGCTTAATGCCACGCAGCCGGCAAATGCGTTCAATTGCTTTGTGGTTGGTGATGTCACAGCCCAGGCCATAGATGGTATCTGTTGGATAGATGATGATACCGCCATTTCGGAGTACCTCCACTGCCTGTTCTATGAATTTTGGATTTGGGTTTTCTGGATAGATCTTGATAAGCATAGGGTCAATTTACGAAATTGTTTGGTGTGCATATTGATATATAATGTAGTATTGTAGCAATCTGTTTTGAATAATTAGAATATGAGGAAAGCTTTCATCGCTCTAGCAGCGTTTTTGGTCACCGCCACTTTTATGATCAGCATGGCCTGGCCGCCATTTTTCTGGGCCTACATTTTCATCGGTCCATTTGTCTTACTCGGTATTTACGACTTATACCAACCTAAACATAGCATCGTAAGGAATTATCCTGTTTTCGGCCGTCTCAGGTACTTTGCTGAAGATCTGCGCCCTAAGATCTACCAATACTTCATCGAAAGTGATACGAATGGTAAACCTTTCAGCCGCTTAAGCCGCTCACTGATCTACCAGCGTGCGAAAAAAGAAACCGACACCATTCCCTTCGGAACACAGTTAGATGTCTATGAAAACGGTTACGAGTGGCTAAGCCATAGCATTGCCGCCATCAGTCACCATGAACTCGACCCGAACCCTCGTGTGATGATCGGAGGTCCCGATTGCACGCAACCTTATGCTGCCAGCATCTTTAACATCTCTGCCATGAGTTTTGGCTCCCTGAGCGAAAATGCCATCCGTGCACTTAACGGAGGTGCCTTTATGGGGAACTTTGCTCACAACACCGGCGAAGGCGGGATAAGCGATTATCACCTGGCGGAAAAGGGCGACCTGATCTGGCAGATTGGTACAGGATACTTCGGCTGCCGTCACCATGACGGAACCTTCAATGATGAGGCTTTCGCCGAGCGATCCAAAATGGAGCAGGTGAAAATGATTGATATCAAGTTATCGCAGGGCGCTAAACCCGGCCACGGCGGTATCTTACCCGCACAAAAGGTAACACCTGAAATTGCCAGGATCCGTCTGGTAAAAGAAGGATATGATGTACTATCGCCGCCAGCGCACTCCGCATTCTCCACACCCTTAGAGCTGATGGATTTCGTTAAGAAACTTAGAACACTCTCCGGTGGAAAGCCTGTAGGTATCAAGCTTTGTATAGGTCGTAAGAGTGAGTTTTTCGCCATCTGCAAGGCCATGGTGCAAACCGGGATCTATGTAGATTTCATTACCGTTGATGGTGGTGAGGGTGGAACCGGAGCCTCCCCACAGGAGTTCTCCAATGCTGTAGGTATGCCTTTACGCGAAGCAGTCGCCTTTGTATATGATGTACTTACAGGTTTTGGCCTAAAGAAACACATTAAGATCATTGCCTCTGGAAAAGTGGTTTCAGGTTTTGATATCATCAAGAACATTGCTTTAGGTGCCGACCTATGTAACTCGGCAAGAGGCATGATGTTCGCCATTGGTTGTATTCAGGCGCTGGAGTGTAATACAAATACCTGTCCTACGGGTGTTGCCACTCAGGATCCAAGCTTGATGAAAGGGCTTGTTGTGGAAGATAAAAAAACCAGGGTATTTAACTATCACCGTTTAACGGTGGCTAGTGCAATCGAGTTGCTTGGTGCTGCCGGACTGAGACATCCTTACCAGCTTACAAGAGCTTACATCAATAGGAGGATCAGCCCGAATGTGATGCAATCTTACATTGAAACCTTCCCGTATATTCCGGAAGGCAGTTTGTTGAAAACACCTTATCCTTTGAAGTATGAGTTGGGCATGGCGCTGAGTACAGCGAAGAGTTTTGCGCCAACAGATTATAAAGTATCGCAGATTGATTATGCTCATGCAAATTCCCTTAATGGGTAATTTGCATGAGCCAATCGGCTTATCTTAAAATTCTGCGTTCTTAGGGAACCTCGGAAATGCGATCACATCTCTGATGTTGGTCATACCGGTAACGAATAGTACCAAACGTTCGAAGCCAAGACCGAAACCTGCATGCGGTGCAGAACCAAAACGGCGGGTATCTAAATACCACCACATTTCGTCCTGCGGAATGCCAAGCTGCTCCATACGTTGCGTTAGCTTCTCCAGGCGCTCTTCACGCTGTGAACCACCAATCATTTCGCCAATACCAGGGAAAAGGATGTCCATTGCAGCAACCGTCTGGCGCCCTTGCTCATCCGGCTCATTCTGACGCATGTAGAACGACTTAATATCAGCAGGGTAGTCCGTAAGGATCACCGGCTTTTTGAAATGCTTCTCAACCAGGTAACGTTCGTGTTCTGACTGCAGATCTGCACCCCATTCATCAATAAGATATTTGAACTGCTTCTTCTGGTTTGGTTTAGAAGAACGTAAAATCCGTATCGCTTCTGTATAGGTTAAGCGTTCAAATTCGTTGTCCAGACAGAAGTTTAGTTTCTCGATCAGGGACATGGCATTACGCTCAATCTGCGGTTTAGATTTCTCTTCTTCCAGTAAACGGTTGTTCAGGAACTCAATCTCTTCTTTACAGTTTTCCAGCGCATAGCTGATGACATACTTCATCATGTCTTCTGCGAGCTGCATGTTGTCTTCCAGATCAGCAAAAGCGACCTCTGGCTCAATCATCCAGAATTCCGCCAAATGGCGTGTGGTATTAGAGTTCTCTGCACGGAACGTAGGACCAAAGGTATAGATCTGTCCGAAGGACATGGCTGCAAGCTCACCTTCCAATTGACCAGATACCGTCAGGTTAGTTGCTCTTCCGAAGAAGTCTTCAGAGAAATCTATTTTACCGTCCTCGGTTCGCGGTGTATTCTCAAAATCCAGGGTAGTCACCTTGAACATCTCTCCGGCACCTTCCGCATCAGAGGCGGTGATAACCGGGGTATGCATATATACGAAGCCACGCTCGTTGTAAAACTTGTGAATGGCAAAAGCCAGTGCGTGTCTTACTTTGAAAACCGCATTGAAGGTGTTGGTACGGAAACGCAGGTGTGCAATTTCCCTCAAGAACTCCAGGCTGTGCTTTTTTGGCTGCAATGGAAATTTCTCCGGATCACTGTCACCCAGGATTTCAATGCTTGTTGCTTTAACATCTACGCGCTGACCTTTTCCGATCGACTCTACAATGGTACCAGTAACTGCCAAGGCAGCACCGGTTGTAATTCTTTTCAGTAGTTGCTCCGGTGTATTATTAAAATCAACCACAATCTGTATGTTACCCATACAAGAGCCGTCATTTATCGCAATAAACTGATTGTTGCGGAAGGTACGAACCCAACCCATCACGGTTACTTCTCTGTCAAACTCGGTCGTTTCTAATAAGTCTTTTACTTTTTCTCTTTTAATCATGTCTTTGTTATGGAATCATGTCTTTTTATGGAGCCAGTCAAAAATAAGGAATTCCGGCAAAAGCGCCCTATAAAAAAACCGGCCAGCAAATTAATGCTGGCCGGCGTTTCATATTATATAAATTAGAATACTATGCTAATACTTTAGTTACCAGGTTAGCGGCATCTTGTAACGCAATAGCTGAATAAACCTGTAAGCCAGACTCATCGATAAGCTTTTTAGCTTCTTCAGCATTTGTACCTTGCAGACGGCAGATAATTGGAACCGGAACGTCTCCAATTTCCTGGTAAGCATCAATAACACCTTGAGCAACACGGTCGCAACGAACAATACCACCGAAGATGTTGATCAGGATCGCTTTTACGTTAGGGTCTTTAAGGATGATGTTAAAACCAGCTTTAACGGTCTCCGCATTTGCTGTTCCACCCACGTCAAGGAAGTTAGCAGGCTCACCACCAGCAATTTTAATGATATCCATCGTTGCCATCGCAAGACCAGCACCGTTTACCATGCAACCAACGTTACCGTCAAGTTTCACATAGTTCAGGTTAGATGCACTTGCTTCAACTTCTGTCGGATCTTCTTCTGCAGTGTCGCGCATTGCAGCGTAATCCTTGTGACGGAACAAAGCGTTCTCATCTAAGTTCACTTTAGCATCAACAGCAATGATTTTATCGTCAGAGGTTTTTAATACCGGGTTGATCTCGAACATTGCAGAGTCAGTAGCATCGTAAGCTTTGTAAAGTGCGCTAACGAACTTTACCATCTCTTTATGTGCAGCACCAGTTAAGCCAAGGTTGAAAGCAATTTTACGTGCCTGGAATCCTTGTAAACCTACTTTAGGATCAATTTCTTCTTTGAAAATCAGGTGAGGGGTTTTGTCCGCAACCTCTTCAATGTCCATTCCACCTTCGGTAGAGTACATGATGATGTTGGTTCCGTTTGTTCTGTTTAACAGAACGCTCATATAGAATTCTTTAGTTTCTGAAGCACCTGGATAGTAAACATCCTGTGCAACAAGAACCTTATTCACTTTTTTACCTTCAGGACCAGTTTGAGGAGTTACCAATTGCATTCCAAGAATTGCAGATGCTTTTTCTTTAACCTCATCCAGGTTTTTAGCAAGCTTTACACCGCCACCTTTACCACGACCACCAGCGTGGATCTGTGCTTTAATCACAACCCAGTCAGAGTTGTAATCAGTTTTCATTTTTTTAGCAGCTTCAACAGCTTGATCAACTGTATCGGCAACGATGCCTTCTTGAACGGCAACACCAAAACTCTTTAGTATTTCTTTACCTTGATATTCGTGGATGTTCATTTGCTGAATTATTTTGTTTCAAATCTACAATTTCAGTTCGGTTATAAAAACATATAATCGTGTTTCTGGGTTTTTTTTGACGTTTTGATGGGCGCTTTGGGCTTATTAATGCTATTCGTTTTGTAATATTGCAGGTATATGCTTAGAGCCACAGCAGTTCGAAAATCGTATGGAAGTTTACCCATTTTAAAAGGTGTAGACTTTGAAGTTGAAAAAGGGGAGATCGTTAGCATCATCGGTGCCTCGGGTGCCGGAAAAAGTACCTTGCTGCATATTCTGGGTACGCTGGACAAACCGGACTCCGGTACCGTAGAACTTAATGGCACCAAGATCAACAACCTTAGCGGGGAGCTGGTTTCCGTGTTCCGTAATAAGAACATCGGCTTTGTCTTCCAGTTCCACCATTTACTGCCTGAATTTACAGCCCTGGAAAACATCTGTATCCCAGCCTTCATTGCCAAGGTGCAGAAGAAAGACGCAGAGCTGAAGGCCATGGAACTGCTCGATATGCTGGGCCTGAAAGACCGTGCGCAGCATAAGCCTAATGAGCTTTCAGGCGGGGAGCAGCAACGTATTGCCGTTGCCCGTGCGCTGATCAACAGACCAACTGTGGTACTTGCCGATGAACCTTCAGGTAACCTCGACTCCATGAATGCCGATGCCCTGCATCAGTTTTTTATCACGCTCCGTGAAAACTTTAAACAGACTTTTATCATTGTAACACATAATGAAGGCCTCGCTAAGATCAGCGACCGCGTGGTTACGATGAAAGATGGTTTAATTATATAACAAACACATTGAAGATATTGATTACTGGCGGCAAATCTGCCGGCACCCTTAAATTACTTAAAGCCTTCGAAGGGCATGAGGTCATCTTAGCCGATTATGGCGACACCCCGACCTTCGGTTCCGGAGCTTATACCTTTATCTCTTTAGGTGAAGCGAATGACGCAATCGCACATAACCTGATGAACACCTGCCTTGACCATGGCGTGGATTGCCTGTTACCGCTGCATGCCTTCGAAGTTTCGCAGGTTTCCAAATCATTGGTGCTGTTTGAAGAATTCAACATCACCGTGCTCTTACCCGAACTATTAGATCTGCCGAAGTTCTTCTACCCACAACAGGATGTAGATGTCAAAAGTCCATGGGCCATTTTCGTTAAAGGCGACCTGAAGTATCCTTTAGACGCGGATGAAAGCCAGCGTGCATTGGGTAGGGAACACGATTTGAATGGCGTATTTTACCTTCCCGAACAATTGGATAAACCAACAGCCATCTTATTTACCATTAAGTAATGACAGCATCGGCATATATTGATAAACATGAGGCTTTTGTTTTTGAGCTGGATGATGTTTTATATCCCGTAAAGGACTTCCACCTGCAGGTTTACTACCTTTTCGCATCTTTCATTGAATACTCGGAGCAGCTTAATGCCAGCGCCATTGTGCAGTTTATGAAAGAAACCTATGAACAGCAAGGGGTAGAAGCGGTGCTCGACAGCACTTTCGAAAAGTTCGCCATACCAGCACAGTACAGGGAGAACTTTGCGCTGCTGAATAAAACGGCCAAACTTCCCTTGAAGCTATTGCTTTTTGATCCGGTATTGAAGTTTATGCAGGACCTGGTGGTGGAGCGGAAAACCATATACTTACTTGTGGCAGGGGATCCCGAGCAACAGCTGAACAAGATCAGGCAGATCGAGTGGAATGGTCTGGAGCAATACATCCGGGTGTTCTTTAAGTCCGAAATCACCCTGAACCCGGATCATGATAGCCTGAGCAAGTTTGTGACCGCACACCGGCTGAAGGCCGATGAAGTTCTGGTGATTGGACGTGCCGAGGCAGATCGCCATATGGCTGCCGAGCTGGGTATTAAATTTTTAGCGGTCGATAAACTTTTCTTATCTTAAGTACGTTAATAAACCATAACCATTGCTACCTCTTTGAAATGAATATAAAATCCAATTGGATGCGCAGCGTCTTTACAGCTGCATTGATCATATCCGTAGGTCTTTCAGCCTGTAAGAAGTCAGATGCTGAAGTTGATCTTACGAACCCATCAACGCCGAACCCCTCTTCAAGCGAGCGAGCTGATCTGACAAAAGATTCTATTTTTTACTACGCTAAAGAGGTTTACCTCTGGAATGAGGCGCTGCCGAACTATAATGATTTTAAACCGAGATCTTTTATCGCAGGAACAGATCTGCTGAGCTACGAAGCCGAACTGTTCCAGATCACGCGTTATGGTACAGATGCAGAAACTGGACAGCCTTACGAGTACAATAAATCTTCGCCTGATTATCCCAAATATTCCTATATCTCAGACCTAGAGGACAGAAATCCTGAGGCTGTTATGGTGACTAAAAGTGCGGTGAACACTGACGGTGTTGGCTTTGACATGGGGATCTATTCCTTCTCTGCTTTCGGAACCGACAACAACTACCGGCTTTACATCAAAGCGGTGTATCCGGGTTCTCCTGCTGCTGCAAAAGGACTTACCAGAGGTGCGGAAATTACCACCATCGACGGTAAACGGATTGGTACAAACTTTAACTCAGAGAAAGACCTGATCAACGAACTGCTGGATAACTCGAAAAGCTCCGCGAAGTTAAAAGGGAACAAAGTTGACGGAACTGCATTTGATATTACTTTAGAACGGGCTTCTTACAACAGCAGTCCGGTTTACAAGAAGAAGGTTTTCGAAGTAAACGGTAAAAAGGTCGGTTATGTACACCTTGGCCGCTTCTCCAGAATGACGAGCCCTGAGGGTGCGAACCCATCTGATACAAACCTGGATCCTGTTTTTGCGGAGTTCGCCCGGGAGGGATTGACCGATCTGATCGTAGATCTGCGCTACAATGGCGGTGGCTATGTAAATACTGCAGAACATTTGATCAACCTCATCGCGCCCGCTACGGCAAATGGGGTGATGTACAAGGAGGTTTACAACAAGACCTTGCGTGATATCAATCGCAGCACCAGTATCCTTAGAAACCAACCACTTACCGACGCGAATGGCAACATCCGGTTTGATGCTCAAAACAAGATGTTGACTTATGCGAATGTAGACTATTCTATTGCAGGCAACACCGCTAGCTTTAAAAAAGTAGGCGGACTGACCGGTGTTAAGAATATCGTTTTTATTGTAACCGGTAACACCGCTTCTGCAAGTGAGTTAACGATAAACGCACTGAAGCCCTATGTAAATGTGAAGCTAGTAGGGGAAACCACTTATGGAAAACCAGTAGGCTTCTTTCCCGTAACCATAGAGAACCGCTATGATGTCTATTTCTCCATGTTCGAAACACTGAACTCCAGAGATGAAGGCGAGTATTATGCCGGGATGAAACCTGATGTAAGCAGCACGGTTGATGATGCCAAGCGTGATTTTGATGATGCAAGTGAAAATTACATCGCCAGAGCGCTGGAGATTCTTGCTCCGGGCAGGGTTACAAATACCCAAGCGAGTATGAGTGTAAAAGGCCGCAACGGCGTAACGCTGAACCTTTCCCCGTCAATGACAGAAAAACTTAAAAATCCGAACACCTTCGTGGGGATGATCGAAACAAGACAAAAGATAAAGTAGGCTTGGTTTGAACGTCAAATCAACGCAGCAATAACAAAAAGCCAGGCTTGCCTGGCTTTTTTATTGATAGAAAATCTGATGCAGCAGGAAACACTACTGCTTTTTCATCTGTAACTTCTGCCTGAACATCGACTGGATATCCCTATCCTTATCCAGGTTGTCTACGATCTCTAATATCGCCTCAGAGGCATCAATAAAGAACTCCTGATGAATGTTCTCAAATTCGTCACTTGCCCGGTGATAGTCTTTATGGTCCTCTACACCAAAGTAAAGAAAAGGTATGCCCTTGTCATTGAAAGCACCCTGATCACTTTGATTGGTCCAGTCGTCTACGGTAAATTCCGGATTATCGTGTCCCAGCATAATTTTAACCTTGGGCTGGGTATGCGTGAGGTACTTCCGCAATTGCGGATGTCTGAATGTTCCGGCCGCATATAGCTCATACTTCTCATTATGGCTGATCATGTCAAGGTTTACATTTAAAATCACCCGGCTCATGTCAAATGGTGCGTGATTAACAAAGTAGTTGGATCCTTGCCAGTCCAGTTCACCGGCATCAAAGAAGGCAAATACCAGCGTATGGTTAGGCTTTTCCTTTTTATAATGCGCAGCGATGTTTAACATGGCAGCGACACCAGAGGCATTGTCATCCGCGCCATTATAGACTTCATTATTAATCACGCCAAGATGATCATAGTGCCCCGAGATTACGATGATCTTTGATGATTTGCCTGGTAGGTAAGCCACGACATTTTTTGCCTCTACACTGCTGCCGTTGCGTTCCTTGGCTTTGAAGCTTTGTTCAAAGTCGGATAGTGCAGGGAAACTGCTCAATCCAAGTGCTGCGATGCGCTTTTTTAAATAGGCACGCGCCATGGCGGCACCTTCCGTTCCGGTTTTTCTGCCCTGGTATGCTTCAGAGGACAAGGTCTTAACATCTTCAAGCAAGTTATTGGTGCCTTTTACCTCTTCTACCTTCTTCACCGTCTGGCAACTCATAAGTAATGCTAGTGGTATAAATAATCTGAATTTCATTTATGTGTTGATGTGTTATCTGGAAATGTAATGGTTTACAATCGCCTTTTGTTCTAATATATTACATTTTTATGATTTACCGCCGCACCTCAACAAAAACTTAATGCAAACCGGTATGTTCTTTTGCAGTAATATCGAGTAACAAAATTTAATTATATGGAATATAGAAGATTAGGAAAATCCGGTTTACAGCTTAGCGCACTGTCTCTCGGAAGCTGGCTGACATTCGGAAATCAGATCTCAGACCAGGTCGCTGATGAACTTATGGGTCTTGCATACGATGCTGGTGTCAACTTCTTTGATAATGCAGAAGGTTATGCGGAAGGTAAGTCTGAAGAGGTGATGGGGAAGATCATCAAGGCGCATGGCTGGGAACGCGAATCTTTCCTGGTATCTAGTAAAGTTTACTTCGGAACAGAGAACAAAGGTCCGAATAGAATAGGACTCTCCAGAAAACACGTCATCGAGGCATGTAACGCCGCGTTGAAGCGACTGCAGGTAGATTACCTGGATCTTTACTTCTGTCACCGTCCGGATAAGAACACGCCCATTGAAGAAACGGTGCTGGCCATGAACACCTTGCTGCAGCAAGGTAAGATACTGTACTGGGGTACTTCGGAATGGAGTGCATCAGAGATCATGGAGGCCATCAGTATTGCTAAACAATATCACCTGATCGGCCCGACCATGGAACAGCCGCAATACAACCTGCTGGAGCGTACCAAGGTGGAAAAGGATTATTTCTTGTTGTTTAAAGAACACGGACTGGGTACAACGATCTGGTCGCCACTAGCATCCGGGTTATTATCCGGGAAGTATACACAGGGTGATGTAAAAAACACCCGTATGGATCTTAAAGGCATGGAATGGTTAAAGCAGTCTGTACTTGCCGAGCAGAACCTGGCGAAAGCACAGCAGCTGCAGGGCCTGGCAGACGAGCTGGGTGTGCCCTTGGCAAGGTTGTCACTGGCCTGGTGCCTGACCAATCCGAATGTCAGCACCGTGATCCTGGGTGCCTCTAAAGCCGGACAACTTAAGGAGAACCTCACAGCCCTGGATGTAGTACCCTTGTTAACGCCGGAAGTCCTGAACAGGATAGAGGATATCATGCAGACCAAGCCTGTACTATCACATTTTTAATTTACCTGTAAATGCAAAAGGGCGCTTAGATGAGCGCCCTTGTTATAGGTAAATGTCTGGCAACGTTTTCTGGTTAGAAAAGGATCTTTATAAAAAAGATCAGCGTAGGCTGATCCGGGTATGGGCTAAAACTATCCTAAGTAGGACTTCAGGATTTTACTTCTCGAGGTGTGACGAAGACGCTGTAGCGCTTTGTCTTTGATCTGACGTACACGTTCACGGGTTAAGTTAAACTTCTCACCGATCTCTTCAAGTGAAAGTGGGTGATTGGTGCTTAAACCGAAGAACAATACGATTATCTCGCGCTCACGTTCCGTAAGGGTGGATAAAGACCTTTTAATTTCTTCAGAAAGTGATTCGTTGATCAGACTGCTGTCTGTATTTGGCTCATGGTTTTCCAATACGTCAAGAAGTGTATTTTCTTCTCCCTGTACAAAGGGCGCATCCATGGATACGTGGCGACCAGAGTTACTTAAGGTATCGGAGATTTTCTCTACGGTTGTTTCAAGGATATCGGCAAGTTCTTCTGGTGAAGGCTCACGTTCGTATTCCTGCTCCAGTTTTGAAAAAGCTTTACTGATCTTACTCAGGGAACCTACCTGGTTTAATGGGAGACGTACAATACGGCTTTGCTCTGCAATCGCTTGCAGAATAGATTGGCGGATCCACCAAACAGCATAAGAGATGAACTTAAATCCTTTAGTCTCGTCAAAACGTTTCGCCGCTTTAATCAAACCAAGGTTTCCTTCATTGATCAGGTCACCTAAAGTTAAACCCTGATTCTGATATTGCTTAGCCACAGAAACCACGAAACGCAAGTTGGTTTTAGTTAGTCTCTCTAAAGCCGCCTGATCACCTTCGCGTATTTTTCTTGCTAAAATTACCTCTTCTTCTGCCGTGATTAAATCTACTTTACCAATTTCGTGAAGATATTTGTCAAGGGATTGACTCTCACGGTTGGTTATGGATTGCGTTATCTTGAGTTGTCTCATTTATGTGCGTTACTGCCTTATTATGTAGTATGAACGTGCAAAAGTATGAAAATTCTGGGCATTTTAAAACTTAAATTCCTGTAAACGTTACACTTTGCACCTGATTTATGTGTGTCCAGTAAACAACAAAAATTATTCCAAGATTGTTTTGAAAAGCATACAGAAGTTCATTGCAGCCGCATCGTACAACAGCCGCCCCCAACGTAAAAAATCTCATTTCATTGTGCGAACTTTACACTATCGTCTAAAGATCAGAAAGTTTGAAGATTTCTTTGGCTCGCACACCTTTCTGTGTTTCCTGCAAGGTACAGCATTCATTAATACCATCATGTTCCAGAAAAAGAATATAGTTATTCGCAACAGCCTCCTCTAAAAATGCTTTTTTCTCTACAAGTGTTTTCAAGGGAAACATGTCATATGCCATGACATAGGGAATTGGAAGATGTCCTACCGAAGGCAGCAGGTCTGCCATGTAGACAATCGTACGTCCTTTATAACTGATCTGTGGTAACATCATGGCGTCCGTATGGCCATAGGCGAATCTGATCTTTACATTATCCTGAAACGTTCGACCCTCTTCATCGGGAACGAACTGCAGTTGTCCGCTTTCCTGGATCGGCAGGATGTTTTCCTTCAAGAAAGACGCTTTCTCCCGGTCATTCGGATGTACGGCCCAGTCCCAGTGCTTTTCATTGCTCCAGTAAGTCGCGAGTTCAAAGGCAGGCTTCAGCTTGTCGCCATCACGCACAATGGCACCGCCACAATGGTCGAAGTGCAGGTGGGTGAGGAATACGTCCGTGATGTCTGATCGGTTAAATCCAAGTGCCGCAAGCGACTTGTCCATGCTGTCCTCGCCATGCAGGTGATAATGTCCCAGGAACTTGCTGTCCTGTTTATCGCCAATACCGGTATCGATAAGCGTCAGCCGGTCACCATCTTCAATCAGCAGGCAACGCATGGCCCAGGTGCAAAGGTTGTTGTCGTCCGCAGGATTGGTCTTTTGCCAGATGGTCTTCGGTACTACGCCGAACATGGCGCCGCCGTCAAGTTTGAATAATCCGGTTTCAATGGTATGTAACTTCATATTTGCTTATGATTTGTTGTAAAAATAGAAAACCCCCGGTTTAGGCCGGGGGTTTTAACAAATATTTATTGTTCGTTCAGGAATTCTACAAATGGATCACTTCACCGTAAGCATCAGCGGTAGCTTCCATAATGGCTTCGCTCATGGTCGGGTGTGGGTGAACAGCTTTCAGGATCTCATGACCCGTGGTTTCTAGTTTTCTTGCAACCACGATCTCTGCGATCATTTCCGTTACGTTCGCACCAATTAAGTGTGCTCCTAACAACTCACCGTATTTTGCATCATAGATCACTTTAACAAAACCATCTTTTGCACCGGCAGCACTTGCTTTACCAGATGCAGAGAATGGGAATTTACCAACTTTAAGTTCGTAACCTGCAGCTTTTGCAGCTTTCTCTGTATAACCTACCGAAGCAATTTCAGGTGTGCAGTAAGTACATCCTGGGATGTTATTGTAATCTAAAGGCTCTGGATGGTGACCAGCAATTTTCTCTACACAGATGATTCCTTCTGCAGAAGCAACGTGTGCCAAGGCCTGACCAATTACCACGTCACCAATAGCATAGTATCCTTTTACGCCGGTACGGTAGAACTCATCAACAACGATCTTACCTTTTTCAGTTTTGATACCGGTTTCTTCCAGACCAATGTTTTCCAGGTTAGCAACAATACCTACAGCAGATAATACGATATCCGCCTCAAGCACTTCTGTTCCGCTAGCAGTTTTAACCTGTACTTTGCAGCCAGCGCCTGAAGTATCTACAGACTCCACAGTAGAAGAGGTCATCACATTGATGCCAGCTTTTTTGAAGTTGCGCAATAACTGTTTTGAAACATCTTCGTCTTCAACCGGAACGATGTTGTCCAGGAATTCAACGATGGTCACCTTGGTACCCATAGTCGCATAGAAATAAGCGAACTCAACGCCGATCGCGCCAGATCCAACAACAACCATCGATTTAGGCTGCTGTGGCAGGTTCATCGCTTGTCTGTAGCCAATGATCTTTTTACCATCCTGTTTAAGGTTAGGCAATTCTCTTGATCTGCTTCCGGTAGCAACGATAATATGAGGAGCAGTGATCTCTTTCTGAGAACCATCAGCAGCACGAACTTCAACTTTGTTGTTCGGCTTAACCTTAGCGGTTCCCATGATCACTTCAATTTTATTTTTCTTCATCAGGAACTGAACACCTTTGCTCATACCATCAGCAACACCACGGCTGCGTTTGATTACTGCGCCGAAGTCAGCTTCTGCAGGTGCTGTTTTAATGCCATAGTCGGCAGCATGATTGATGTATTCAAAAACCTGTGCACTTTTTAAAAGCGCTTTAGTTGGAATACATCCCCAGTTAAGGCAGATCCCACCTAAAGATTCACGCTCTACAATGGCAGTTTTTAAACCTAATTGAGAAGCTCTGATCGCAGCAACATATCCACCCGGACCGCTGCCTATTATAATCACATCGTAGTTCATATCTTAAAATAAAGGAATAATACTTAGTACCTCGCAAAATTAGAAAAAATACTTTAGGAATTGGCGAAGCCCATCTGGTTCTGCGATGAATTGTGATTTTGAATACAGATGTTACAGAAAAGAAGGGTGACTGGAACCTTTTATATACAAGCAAAAAGCTCCTTTAACCAATGAAGGCACCTTGAAGTGCTGATTCTGGATTTCTGCGGTGATAAAGTACAGGCGAAAGATGCAAGTGCCTCCTGCGCCAGGAGTTTTCTGTTTACATAAACAGAATCTATAATAATTCAATTTCTGTAGAGTATTTTGAGAAGGAATGTTGAAAAATTAAGCTCTTATTGAAAAAAAGCGTTTAGTTAATATAAAATTAACATGCGAAACTAAATGCGTGATAAATAAATAATTACCTTTGCGGCGTTTTATCACAATTAACACAAAAACACACACTTATTTTAAAAAAAAGTATGATGAAATCTTTACTATCTCGGATTGTAGTAATTGTTATCGCTTTTGTAGGTTTCTGCACAGTTGCGCAAGCGCAGGTGACCACATCTTCGATAACAGGTACGGTGAAAGACGCCACACAGGCCCTGCCAGGGGCAAGTGTCAAGGCAATTCACGTGCCAACCGGATCTGTTTATGGCTTGACCACGAACAATGACGGTCGTTTTTCCATCGCGAATGCTCGTGTAGGTGGACCTTATACTATTGAGGTTAGCTACGTAGGCTACAGCACAAAGAAGTTCGAGAACATTTACCTGAAATTAGGTGAGCCTTACGTTCTGAACGTTGTTATTGCTGATGATGCTGCTCAACTTGCGGAAGTAAGAGTAGTTGGTAATCAGCCAAATGCCATCATGAACTCTAACAAAAGCGGTTCTTCGACCGTTGTTACCAGAGCTCAGATCCAAAACCTTCCAACCATTAGCAGAAGTGTAAACGACTTAACCCGTTTAACACCACAAGCTGGTAGCAACAACGGAATTGGTGGTGGTAACTACCGTTCAAACAACTTTAGCGTGGATGGTGCCAACTTTAACAACCAATTTGGTATTGGTCAGAACGTTCCAGCGAACGGATCTCCAATCTCCATTGATGCATTAGAGCAAATCTCGGTAAACGTAACCCCTTACGACGTTCGTCAATCAGGATTTACCGGTGGTGCTGTTAACGCGGTAACCCGTTCAGGTACAAACACTTT
Organism: Pedobacter sp. NEAU-ZC8; assembly: GCF_059278965.1. Taxonomy (NCBI): domain Bacteria; kingdom Pseudomonadati; phylum Bacteroidota; class Sphingobacteriia; order Sphingobacteriales; family Sphingobacteriaceae; genus Pedobacter; species Pedobacter sp. NEAU-ZC8. The sequence continues at coordinate 294,832 of NZ_JCAJXC010000001.1, forward strand.
CTTCGGAAATGCCTTCTTTACCATGCGTGGTGAAGAGCAACAAGGGAAACGTATTAAAGATTTCAGGATTCCTGATGCACAAGTTCAAAGCTTCGATGAGAAGAACTATGGCTTTAGCTTAGGTGGTCCGATCATTAAAGACAAATTGTTCTTTTTTGTGAACGCTGAAAAACAAAAAACGATACAGCCAGGTACTTCAAGGATCGCTGCTACCAATGCACTTCCTTATGGATCGATTTCTACTGTTACCAGAACGACTGCGTCTTTCATGGATGAGGTAAAATCATACTTGTTAAATACTTATGGATATGATCCAGGTATCTACCAGGGCTATAGCAACGTCAGTGAAAATGAAAAGTTATTTGCAAGGTTAGACTGGAACATCAGCAACAACCACCGTTTCAGTGTACGTTACAACCAGGTTGAAAGTTCTACACCAAGTTCTGCAAGTACTTCAGTTTCTGGTTCAGGTGTATCTGGAAACCTAAGCTATGGTAACAACAGATCTGGTAACAACCAGAATGCTGGTTTACCGTTCTCGAATTCAAACTACTTTACTAACGCAAACTTATACTCCGCAGTAGCAGAGTTAAACTCTACTTTTGGAAGCAGATTCACCAACATCGCACGTGCAACTTATTCGCACCAGAACGATCCAAGAAGCTCTGAAAGTGCATTATTTCCACTTGTAGATATCCTTGATGGATCACGTACGGCATCAAGCGCTGGTAATGTTTTAACAACCTTCGGATATGAGCCATTTACTTATGGTAACCTGAGAGATGTTGAAACTTATACTTATAGTGATGATCTAAACATCGCTCTAGGTAAACACAACGTTACTGTTGGTTTGCAAGCTGAATTCAGTACCACTAAAAATGGTTTCCAACGTTTTGGTACTGGTTTCTACACTTTTGAATCGTGGGAAGCATTCAAAAGAGGCGACAAAGCGTTGCAATACTCCATTACTTACCCATTAACTGCTGACGGTTCTCAGGCTTTCCCAAGCTTTAAGTTTGCACAATACTCTGCATACTTACAGGATGAGTTCAACGTATCTGATCGTTTGAAATTGACCGGAGGTATCCGTTTCGAACAGGCTACTTACCCAGATGTATCTGAGATCAGAACACATCCATTGGTAGCTCAACAATCATTCGCTGGAGGTAAAACCATTAATACTGGTGCACTACCTGAATCTAGAATGACTTATTCTCCTCGTTTCGGTTTTAACTGGGATGTAAATGGCGACCGTTCACTACAACTACGTGGTGGTACTGGTATCTTCACTGGCCGTATTCCATTTGTATGGATCGTTTCACAGTCAGGTGATGCAGGTTTACTACAGTACACGCAAAACTATACTGGCGAGAATGTTCCTGATTTCAGTCCAAACCCGGCACCAAACTTAACCGCTCCAAAAGCAGAGGCTGGTTTAACGATGCCTGGAACAATCAGCGCACTTTCATCAGATCTTAAATTCCCGCAGACTTGGAAATCAAGTTTAGCGGTAGATTTCAAACTACCACTTGGCGTGATTGCAACCGTAGAAGGTATTTATGGTAAAGATCTTAACGTTGCTGTTGCTAAGAACGTAAACCTGAAAGATCCGGTTCAGTTGAACAACCCGAATTCAGCAGATAACAGACCTTTCTTTGGTGCAAGACCTAATGACAGACAATTTGTAAATACGACTTCTGCAGGTGTAATTGATCCAAACGGTAACTCCTTCAACAACGTAATTGAGATGACCAACGCTAAAGGTGGTTACAACTGGATGGCAACTGCACAGTTAACCAAAAACTTTGGTAATGGCCTTGGATTAATGGTTGCTTATACCAAATCTGACCAACGTAACTACGGTGATCAAAGTGGTGACCAGTTGTTGAACCTTTGGGGTATTCCACAAACTGCTGGAAACTCAAACGTTCCAACTTTAAGCTACTCAAGCAACTTAACACCTGACCGTGTAATTGCAAACGTTTCTTACCGTAAAGAATGGTTAGGTAACCTTGCTACTTCATTCTCTTTATTCTATCAAGGTTCTCAGCAGGGTAGGTTCTCTTACACTTACTCCACTGACTTCAACCGCGATGGTCAGAACAATGACTTGATCTACGTGCCTAGAGATGCATCTGAAATTACTTTCGTTCCTTTAACGGTAAGCGGTAGAACGTATACCCCAGCAGAGCAGAACGAAATTTTCCAGGCTTACATCGATCAGGATGAGTATTTATCAAAACGTAGAGGTCAGTACGCAGAGCGTAACGGTGCAACTTCTCCATGGAGAAACCAGTTCGACTTCAGATTGGTACAAGAGGTGTTCAAAAACGTAGGTGGAACTAAAAACTCCTTCCAGTTCACTGCGGATATCTTCAACTTTGGTAACTTGTTAAACCGTAATTGGGGTACTTATAACTTCGTTAACCAAGCGAACATCTTAGTTCCAACGAACGTGTCTGATATCAGTGCAACTACTGCACCTACTTTCAGATTAAACACTTCTGGTGGTGATGTGGTAAGATCTACATTCGGTACAACACAAAGCTTTACTTCTACTTATTACATGCAGTTCGGAGTACGTTACAACTTCAACTAGTATTTAGTCAAGTAAATATTTTAAAAGAAAGGCCGGTCAATTTGACCGGCCTTTCTTTTTTGAGGTTGTTTTAAATGATAAGGGGTATTGATAAGCGAAGTCTAAAGTAATACCTGGATCATAAATGACCCAGGTATTGTGGTCAAGAGCATTAGTTCGAACCCTTAATTGTTCATGTTTTTAGCAGCACTATCCAGGGCTTTAGTATCCTGGGTTCTGTGGAGTTAAGTTCGGGTTGTTACGCATCTCTGCAGTAGGCAGCGGGAATAACAAATGTTTCTCGGCAAGCACGATCGTTGGGTTGTCGGGAAACCTATGTCCTACGAAATCATCAAATCCATTAGTTGCTTCGTTGTATGCTTTTCTCAAACGTACCATGTCAAACCAGGTCACGCCTTCGTAGCACAGCTCATGCCAGCGCTCTCTCCAAACTGCTTCCTCAAACTGTGTTTGGGACAATCCCGAAAGTACAGGAATCTGCGCACGACGTCTGATGGAATTCAGTGCTTCATAGGCCTGTGTGTTTGGCGAACCATCGGCACGGTTTTGCGCTTCAGCGTAGACTAGCAAAACGTCTGCATAACGGATCTGCGGCCAGTTCAGATCTGCCTGAGTGGTACCTTTTGTACCGGCAGTACCATTTGCAACCACGTCAAAGTGTTTGAAAATGTAGGGCGCATTCAATGCTTTCAACGCACCATCGCCACCGTCATAGTACGAAGTGTAAAAGAAGCCCTCACGATCTTTAGCCCGTAAGTCATTTGGCTCATAAGAGTTGTAAAATTGTGCAGTTGGTACCGTAGAGCCGACCTCATCACTGTATGCCGAAACGTTTTTAAAGTTTGGCAAAAGCAATTGCTGCATCGGGTTACCAGCAACGGTAGCCAGGTACTGAATCTGAAAGATATGCTCACCTTTGTTCTCTTGCGCAAGGCTATGCAAGTCAGCGTAAGAGGCAAATAGCGTAGCCCCAGAATTGTCTATAACGTCTTTTGCCGCATCAGCAGCAAGGCGGTAGTATTCTGTACCTTTATTCAGCGGCTGCCCGGCCATGGTAAGGTATACCTTTGACAGTAAAGACTTTACTGCTGCGCGACTTGCTCGACCACTAGCATCCAGCCAAGGCAAGCCAGCAGCTTCAGCTTGTGTTAGATCGTCCACGATCAGTGCGTAACCTTCTTCAATCGGTTTTCTTGTTGGAAGAAAATCTTCTGACTCGGTAGTCTGTGGCTTAGTGATCAAAGGTACATCGCCGTATAAACGTACCAGGTAGAAATAAGCCCAGGCACGAAGGAAACGTGCTTCGCCGAGGATTTGGGCTTTACGCGTCTCATCCATTGGTGTAATTGCCGGTACTCTTTCCAGAACCAGGTTCGTTTGGGCAATAACGCTATACAGCCCATTCCACCAGTTACGAACCAGTAAGTTGTCGCCGTTGTACTGTAAGCCGATTAGGTTATTCAGGTCAGAGTTCTGTCCTGTCTCTGTTTTTGCGGTGCCGGTTACAACCTCCAGCATGGAGAAGTTAGCCACAAAGATACCCGCGCCACTCCCAATGAAACGTGTTTGCGCATAGGCGGCCGCTAAGGCAGCTTCAGCATGCTCCGGTATGGTGTAATAGGTGTCAGGTGTTAAGTTGGAAGGATCCGTTTCTTCAAGAAACTTTTTACAGCCTGTGCCGAATACCATCATGGCAAGCAGGACAAGCGTGGATATATGTTTAAAATTGTATTTCATGATCATTCTATTTGAAATGGATAATATTACTATAAACCGATGTTAAGACCTAAAAGGAAGGTTGTTGGCTTAGGATAATCAAAGAAAGTTTGACCTTGTGAAAACACGTTTCCATAAGTCGTAACCTCTGGATCATTACCCCTGTATTTAGTAATCAGAAAGAAGTTTTGTGCACTGGCATAAACCCTCAATCGGCTTAACTTCAATTTCTGAGCAACCTCAGCTGGGAAGGAGTAGCCAATCAATGCATTTCTACCACGGATAAATGATCCATCTTGTATCCAGCGAGTATCAACGTTGGTTACGTAGCCTGCACGGGTATCGCGGATCGCAGCAATAGGCGTATTCTGGTTTTGTGGGGTCCAGGCATTAAGCACGCTCTTGTAGCTGTTGGCAATACCAACGCGGTCTTCCGCGGAGTGTGTGCTCATATCCATTACATCGTTCCCGTAGGAGTATTGAAGGTCAACCAGTAGTTCCCAGTTTTTGTAGCGGAAATTGTTAATGAAAGCACCCCAGCCTTTAGGGCTACCATTTCCAATGATGCTTCGGTCTTCATCATTGATGGCGAAATCACCATTGCGGTCTAAATATTTCACGTCACCCGGCAACAACGGTTTACCACCGCGATAGGTATATCTTGCCGCTTCAGCACGCTCTGCCTCGCTCCAGGTACCTAGACGGGTTAAACCCCAGAATGATCCAACTGGTTCGCCAACGCGGATAATACCGGTTTCGTTCGTAAAACCTGGGTTACCCACACCGAAGATATCTGCAGGTGTAGCAAGCTCAAGTACTTTGTTCTTGTTAAATGAAATGTTGAAGGTTGTATTCCAGGTGAAGTCTTCAGAGTTAAAGTTTACGGTGCTGATACCTAATTCTAAACCTTTGTTCTCCATCTTACCGATGTTCCGGAAAACACTCGGATGTCCACTGGTTCTTGGAACAGGTGCGTCAAGCAGCATGTCGGTTGTTTTTCTATAATAAACATCAGCTTCCAGATTAATGCGGTTCTGGAATAAACCAAGTTCAATCCCGATATCTGATTGTGCAGTAGACTCCCATGCGAGTTCATTGTTGCCTAACCTGTTGGTTCCAATACCACCAAATCTTGTATTGTTGAATATGGCTGAATAGGTACCCAGTAGACCTTTCGAAGAATATGCTGGAATCTCAGAGTTTCCGGTCACACCATAGCTGGCGCGCAACTTCAAATTGGAGATTGTGTTACTTCCTTTAAGAAAATCTTCCTCTGAAACTCTCCAGGCGAAAGCACCGGATGGGAATAATGCATATTGTTGTTGGGTTCCAAATTTAGAAGATCCATCGGCACGAGCAGTAACCGTGAAAAGATACTTATCTTTCAAGGTATAGTTCACCCTGGCGAAATAGGAGTTGAATGTAAACTCTGAACGGCGGGAACCTCCCGGGTTAGGTTTACCAGCAGCGCCTAAGTTGTTTGGACCAAAAAAGTCAGTCGAAAAATTCTCGCCGCTTGCATTAAATCCAAAGATACTGGTTTGATACCAGGAAGCACCTAAGGTTGCATTGATCACGTGATCGTCTCCAATCTTCTTGTTGTAAGTGAAATAATTTTCCAACGACCAGTAGCTTTCGCGGTTATTATCCAGATAGGCCGTGCCACGTTGATCAAAGGCAATACCGTAGAGCGATCGTCCATTGTATTCGTTACGTCCACGCGTTACCACGTTGGCACCGAGGATACTCCTGAATTCCAATCCTTCAGCAATGTTAATGTTGGCAAAAACGTTACCAAGGGCAGTTTGTGTTTGCAGCATATACTTCCTGTCAGTCAGGATGTGGACCGGGTTCGAACCACCTTCAGCGCCCGGATAATTCTGGTTATCTGCCCAGGTTCCATCAGCGTACTTGACTGGCAGGAATGGGAAACTTTCAGTGATCATCCTTACCGAGTTTAATCCACCCGTACCGATGTCGACCAGGTTTTCATCCTGATTGGTATAGGTCAAGCTACCGCCCACTTTAAGCCAGGTTTTCATTTGGCTCTCTACATTGAACCTTCCTGAATAGCGTTTTAGATAGGAGTTAAGCAGTAAACCATTGTCTTCACGAAGGTTTAAAAAGATCCCGTAAGTGGTTTCCTGGTTACCTCCGGTAAGGCCGAGTTGATGATTATGAGAGAGCTTATTTTGGGTGGCCTCTTTGAACCAGTCGGTGTCGTACAAAGGATTGCCCTGTGCATCGAACAAATTTGGAAGGCTCAGACGTTTGATCCTTGGATCAACATAGTTTCCTGCTGCCCAACCTGCAGGGTCATAGGTTTGTGCATTTGCATAAGCCAGATTTTCGGTGTCGAGGTATTCTCTTGCATTCAGCATTTCCACCCGGTTCGGACCAATCGTTGGTACGCTGAATTCTGCATCGTAGGTGATTCTACTCCCCGCAGAACTACCTTTTTTGGTGGTGATCAGGATCACACCATTCGCGCCACGTGCACCATAGATCGCGATGGAAGATGCATCTTTAAGCACCTCTACGGAAGCGATATCTCCAGGGTTCAAGAAGTCAATGGCGTTACTGTTTTGTGTTTGCGAGCCTACCGGAAGGATCACACCATCAATGACATACAGCGGATTGTTGGAGCTGTTGATGGAGCTAAATCCACGAACACGAACGTTGGTCTGTCCACCAGGGCGACCGGAGTTCGTATTTACCTGCACACCGGCGATTCGGCCCGCCAGTGCCTGGTTCAGGGAAGCGGCGGGACGTTCTTCCAACTGTTCCTGACGTACGGAACCCACGGCGCCAGTTACGTCCGACTTACGACGGGTACCGTAACCGACTACCACGACATCCTGGAGGTTCTCGCCCTCAGCTGGGGCCATACGGATGGTGATCGCGGATGCGCCGTTACCTGCAGCACGTGTCTGCGGGTTATACCCGATGTAAGAAAAAGTGAGGGTTTCTGAAGCACTTGTCGCTTCAATGGTGAATTTACCAGCGCCGTCGGTTACTGTAGTTTTACCGGAGGCACTCTTAATCCCAACACCTGCGAGTGGTCTGCCCGATTCGTCCAGGACCGTACCGCTGACACGGATCTGTTGGATATTACTTTTGGAAAAGGTGATACTTGCAGCTTTGAGACTGGCGCTGTATGCAGAAGTCCCATTTGCAAAGGCCTGGTTGCCCATTAACATGAGCACAGGGATACCTGTACAGAGTAAATGTTTGATTTTCATAAAGTTTATTATTGGTTAGAATTGATGTAGGTGCGCGGGGCACCAGGTGCTGTACGAAATACGGGAAGGAGCTGTTGGTGTTGCTTGCCGATTTTAGAGCGTAAGAAGGATGCTTCGTTTTAAAGGTGAATTACTAAACCGATTTACTAAGTGTTTATATTAATATACTTATTAGCTATATTCTTGTATCAAATTGGTTTGAGATGTCGATTAATGGATCTTATCTATCGAGCGGCACGTAATTCCCGGGTTCTTTTAACTCTTTGGCTAGTTAAACAGATGAAAGCGTTATTCAATTATAGGTATATACTATCCATATTCCAAATTTCTTTAAATAATTTATTGCTAATAAATTAATAATAATTTATCCGATGCTAAGCAAATAATTTATGTTCCAGGAGGCAAACGGCGGAACCTTTGTTCGTAAGCATACACTTGTGCCATAGAACCCATATGTGTTTGGAACAAAGGCAGATTAGCCCTGAAAGGATCTGCTTTACTGCAGGGGTTTGCAGATTGTAAATGTGGTTTCCCGCTGCTATATTCAGCCAATATTTTTCTGTTAACCGACCAAAAATGCAATTAAAAAATTTTCTTTATCTGGCAGGATTGAGCCTGATCAGCTTACCTTACTATTCAAACGCGCAATCCGGACCTCACCCGGGACAGCAAAATAAGAAAACACCGTCTGAACTTGCCAGTGTGGGCAACTTCAAAGGCGCCGCAGTCGCCATAGATAAACTTGGCGCCGGACGCGCCGAAAAAGATAAGGAAGTACTTTACAACTATGCAAGAACCTATGCACAAGCGGATGAAAAAGCAAAAGCACTGAAGCTGCTGAACCAGGCTATTGATCGGGGTTTCTTAGCGATCAACCGCGTTAAGGAAGATGAAGCCCTGAAAACTGCGCTGGGCAGCAGCGGTATGGAGCAGGTGCTAAGCCGTATGCGTCAGCTTTCCGCACCATATATCAGCGGTAAAGCCCTGCTTTCCAAAGCAGAAAAAGAAGAAATTTTTAAGCTTGCCCTGGAGGGACTCGATAAGTTCTACTTCGATCCGAAGGTTGGAAAAGAGATGACGGACGATCTCAACCGGATGTTTTATAAAGAAGGCCACCTCGATAAGATCGATACCCTTTCGAAATTCACAGGTGAGCTGGTGAAATATTTCCGCAAGAAGACAAACGACAAACACTTTTACATCGGTGTAGACCGTGGACAAGTATCAGAAAGGGTACCTAACCTGAGTGTTACTACACCAGAAGAGCGGAACTTCGGCTTCCGGGAGGTCGCGGTACGCAACGGAAACATCGGGTATATCCGCTGGGATGAGTGTATCGCCGGGCCGGAGGCCTATAAAACGGCGGAGAGTGCCTTGAACCTGATGCGGAACACCCGTGCGGTGGTGATCGACATCAGCCGCAACGGCGGTGGAAATGGTGAAATCTCCACTTTCCTTTATCATTATTTGTTTAAACCACAAGACAAACGATTTGAGACCCTGCTGATCAAGAAGTGTAAAGGTGAGGAGGAATGGCGCCGCAGTGAACCGCCTGTAGCACCATTGTCAGATAAGCCAAATCTCGGTGATAAGCCGATCTATGTGGTTACTTCCGGCAACACCTTCTCTGCAGCTGAATACTTTGCATTCATGATGAAAGAACTGGACCGAGCAACCATCATCGGCAAAAACACCGGCGGTGGGGGTAACCCGGTGAACATGATCAGCAATGGCCGCTACATGATGTATGTTCCGACCTGCCAGATCACGACCAATGAAGGGAAGTCGCTCGAGGGTAAAGGTGTTGCGCCAGACATCGAATTCAAAACTGAAGACTGGAGCAAGGAGCTCATGGAAGTGGTGAATGATGACCTGAAGAAGCAAGGCAAATAATAAAACCAGAATTAGTCATAACGCAGAAAGCCCCGATCAACGGGGCTTTCTGCGTCATGGAATATAGTTAAAAGTACTGGAAAGTACCTTTTTCACTTTGTATCGTCACCTGCTTCTTATCACCAGCTTCTACACGACCCACGATCTGTGCGTCGATGTTAAAGCTTTGAGAAATCTCGATGATGTCTGCAGCAATTGCCTCCGGAACATACAGTTCCATACGGTGACCCATGTTAAATACCTTGTACATTTCTTCCCAGCTCGTACCGGATTGCTCCTGGATCAACTGGAATAATGGCGGCACCGGGAACAGGTTGTCTTTAATTACATGTACATCCTCATTGATGAAATGCAGGACCTTAGTCTGTGCACCACCGCTGCAGTGTACCAATCCATGGATCTGGCTTCTATAGCTTTCCAGAACCTTCTTGATCACCGGTGCATAGCTGCGGGTAGGAGATAACACCAATTTACCAGCAGTCACGGTGGTGTTTTCATCAACAGCGATCTCGTCTGTTAAAGCTTTACTTCCGGAGAATACCAGGTCAAAAGGTACTGCAGGGTCAAAGCTTTCCGGGTAAGCCGAAGCAATGGCCTTATGGAAAACATCATGTCTTGCGGAGGTTAGTCCGTTAGAACCCATGCCGCCGTTGTATTCTGATTCATAACTTGCTTTGCCGCTCGAAGACAAGCCTACGATCACATCACCCGGCTGGATGTTGTGGTTGCTGATCACCTCGTTGCGTTTCATTCTGCAGGTCACGGTCGAATCCACGATAATGGTTCTTACCAGGTCGCCCACATCAGCGGTTTCGCCACCGGTAGAGTAGATGGAGATGCCTTGCTCACGCAGTTCGGCTAAAATTTCTTCCGTACCGTTGATTATTGCCGCGATCACTTCACCTGGGATCAGGTTTTTGTTACGGCCAATCGTTGAGGATAAAAGGATGTTTTCTGTTGCACCAACGCAGATCAGATCATCCAGGTTCATGATGATGGCATCCTGTGCAATGCCTTTCCAAACCGACAGGTCGCCGGTTTCTTTCCAGTACACATAGGCCAGGGCAGATTTGGTACCTGCACCATCGGCATGCATAATGTTGCAGTACGCTTCATCATTTCCCAGGATGTCGGGGATGATCTTACAAAATGCCTGAGGGAAAATTCCTTTGTCAATATTTTTGATGGCATTATGCACATCTTCTTTTGAGGCAGAAACGCCACGTTGGTTATACCTGTTATCACTCATGTTGTTGCAAAGATATAGAAAGCGCTTAAAGTAGGGTGTTTTAGAAATAAAAAACCCCTCAGCAAGGCTGAAGGGTTTGTAAAAGAAGGATTAATTATTTTGAAAATAGCAGCTCTCTCAATTTTGGTAAAGGCCATACATTATCATCAACAATTTGCTCCAATTTATCAGAGTGATAACGGATGTTGAAGAAGTAAGACTTCACTTTCTCATCGTAAGCGATCGCTTTCTCACGGGTATCTTCAATGTTGTTGGTTACTTTACGTTCTTCCAGCATGGCATCAACGTTGTTTTTCACAATTCTAAGGTGTTGTGAAAGTTTGTTGATGATCTCTACTGGTGTAGATAGCGCTTCCTCGTTCAGGCCAAGTTCTTTTAGTCCTTTAGCATTTTCGATCAGGGTATTCTGGTAAGCGATACAAGCCGGGATGATCATGCTGTTTGCAACTTCACCATAAACCCTTGCCTCGATCTGAAGCTTTTTGTAATAGCTTTCCAAAAGGATCTCGTGACGTGCATCAAGCTCTCTTTTACTGAAGATGTTGGTTTTGGTGAATAGCTCAACACTTTTCTCGCTTACATAAGCGTCTAATGCTTTAGGTGTGGTTTTGATGTTTGCTAAACCGCGACGTTCTGCTTCTTCTTCCCACTCTTTACCATAACCATTACCTTCGAAACGGATATCTTTAGATTCTTTGATGTAACGTTTGATCACGGTTAATAAAGCGATGTCTTTTTTCTCGCCTTTTTTGATCAGACGGTCAACATCAACTTTAAACTTCACCAACTGATCTGCAACGATCGCGTTCAATACGGTCATTGGTGCAGAAGAGTTCGCCGAAGAACCTACCGCACGCAGCTCAAACTTGTTACCAGTGAAGGCGAAAGGTGAGGTACGGTTACGGTCGGTATTGTCTAATAAGATCTGCGGGATCTTCGGAATACCCAACCATAGTGCGTTATCTTCTTTGATCTTTTTGCTGATGCGGCTGTGCTCGATCTCATCAAGTACCTCGTTCAACTGCTGACCAAGGAAGATGGAGATGATCGCCGGTGGCGCTTCGTTTGCACCTAAACGGTGATCGTTGCTTACCGAAGCGATACTTGCTCTTAAAAGATCTGCATGTTCGTGCACCGCTTTGATCGTGTTTACGAAGAAAGCAAGGAACATCAGGTTATTTTTAGGCGTTTTACCAGGTGCCAATAGATTTTTACCAGTATCGGTGATCAATGACCAGTTGTTGTGTTTACCTGATCCATTGATGCCTGCATAAGGTTTCTCATGTAAAAGCACTTTGAAGTTGTGTCTCAAAGCAACTTTCTCCATCACATCCATCAATAACTGGTTGTGGTCAATGGCAAGGTTGATCTCTTCATAGATCGGTGCACACTCAAACTGCATTGGTGCAACCTCATTATGGCGGGTTTTCAAAGGAATACCCAATTTCAAAGATTCATTCTCGAAATCTACCATGAAAGCGTGTACACGCTCCGGGATAGAACCGAAGTAATGATCCTCCAGCTGCTGACCTTTTGCAGACATGTGACCGAATAAAGCTCTGCCAGTCATAACAAGATCCGGTCTTGCATTATATAAGGCTAGATCTACCAGGAAGTATTCCTGTTCGATACCTAAAGAAGCATTTACTTTAGTGATGCTTTTGTCGAAATACTGACAAACATCAACTGCAGCTTTATCAATTGCATTTACCGCTTTTAAAAGTGGCGCTTTAAAATCTAAAGCTTCGCCAGTATAAGAAACGAAAACGGTTGGGATACAAAGTGTTTTTCCAGAAGGGCTTTCCATGATGAAGGCTGGGGAAGAAGGATCCCATGCGGTATAACCACGTGCTTCAAAAGTATTACGGATACCACCGTTCGGGAAGCTGGAAGCATCAGGCTCTTGCTGAACCAATGCGCTACCGGCAAAATTCTCTACCGGACCTTCGCTGCTTGGCTCAAAAAAGGAGTCATGTTTCTCTGCAGTGGTGCCGGTTAATGGCTGGAACCAATGGGTGTAATGCGTTACACCTTTAGACATTGCCCATGTTTTCATTGCCGTAGCAATATGGTTTGCGTCGTCCTGGCTAATCAGTGTGCCTTGTTCAACAGCCGAAATCAACTTGCCATAAACTTCTTTAGACAAGTAAGCTTTCATTTTTTTCTGATCAAAAACGTTTGATCCAAAAAAGTCAGAAATCTTTGTTGATGGTGCTTTAACCTCTGGATATACGCGGGATTGTGCTTCGTTTAATGCAAATGATCTTAAACTTTTCATTGGTTTTTTAGAATTTGTCCAAAAATAGAAGATTTTTATCTTTTTTCTCTGTTTTGCGTGAAAAATCTCCATGATTTTTGAAAAAATATATAAATGCGCTCAAATTTTTAAGGTTTTTACCGGAAAGATGCCTGATTTCTGCGCGATGTCTATTTTTTGTTACAATACAACATCTGTAAAAAAGCAGGTTTAGGATGAAGTTTATTCTTAGTTAAGATCGTATTTTAAGCAGACCTTAGACACACCTGAAGCACACCTCGCCCACACCTCACCCACGGAATACGTGTGTTTGCTGTGTTTCAGGTGTGTTGCTGCACAGGATTACCCATGTCTTTCCCGGTTCTTTGCACAGGTCTCATTTTAGGGTACAGTAGGTGCGATGGGGTAGAAGTGATCAAATGAATCGTTAACTTGTTTATAGGTAACCAGATATGTTATGAAAGGATCGTTCATAATCCCCTTTGTTGCAGTAGGCCTACTTGTAACATTGAATTCCTGTAATAAGGATGAAGTTTCGGAATTAAAGCCACAGACAACTGCGGCCCATCCGCTGGATCCAAACAACTTCGGCTATATTGATCGGGGTGAAGGCGAACTTTATTACTATGAAGATAGTTTGACGATTTACACTCAGGCGAATGCGAATTATCTGAAGTTACGGCCGCTGAGTCTGAAGAAATATAAACATGGTGAGTTGTTAGATTCGGTCTGCAATCAAGATATCGCATTCCGGTTCGAGAACAGGGGCAGCTTAAGTAAAGATAAGTCAGAACTATGGGCGTTGAAACCACGTGTTGCGGATCCCTATCCTCCATTTATCACGATCAACACGGATTATGCATTTACTATCAAACTGTCGAAAATGGTCAAAGGCGTCGGCTTTGAATTCAACTCACCCTATAAAGGTACGAAGTACGCGATCACCGTTAGTTATTTCAATACAGCACTCAATAAAGTAATTCCTAACGCCTTAACCAGTTATCTGGCACCGGCGGGCGGTATTCTTGGTCCGGAACTGGGATCCGCCGGTGGCGCCATGCTCAGAGGTATTGAAACTGAAATGCCCTTTAATGAAATCAGGATTGTATTCCATCTTGGCAGCGTCAGCCAGCCGCCGCCGACAGGGCAATTCGACCTGATGCTCGCCGGATTCCGGTACAAGCTTGCAGAATAATGCAGCCTAAGCCACTCAGAACGGAGCGGCTTATTTTTTACCGCTGTTTACAGGATTTTTTTACCTTTGCCATAATCCTTAAACATACATTATAGTGGAAAATACACAGCTGACAACATTAGAAACCGCCAAGGACCTTGGTCTTTTACCAGAAGAGTATGATAGAATTATAGCGATCCTGGGTCGTACACCTAATTTTACAGAACTAAGTATCTTTTCTGTGATGTGGAGCGAGCACTGCTCTTACAAGAACTCCATCAACTGGCTAAAGAAACTCCCTAAAGACGGTCCGCGTATGCTGGCCAAAGCAGGAGAGGAGAATGCCGGTATGGTTGATCTTGGTGATGGCATTGCCTGCGTGTTTAAAATTGAGTCGCACAATCACCCTTCTGCATTGGAGCCTTATCAAGGTGCAGCAACCGGGGTGGGTGGTATCAACCGTGATATCTTCACTATGGGTGCAAGACCAATTGCACAGTTGAACTCGCTACGCTTCGGTGATCCAAATCACCCGAAGACACAATGGCTGATGAAAGGCGTGGTAAAAGGTATCGGTGATTACGGAAATGCTTTCGGGATCCCTACCGTAGGCGGTGAGTTGTTCTTCGATGAGAGCTTCCACGTTAACCCATTGGTAAACGCCATGTCTGCGGGTATCGTGAAAGTTGGTGAAACCGTTTCTGCGACATCTTATGGTGTAGGTAACCCGGTATATATCGTTGGTTCGGCTACCGGTAAAGATGGTATCCATGGTGCAGCCTTTGCATCAAAAAATATTACAGAAGATTCGGTGAACGACCTTCCTGCCGTTCAGGTAGGTGATCCGTTCCAGGAAAAACTGTTATTGGAAGCAACCTTAGAAGTGATTCAAACTGGTGCCGTTATCGGTATGCAGGATATGGGTGCCGCTGGTATCATCTGTTCGAACTCAGAGATGAGTGCAAAAGGTGAACACGGTATGCGCATTGATTTAGATAAAGTTCCAACCCGTCAGGAAAACATGAAACCTTTTGAGATCCTGTTATCAGAATCTCAGGAGCGTATGCTGATCGTGGTTGAAAAAGGCCGTGAAGCGGAAGTGGAAGCGGTATTTGATAAATGGGATCTTCACGCGGTGCAGATCGGTGAAGTAACCGACACGCAACGTCTGGAGTATTACATGAATGGCGAACTGGTAGCGGATGTACCTGCAGACGACCTGGTATTGGGTGGCGGTGCACCGGTATATGACCGTGAATACAAAGAGCCGGCTTATTTCCAGGAATACAAGAAATTCAACATTGATTCCGTTGCGGTACCACAAAACCTGAAAGCCATCGCTGATCACCTGGTTTCACATCCGAACATTGCTTCGAAGAGATGGGTAACCGATCAGTACGACTCGATGGTAGGTACAGCAAATATGACCACCAACCGTCCGAGTGATGCCGCTGTAGTTTCGGTAAAAGGAACCGATAAGGCTATTGCTTTAACGGTAGACTGTAACTCACGTTACGTAAACGCAGATCCGGAAACCGGTTGTGCCATCGCGGTAGCAGAAGCAGCGAGAAATATTACCTGTGCAGGTGGGGAGCCAGTGGCGATCACCAACTGTCTGAACTTCGGTAACCCTTATGTACCGGAAGTATTCTGGCAGTTCGCATCAGCGATCAAAGGTATGAGCACTGCAGCAACAAGATTCGAAACGCCGATCACTGGTGGTAACGTATCTTTCTATAACCAGTCGACCGACGACGGACCGGTATTTCCGACCCCAACCATCGGTATGTTGGGTATCCTGGATAACAAAGAGACTTTAACCACTTTAGATTTCAAACAGGCGGGTGATCTGATCTACCTGATCGGTGCCTCTAAAAACGATATTGCATCCTCACAATACCTGGCTTCTTACGTGAAAGTAAAAGCATCTCCAGCGCCTTATTTCAACCTGGAAGAAGAGTATGCGATGCAGCAGGTGGTTAAGCAGCTGATTATTCAAAAGCTGATCAAATCTGCGCATGACGTGGCAGACGGTGGTTTATACATCTCGCTATTGGAATCTTCAATGCCAAATAACCTTGGTTTCAACATCAGCAGCGATGAGTCGATCCGTAAGGACGCCTTCCTGTTCGGTGAAGCACAAGGCCGCGTAGTGGTATCCCTATCTTCTGACCAGCAGGAAGCATTTGTAGAATTGCTTGCCGCTTCAGAAACGGAGTTCAGCTTATTGGGTACCGTAACTGATGGTGCGTTGGTTGTTGACGAAGAAAGCTTCGGAACCGTGTTAGAGGCAAAACAAGTACACTTAAACGTATTGCACAACATCTTAGGCGCATAAGCCATGTTTAATAAAATACACCATGTAGCGATCATTTGCTCCGACTATACCCGGAGCAAAGATTTCTACGTGAATACCCTTGGATTAACGGTGGTACAGGAAGTCTACCGGGAAGCTAGGAAATCTTACAAGCTTGATCTGGCGGTGAATAGTCACTACCAGATCGAGCTTTTTTCATTTGAGAACCCACCATTGCGGGCTTCCGGTCCGGAAGCCGTTGGCTTAAGGCATTTGTGTTTCGAGGTCAATGACCTGGATGCTGTGGTTGCAACTTTAAACGCCCGGGGTGCGGTTACTGAACCGATCCGTGTGGACGAGTACACCGGCAAACGCTTCACCTTCTTTACCGATCCGGACAAGCTGCCGCTGGAGATCTACGAACGTTAGCGATGGGCAATGTGTTCCGTTTTAAAGCTTTTGAGGTCGATCAGACCGGCTGTGCGATGAAGATCAATACTGACGGTGTACTGATTGGCGGGATCGTTACTGCTGATGCGGCCTCGCGTGTACTGGACGTTGGCACCGGAACTGGTGTGATCGCCATGATGCTTGCACAGCGACTTCCTGCTGCTGCTGTGGATGCCATAGAGATTGATCCTGCTGCCGCTGCTACAGCTGCCAGGAATTTCGCTTCATCGCCCTTTGCTTCAAGGCTCAGTGTTCATACCGGGGACATCTTAAGCTATGAAAGTGATTTTGGATATGATTTGATCATTTCCAATCCACCATTTTTTGTAAACGATCTAAAAAATCCCGAAGCACGAAAGCGACTGGCGCGCCATGCCGATGAAGATTTTTTCAATGGTTTGATCCGGAAGGTTTCCATGCTACTAAAACCTTCTGGTGAATGCTGGCTGATCTTACCCGTTAAACAAGCCGAGGAACTGGTGGTACAGGCGGTATTGTACAAGTTGTTTCCAAAGCGGATCATCCATGTGCATTCCGATGAAAGTAAACCAGAGATCCGGCAGGTGATTTGTTTCAGTTTCGCTAATGTGGCGCCGGTGCATGATGATTTCTATATTTACGCTGCGCAGGGCGTGTACACGGATGCTTACATAAGTTTGCTGAAGGACTTTTTTCTGGCATTTTAAATCTACTATTTTGAAGCGAATTGGATTGATATCTGATACCCACGGGTATCTGGATGAAGCAGTATTTAAACATTTCGAGGAATGTGATGAGGTCTGGCATGCGGGCGATTTTGGTGCAGATGTAGCAGCCCCATTAGCGGCTTTCAAACCATTAAGAGGTGTATGGGGGAATATTGATGACAAGGACATCCGCCTGGAGTTCCCGGAGCATAACCGGTTCATGTGTGAAGATATGGATATCTGGATGACGCATATTGGTGGTTATCCGGGAAAATATGCGCAACAAGTAAGGCCAGAAATTTACACTAAGCCACCAAAGCTATTCATTACTGGACATTCGCACATATTGAAGGTTATGTTCGATCCAAAAATCAACTGTCTGCATATAAATCCCGGATCAGCAGGTAAATCGGGCTGGCATAAAGTAAGAACATTAGTTCGTTTTAGCATTTCTTTCGACAAAATTGATAACTTAGAAGTAATAGAGTTAGGTAAAAGATAACGTACACTTTACACTAAGTATCATGGCAGGCATTAAAACATTGGGCCAGTTCATTCTTGAAAAACAGGCCGACTTCCCGTATGCAAAAGGGGAATTATCCAGGTTGCTGCGCGACATTGGAATTGCAGCTAAAATTGTAAACCGGGAGGTGAATAAAGCCGGACTGGTGGATATTCTGGGCGACGTCGGGTCTGTGAACGTCCAGGGGGAGGAGCAGAAGAAGCTGGATGTGTTTGCGAATACCCAGTTCATTGCGGCCCTGACCTGCGGCGGCGAATGCTGCATTGTTGGATCTGAAGAAGAGGATGAGTTTATTGCTATTGATTCACCGGTATCGGTGGATGCTAAATACATTGTTTGTATCGACCCACTTGATGGTTCCTCGAACATCGACTGTAACGTGGGGGTAGGTACCGTTTTTTCTGTGCTAAGGCGGAAATCTGTTGAGGGTAAGGCCACGCTTGCGGACGTACTGCAAAGGGGCACGGAGCAGGTTGCTGCGGGCTATGTTGTTTACGGATCATCAACGATGCTGGTGTACACCACCGGTAAGGGGGTAAACGGCTTTACGCTGGACCCTTCAATCGGGGAATTTTGCCTCTCGCACCCGGACATGAAGATTCCTGCCAATGGTAAGATCTACTCCATCAATGAAGGGAACTATATGAACTTCCCTGAGGGGGTAAAGAAATACCTGCATTATGCACAAAGTACAGATCAGGCAACCAACCGGCCTTATACTGCAAGATACATCGGCTCTATGGTGGCCGACATCCACCGGAATTTGATTAAGGGGGGTATTTACATCTATCCAACGACGACCTGTTCGCAGGATGGAAAGCTGCGGTTGATGTATGAATGCAATCCGATGGCTTTCATTGTGGAGCAAGCTGGAGGAAAGGCCTCAGACGGTTTCCGCCGGATCGTGGACATTGAACCGAAGGATCTGCACCAGCGCACCTCCATTTACATCGGCTCTAAAGAAATGGTGGAGATGGTGGAAGGATTCCTTGCAGAGGACAAGGCAGTAAGCGGTCTGAAAGTTAAAGTAGGTTAAGCGTGTTTAAAGTAGGGTAGAGGCGTTGCGCTCCGCTTCGAAGGCAGCGTCAATCTGCCATGCTGCACGGTTTTTTGATGCTGCGACTGCCAGCTGGTCGCAGCGTTCGTTTTCCGGGTGCAGGTTATGCCCTTTGATCCAGGTAAAGGCAACCTGATGAAGCTTGTATATGTTGAGGAACTGCATCCAAAGGTCTTTATTCTTTTTGCCTTTGAAGCCGGTTTTTGCCCAGCCGAATACCCACTTCTTTTCTATAGAATCGATCACGTACTTGGAGTCAGAGGTGACCATCACTTGTGCGCCTGGTGTCTTGATGGCTTTTAGGCCTTCAATCACGGCGAGTAGTTCCATGCGGTTGTTAGTGGTCATGCGGAAGCCGCCGCTTAATTCCTTGTAGTGTTTTCCGGAGCGCAGGATTACACCGTAACCACCTGGTCCGGGGTTTCCGCTTGCTGCGCCATCTGTGAAGATTTCGATCATAGAAGGGGCAAAGGTAAGTTTTCTGGTTTGAAAACGGATACTGGTGTGGATTAATGGACGTTTTAGTCGTTATTCGTATCTGCTGGTTGGGTTAGAGCACCATATTCCAGCCAATGGCTGAAATTTAATTGTTTGATGTTGATTGGGTTATCAGAAAGTTGAGGGAGAAAGTTTAAATAAATTTGCTTCCAATATTATAAATCGTACTTTTGTCATCGTAAAACATGGTGGTTTTAGCTCAGTTGGTTAGAGCATCGGTTTGTGGTACCGAGGGTCGTGGGTTCGAGCCCCATATTCCACCCCAGTTTTTGAAAGCAGTCCAGATGGGCTGCTTTTTTTTTGAAGTTATTCATAGGCTTAGTTGGACTATTCGGCAATTTAATGATTACATTCTTTCTATGATAAAATTGTCGACAAGAGCGTTTTCTATTTTCTAAACTTTAATCTGGCTCGAAGTTGAAGAAGTCTTCTTTTCCGGATGCCTTGGTAAAGAGCTAAAAAGTCTAAAAAACTATCTCAACGATCATACATTAAGTAACAATGATCATCGAGACAGTTCTTTTGATTTTTTCAACTGTAAGCTTAAGTAATAAAATTCTGATAAGGCTAGACTAATTGAATGTAAGCTGATTGCCGCGTTTGGTGAATGAGGTAACAGGAACGGCATTCCGAACATCAAAACCTAAGCTTCCAGTAAAGTTCCTTGAAACACCTAATCCATTGATCACTTTGACTGTGTAATTGGTAGCTGGGCCAGTTGAAGGTCCATAGTAAACCACATGAACTTTATAGGTGCCGTCTGGGATATCATTGATCCAATAGATGTTCTCTGGTCCAAAGCCGTCTGTGTCATCACGATCTAGATAGCCACCAGAGGCGGAATTTGGATGGCTAAAGAATATCTCTTCTCCACTTGGATCTGTTACATGCAAGTCAATATCAGTCTGGTCGGTATCCCAGCTCAATCCAACCTGAATTACGCCATTTGAATCACTTAAATCATCCAGATCATCGACCGTTGCATTTGAAGTTGCTAGCAATGATGTGAACCAATCTCTGAACGATCCGATATCAGGGATAGCTGATCTGATCGAATTGAAATGCCTCTCACCGAGATTGGATAGACCTTCAAAATCGATAAAGCTTTGTACACTATAGTCTGTATCATCACCCTGGAAGTCGAATAGATCGCTGCTCCTCTGCTGTTCATCGAGGCGGGCTACTTCGTTAAACAATTGCGCGTTAACGTAACGGTCGAGCACGTCCGCTAGTTTGCATACCAAACCGCGATCTGGCGTATTCAGGAGTGAACTTACAGTACATGACGCCTTTATGCCTTGCTCCTTTAACTCTTTTAATTCGGCCATAAAATCATTGATATCGACATCAACGGATGTATCATCATCTGTGCTGCTGAACCTTTCAAATGCCAGTACCGGACTCGGAAAGGACTTCGGAGAAAAAGCAGATTTTTCGCCAGAACGCACAGCAGTTCCAGCGCTTCTAGAAGTCCGTAGCGACGATGTAGTATTCGGGGCAGATGCGTTAACGGTGTTGTCGAATAAAACCCGGACTTCATTGTTTACATCTACTTCTGCTTCATAAACCAGCGTACCAAGCCTGTTAGTCCAATCATACTTGTAGTACCTAAGTATTACCGTGCCGCCGTCTTTATGTTCCATCCAATAGAGCTCAGGCAGCTTTTCTTGTGTATCGGTATTTACAGCATAAAAGAACTCCGGTTGATTAAGGCCATTCAATAGACTAACCCATTCCGTTTTACTATCAGCATCTGAAATATAGATCTGGTTAATTTTTTTATGACGACCGTTTTCGTTTGAACCGAGTGCTGTAAACTGCACCTTATTATTCTTGATTGTAAACTGTGGTACATCGGTTTCCGTTGTAACAGATGGTTTATAGTAGTTTACCGCTAAGGTATCATTAACGATAGGTTCGTCAGGAACACCTGGAGTTTTGCCATCTTTTTTACAGCCGCATAGTATGCTAAGGGCTAGTAGTAAAAACAATATATTTTTCATGATTGTATTTTTTTGAGAATGAAAGGTTTTTAATAATTGAATAAGGTTCCACGATTGACAGCATCTCTTGATTGCTTTTCGTGGAGTTAGAACGTAAATCCGAGATTGAACCCAAGTCCGCGAACCCCCAGAAAAGGGGCAGAAGGTTTACCTTTGACACCATTTGTCTGAACATCTACCTCTACCAGACTTTTATCTCCAATGGAAAGGTCGCTCTCTAAATCATCTTTCAAGTTTGCCCGTTCCTCATTGGTCATTGAACTTAAATCTGTTGAACCATTAATTTTCCCTTTCAAAGAACCGTAGTGGGCACCGATGATGTACCAGTCGAAGTTCAACCTTTTAGCAATCCGCCATTGGGCACCGAACATGATGCCGCCCCCGAAACCCTTTAGCTCACTTCGAAGCGGAATATTGTAGGTTCTGGAATCAGTTGAATAGTCGTAATCATAATCAATGTTGAACTTGGCGTACCTAGCATACAAGGCTGTATAAAGTCCTACATTGCCGTCGCGTTTACCTTTATAAAATCTAATTTCCCCGGTGTAGGTTTTATTGGAAGCAGAAATGCTGTTTAAATCATCAGCAATATCACTATCATCGATTTTATCCAGAATCTTCCTCACTGCTGAAAGTCCACCCAAATTAGATGTCGGCATAAAGCGATAGCCACCAACCACCGTGATTTTTCGTGCGATCGAACGTTCATAGGTGAAATTGTAGTTCTTTAGTGCTAGCGACGATAGGTTGATTTTGATGGAGTTCCTCGGATAAGCTCCAGGTTCATTTTGAGCCCTTACGGAGAAGGTAATTGACATTAAAAAACAGGCAAGGACAACCATTGGAGGCCGGGCCGATAATCGTTTTGTTTTCATAATTGATGGTTTAGTGAATCATGCATTTGATTCAGACCAAAATTACCCTGGAGTAAGGGGAGACATGGGGGTCTAACAACGGAATCTTGAATCAGTGTTTTAACGGTGGTCTATCCGTTAAAACACTGATTTTTAACTTTTTATACATATAATTTTCTGTGTAGTCTCCCTTATGTCTGGTGGGTTGATTATCTTTAATAACAACCAACCATTAAATAAAAAAAAGCATGAAATCAAAACAAAAAAACCTGACACCATTAGTGATGATGTTAGCAACTGGTAACACCATCAATGGCAGCAGCAAAGACAATCAAAAGGAACTTGCTCTAGAGAAACCCGAGGGAGATTTACGGGCTGATTCAACTTCGTGGACTAACGTTTTTGATGCTGAGCAAGAGTTAATCGGTTCTATTCTGGATTGTGAAGTTGACGAAGTTTTCGCCGACCATTGCATAACTGGATTTGAAAACTGGTATTACGAAAGGGGAAATCTTGACAGGACTACATTAGAAGACACTTTTACAGAAGCCGTAGCATTTAAAGGTAAAGAATTAAAGAATTGGCTGAAAAAAGTTGGTGGTCTGAAGAAAAAGGCGGAAGTCAGGGTGTGTTTTGGGCTTTATACGGAAGAGGCCTTAGACTATGCTGTAAAAAACAACTACATCAGCCACTCTGAGCAAGGTAGACTAGGCCTTAGATCATCTCGTCTGACAGTAATTCTAAGAGCATATAGGGACAATTGCTTGGTACTAGTGCCAAAGACAAAAAAACCAATGCCGGCCTACAATCTCGGCAGCCTTAAGCCATGATATTAGAAATGATCCATATCTGTTTCGAATTCTTAAGCCTCACGATAGCTTTTATTAGCTATCCAAGGCTTAAGAATACTTTTATGGTTTATTTCATTCCTTTTTTGGTGATTCTGATCTTGAGCGAAATCATTGCCTGGTATGCAAGCAATACGGTTTTGCTTTACTCCATTCTAAATCCTCTAACACATTGCTTTTACGCGTTTATATTTTATAACTACGCAACCAGCAAAAAGCAGCGAAGAATATTCATTCGCTTAGCAGCAATTTACTGTTTGATTTGCATCCTTTGCCGCTTCAACGATGATGCTGAATATTCTTACTTTTATTACCTAATTGCATCCGGAGGATTGATGCAAGTTTATTTCTCTTGTACCTTCTTTTATCAATATATTACATCGAGTGATTTAGTGCAAATGAAAGCTTGGGATAGTGGCTTATGGATGGCATCCGGCTTGCTCATTTTCTATAGTGCAGTGTCGATCTGCTTTTCCCTTCATGGCTATATTAAAGAGAACGAACTAAGGATTTTTAACCTATACCTGTATCATATTATACCGAGGGTTTTAAGCCCAATACTTTATAGCTGCTTGTGTGTGTCCTTTCTATTATGGAAAAATTCCAAAGAGATATCGTTGTAGCAATTGTGCTTGCAATCTTGATCATTGTGGTACTTGTTGTATTTGCTTTATTGATTTTTCTAACCTTTATAAAGAGGAAACGGCTATTGGAACGAGAGCAGGAAATGATGAAAATACAGTTTGCCGAGGAACTATTGAAGTCACAACTAGAGATACAGGAACAAACGCTACGGAACATCAGTCATGAAATACACGATAATATTGGTCAAATCTTAAGTTTAGTTGCACTTAATTTAAACCTGTTGAAATCGCCCGATGTAGACCGGCTTGATTCAACAACAAACTTAGTTGAGAAGGCCATCAACGATCTAAGAACGCTAAGTAAAATCCTGAATCCGGAGCAAATATTGAAGGTCGGGTTAAAGGAAGCTTTAGAAGTTGAACTTCACCATTTGGAGAAGTCGGGCAAGTTTAGTGTAGATATGCATGTGGGTGTTGACTTTCGGGAACCGAATGCGGAAAAAACAATAATTCTTTATCGAATGGCACAAGAAGTACTAAACAATATCATCAAGCATGCAGAGGCGAATCATGTATATGTTCGACTGGCTAAAATTGTAGATGGTTTTAGCATCGTGATCGGTGACAATGGAAAGGGATTTGAAATCGGAGAAAATCAGAACAACGGTATTGGACACCAAAACCTACATAAACGTGCATCTATGATCAATACTGAAGTTAAAGTCATAAGTAGCCCAGGTAACGGTACCGAAATCGCCTTCTTACTTTACTAAACTGTTCAATTCTTTATAAATTCACCAGTATGTATACCATTAGCTTAGTTGATGATCATATCTTGGTTCGGGAAGGATTAGCATCGCTGATTAACTCGTTTCCCAACTACAAAGTGCTTTTCGAATCAGACGATGGCAGGCAGTTGATTGATAAACTAAATGAGGAGACTTGCCCGGACATCATTTTGATGGACATTACGATGCCTGAAATGGATGGTTATAGTACTGCGAACTGGCTTAAAATACACTACCCCAATTCGAGAGTTATCGCACTAACCGTGATGGACGATGAATTTGCTGTAATTCGAATGCTGAAATGTGGTGCAAAGGGTTATTTGTTAAAAAACTGTCGACCCCAGGAATTGAAGCAGGCGCTCAATGCTGTTATTACGAAAGGATACTATTTCAATGATATGGTTAGTAGTAGGTTAATAAGTTCCATTAACAAAATGGGAGACGTTCAGTATGGCCAAAAGATTAAAGGTGATCTAAGTGAACGGGAACGACAATTCTTACGCCACTTGTGCACTGATCGAACATATAAAGAGATTGCGGACATCATGTGTGTCAGCCCAAGAACCGTTGATAGTTACCGGGACAATCTACTGGAAAAGTTGAATGCCAAGAGCAGGATAGGCCTTGTATTGTACGCTATAAAACATAATTTGATGTGAATGCTTGGAGCACCGCTTTGTGGAGGAGCCGCAAAACACTGAATGGGAATTAGTAAGTTGAGCCCACCGGTAACAAGTGTTCGCCAGGTACCAAGGTGATATATAATGCTCCTCAATGAGCCTCACTGTGTAAATCCAAATTATAGAACCTAGAAAAGTAAATGGGCGAAGGATGATTGGACCAATGTTCAAATGACAAAAAAGGATTTTCTTCATCCGGCTACAGATGTCCTCAATTAGGCAACATTTCCGGTGTGTGCTTTATCGAAGTTTGTGTTGTAAACAAAAAACAAAGACAATGGCACAACAAGATTCTAATTCAAGCAAAACAAAAGTTTGGTTCATCACCGGCAGTTCCCGGGGATTCGGAAAAGTTTGGACCGAGGCAGCACTCGAGCGCGGGGACAAAGTAGCAGCGACAGCACGCCGGCTAGAAAGCATTGCTCATCTGAAGGAAAAATACGGAGACAGCGTCTTAACTTTAGCGCTGGACGTAACCGATAAGGAACAGGTTAAAGCTGCGGTCGAGCAAGCGCATGCACATTTCGGTAGGTTAGACATTGTGCTGAATAATGCTGGCTATTCATTGATCGGAACGATAGAAGAAGCGACTGCAGATGACATCAGGAACTTGTATGAGACGAACATTCTTGGACCTGTATCGGTGATCCAGGCCGCAATGCCTTTATTGCGTAAGCAGGGTGGGGGACATATCCTTGGGACATCGAGTAATCTCGGCCATGTAACCGTACCCGTAATTGGTTATTATTGCTCTTCTAAATGGGCTTTCGAAGCTATTTATGAGAGTCTGGCAGCAGAAGTCCAAGCTTTTGGCATCAAAGTGACCATCATTGAACCGGGTGCTTATGCAACTGAATTCGGCAGCCAGGAATCTTTACAATTTGCTGGAGGGATGGATGTCTACAAGGCCTTTAAGGAAGAGTTCTTCCAGGGACTTGTTCAAGCGGAACGGGGTGATCCTAATGCAACGCCGGAAGCAATCTTTGCTGTTGTGGATTCAGAAAATCCACCTTTGCGCCTTAATTTAGGTAGTCATAACCTGCCAGCTGTACGTAAAGCCTATGCAGAAAGGATAGCAGTATGGGAGGAATGGGATGCCATCTCTGCGAAGGCTCAAGGTAGCACAAAATAATCTTCCTGTAAAAACCTGATTGTGCTGGCTGATGGAATGCATTAGCCAGTTCAATTTGTTAATTTTAATCGACGGATCTTCGTTGTACGGCCTAATACAATTTCAGGAATATCGTATGTCTGGCTGTAACATCGAACTAAATTAATGTATCATGAAAAAAGAAGTGCCAGCTGGAATGGATTCACTCTCTGATATACACGCTATAGCTGGTTTACCGGCACCTGCCCATCCACTTATCAGCCTGATAGATGCTGCGAGCAGCCAAGTGGTTACTTCAAAGTTGCCCCGGACGCACGTATTGAAGTTTTACAAGATTTCTTACAAGCCAAGCCTCAGCGGTAAACTTAAATATGGGCAGGCGTACTATGATTTCAATGAAGGTGGATTATTGTTTGCCGCGCCAAACCAGATTATTGGTCATGATAGCAGCAGTGATGGGGAGGTATGTTCCAGGTACACCTTGTTGATCCACCGCGACTTCCTATGGAACTATCCCTTGGCAAAAAAGATCAGGCAATATGGCTTTTTCTCCTACTCGGCCAATGAAGGCTTACATCTTTCAGATACTGAACGCGAAATAATCCTCTCCATTTTCAAGAATATTGAAGTTGAATTGAATAGCAGGATAGATGACTTTAGCCAGGATGTGATCATATCCCAAATCGAGTTATTGCTTAATTATGCAAACCGTTTCTACAAACGGCAGTTTATCACCAGAAAAGTGGTGAACAATACTTTGCTACAAAAACTTGAAGATGTTCTAAACGAGTATTTTGATACGGAGCAAACGCTGAAATCCGGCATTCCAACAGTACATTACCTGTCTGAACGACTAAATATTTCCCCAAGTTACTTAAGCGACTTGCTTCGTTCATTGACCGGACAGAATACGCAGCAATTTATCCAGGATAAGGTCATCGAGAAAGCTAAAGAAAAGCTATCAACCACAACCTTGTCGGTTAGTGAAGTTGCTTATGCCTTAGGCTTCGGGCATCCGCAATCGTTTAACAAACTGTTTAAGGCGAAAACCGATGTTTCACCTTTAGCATTCAGGCGATCGTTCAACCGGAACTGACACCTGAAGGCTCATCTTCAAGCGATATTGTTTCATCTGAATCCTTGCCATCGTCGCGCCGTCCCTTAGCTACGGTTAAGGCTTTACTTTTTCAATGGTACTATGGATTTTCAGGGTTTCTTTCAGTGCGGCTGAGCCGTACCAGCTGAGATATTCAGCAGCCATCAGGTTACTTTTTATTACAGGGTCTGTTTCGACCAGTGCCTTAGCTTGCTCGATCTCTTCTACATCGAATATGAAAATACCCCTATAGTTTAGCGCATTTTTGTCCAGCGGGCCAGCAACGATCAATTTGCCGGCATCAGCCAACCGGTTGATATTTGCCATATGGCCCCGGAAAATGCTGTCCCTGGTTGCTTTCGGCAGGTCTGATTTGCTCCCGGTTTTTAGGATAACGAGTACATATTTCTTCATCCCATAATCATCTGCATTCAGCGCCTTAGCCAATTGTGCATTATAGTTTTTGTTTATTCCCTGCGTTTGCGCTTTTGAAGCTATTGATAGCAGCGCGAGGATTGTGACAATACATGTAATTTTCATATTGCTGTTTGTTTAACCTAAAGGTAGATAATAATCGGTTTAAACCTTCCTAAAGGCTTATCTTCAAACGATATTAATCCATTCTTTGCGCTTCATTATGCTCGACCAATTCTGCTCGTTATAAGCATTAAGCCTTTCAACAAAAGAATTTGGTCCTTTCAACAAAACACAGCAACTGTGAACGGGATAGCTTTGTAATACAAAATTCGCAAAGATGAAAAAGACAGTTTTAATCACAGGTGCTTCGGCCGGAATTGGTAGAGCAACCGCAATTTACTTAGCAGAAAACGGCTATAATGTTTATGGTGCTGCCCGCAGGGTTGAGAAATTGGCAGAGCTTAAAGCTTATGGTATTAAACCCATTGCATTAGATATTACAGAAGACAAAAGTGTGGAGGCTTGTCTCGAACAGATATTTCAGGAGGCCGGCGGCATCGACATTCTCGTAAACAATGCAGGCTTCGGTTCTGAAGGCGCCATTGAAGAGGTAAGCAAACAAGATGCAAAATACCAGATGGAAGTAAACGTGTTTGGTGCCATGCATTTGACCCAATTGGTTTTACCAAAAATGCGGCAAAACAGCTACGGCAAGATCATAAACATCTCCTCAGTAGGTGGTAAGATTGCTTTGCCTTTGGGTGGTTGGTATCATGCCAGCAAATTTGCTATTGAGGGATTAAGTGACTCCCTCCGGATGGAAGTAAAGCCATTCGGTATAGATGTAATCGTTATCGAACCGGGTGGTGTAAAATCAGAATGGGGCGACATCGCTATAGAAAACCTGGTTCGTGTTTCGGGAAACGCTGCATATAAAGACATGGCAAAAGGGGCAGAGAAAAGCTTCAGACGGACAGAAGCCAATAACGCGGAGCCCATCGTGATTGCAAGACTGTTTAAAAAAGCGATTGAAGTAAGCAAGCCGAGAACTCGATATGCTGGCGGTAATATGGCAAAACCATTATTGTTATTGCGGGGCATTTTGTCTGACAGGGTGTTTGATCAATTGATCATGAGCCAGACAAAATGATTAAAAGGAATAACCTATCTTGATCCCTTTCCGGGTTGTTTTCAACAGTACGAGCAAGGTTTTATTCAGGATATTTTGCTAAGTTCATTCGACCATTCAATTCAACTAAAATAATTGGAAAATTTCATCAATCTTCAGCATAACATTGTGTATTCCCGTAGCGAGCAAAATATTATGAGTACGGAACATTACTTTCCTGAGCATGCCTTAGGGATAATGCTTTCCGGCGATGCGCAGTACTATACCAATGAAGGGACATTTGTGATGAAAGCAGGTGGTATATGTTTGATGCGGAGAAATCATCTGTTTAGAAAAAAGAAAACGCTGGGCGAAAATGGGGAGCCAATTGCGTTAATTAGCCTGTTTCTGGACCAGAAAGCGCTACATGAATACGCCAGGGAGCATCATATTTTCAAACAAGATGCTTATCAAGGTTTACCCATGATCAACCTGTCTGGAAATGTGTTTTTAAAAGGTTTTTTTGACTCCTTAACTCCCTACATTGATCATCCGGGAAAGCTCAGCGCTAAGCTTGCCGAACTAAAGACTTCTGAAGCTATTGAGCTGCTGCTTCAAACGGGTGGTATCCTGAACAATTTCCTGTTTGATTTCCAGGAACACCATAAGATTGACCTGGAGGCCTACATGAACCATAACTACAAATTCAATATTCCGGTCTCCTCCTTTGCCAAGCTCACCGGACGTAGTCTTTCGACATTTAAGCGGGATTTCACCAGAATATTCGGAACAACACCGGAGAAATGGTTACAGCACAAGCGCCTGGAGCAAGCCCACTATTTAATCTCGAAGAAAAATCAACGTCCTTCAGAGGTCTATCTTCAGGTTGGATTTGAAAATCTGTCGCATTTTTCTTTTGCATTTAAAAAATTATTTGGCCAGGCACCAACTAAAATAGCAGCACAATAGTAGCAACTTGCCTGTTACGATACGATGATCGGGCATAAACTGCTGAAGGAGAAAGGAGCAGTTTTCCGTCAGCAAGTATTGGTACTGCAAGGTCAAGGTTTGAACACGGACGATCATAAAAAAAGAGGTCAATTATATCGACCTCTTTTCTATGACTTTAATTTGGAAGGTACGATCTGATCATCTTCACCGTGTAATACCAATACAGGGATCTCTATGCTTTTCAGGTCTTCCTTAAAATCGGATTCCGAAAAGTCTTTGATCCCATCAAAATAATACCTCTCAACTATTTAGATCTGCAATTATACTTTCCAGATTTCGTAAGGGTGCCTGAAAGGTATTGTAAGAAGAGGATTCTTAGTGAATGCAGATTAAAACTGCTATGGGCTAAAAGAACCCACAGCAGTTTTAATCTGCATTCAAAACGGCAATTAACGCCAGCCCAGTCCAGGTGCCACGTGCTCCAATATTGAAGACAAAAGATGTATGTTGTATTCAACGCCTATGGTGTTGGGGATGGTTAACAGGATGGTGTCTGCTTCTTGCAGCGCCTCATCTTTGGCAAGTTCCTCGATCAGCTTATCAGGCTCGGCAGCGTAGCTTTTTCCGAAGACTGCATGTGTACCAGGTTCTATATAACCAAAATGATCAGATCCTTTACCTTGCTGTCCAAAATAATACCGGTCCTCATCGGTTACCAGCGCAAAAATGGAACGGCTCACCGACACCCGGGCTTCCCTTTGATGTCCTGCTTTCTTCCAGGCTTCTCTGTAAGCCCTGATCTGTTCGGCCTGCTGGATATGGAAAGGTTTACCACTTTCATCAAATTTTAACGTGGAGCTCTGCAGGTGCATGCCGTTTTCTGCTGCCCAGATGGCCGTGGCGTTCGTTGCCGCGCCCCACCAGATGCGTTCCCGCAATCCTTCTGAATGGGGTTCCAGGCGTAACAAACCCGGTGGATTCGGGAACATTGGATTCGGGTTTGGCTTAGCGAAGCCCTTTCCAGATATCTTATCCAAAAACTCCAGTGCTTTTGCACGGCCCATGTCTGCTTCACTTTGTCCCGCTGCAGGTTCATAACCAAAATAACGCCAGCCATCAATCACCTGCTCGGGCGAACCGCGGCTTACCCCGAGTTGTAAGCGCCCACCAGAGATCAAATCGGCTGCGCCGGCATCTTCTACCATATACAAGGGATTTTCATACCGCATATCGATTACACCAGTACCAATCTCTATTTTACTGGTCTTTGCACCGATTGCAGATAATAAAGGGAAGGGTGATGCGAGCTGCGCTGCAAAGTGATGGACGCGGAAGTAGGCGCCATCTATACCAATTTCTTCGGCAGCGACTGCAAGATCTATAGACTGTAGCAAGGTGTCACTTGCAGTTCGGGTTGCATAAGCAGGGTGGTTGGACCAGTGTCCAAATGATAAGAATCCTATTTTCTTCATTCTATTACAAATCTAATGATTTATTATATGCACCAACAACCCTGCCTGTTTGTATGGCGGCTACACATACAGACGCCTTTGAAAAATTCCAACCTCGGGCATGCCCACAATTTAAACGGACGATTGCTGCTAAGCTTTCGCAGAATTTTCAAACGGATACCTGCCG
Organism: Pedobacter sp. NEAU-ZC8; assembly: GCF_059278965.1. Taxonomy (NCBI): domain Bacteria; kingdom Pseudomonadati; phylum Bacteroidota; class Sphingobacteriia; order Sphingobacteriales; family Sphingobacteriaceae; genus Pedobacter; species Pedobacter sp. NEAU-ZC8. The sequence continues at coordinate 326,550 of NZ_JCAJXC010000001.1, forward strand.
GTGTTGTTAAGTTTAACAAACATTAAGAATTAACAACACCAGCTATGGAACATGTAAGATTTGGTGTATTCATGCAGCCATATTATAACCTGATTTACCGTGAAGGGGAACGCGAGATGATCCCTTTCTGCGTAGATCAGAAGCTTGCAGTAATACCATAGTCGCCCCTCGCACGTGGACTGTTAAACCGGTAAAAGAAACAAGGAGCGGAACGAAACGGAACGTGCGAAAACAGATGCTTTTGGCAAAAAACTGTACGGCGCGGACGCTGATTTTGCAATTGTAGAAAGGTTGACTGAAGTAGCCGATGGAAGGGACTTGCCAAATGCACAGGTTGCACTGGCCTGGTTGCTGAGCAAGTCTGCCGTAACAACAGCACCGATCATTGGTGCAAGCAAGCCTGGTCACCTGGAAGATGCTGTAGCAGCATTATCGGTTGAATTATCAGCAGCGGATATTCAAAGATTGGAAGAACTTTATCAGCCACATCCGGTCCTTGGGTTTGAATAGGATTTAACAATTGTTAATTTACCAGAAATATGGCGATGCTTACTGATACTTTGACTTTGATATTCAAGCGGGATCTTCTGAAACTTAAAGCGGAACTCAGCTTGTACAATCATGAAGAAAACCTGTGGCGTGTAGATAATAATATCTCCAATGCCACAGGCAACCTTTGTCTTCATCTTCTTGGCAACCTGAACACCTATATTGGCGCTGTTCTGGGGCACACAGGTTATGTTCGAAACAGACCTGAGGAGTTCTCCCGGAGGAATGTCCCAAGGGTAGCACTGCTCAACGAATTAGATCGTACGATTCAAATGATTGATGCTGTACTACCGAGCATCACGGAAGCGCAACTGAGCGATGAATACCCTGATCAAGTGTTTGATTACAAAATGACCACCGAGTACTTTCTGGTCCATCTTGCCACGCATTTAAATTATCATCTTGGACAGGTTAATTACCACAGACGATTGCTGGATATTGATCTACATGTATGAGGTTTTTAATTATATTGGGTGTTGAAAATCCCCATAGATGAAAAACTTTAACCTATACTTATCGCTTTCCATGCTATTGCTTTTCTCCCTCGGCTCCAATGGTCAAAGCCGGTCGGATAAGACCCTGGTGATCTCCATCGACGCCAATAACAAGGCGCAAACCATCCACAACTTTGGTGCGTCTGGCTGCTGGTTTTCTGAGGGAGTGGGTAAATACTGGCCGCTTGAAAAACGCGAAAGAATGGCTGAATTGCTTTTTAGCAAAGCGCAGGCCGCCGATGGCAGCTTCAAAGGCATTGGTTTATCCGCATGGCGCTTCAACATCGGTGGTGGTACGGCAGAACAGGGCGACAGCAGTGGCATTAAGGATTTTCGTAAGCGGGTGGAATCCTTTTTTGCACCTGATGGAGCCTATGACTGGAACAAACAGTCTGGCTACATCTGGTTTGTTAAGAAGGCACAGGACTATGGCGTGGAAAACCTGATTGCTTTTTCGAATACGCCTCCGGTCCAGTTTACAAAGAACGGACTTGGTTTCAAAACCGAAAAAGATTATACCACGAATCTGAAACCCGACAAGTACGACGACTATGCTGATTTCCTGACGGAAGTGCTCAAACACTTCGATCAGCAGGGGCTACACTTCAAATACATCAGTCCTGTAAATGAACCGCAATGGGACTGGTCTAACAAACCTGGTGAGGCCAGCCAGGAAGGTAGTCCCTGGAGCAATGCCGATATACATCAAGTTGTAGGTGCCTTGGATGCCTCTCTGCAAAAGAAACAGCTAAGCGCTCAAATCCTGACCCCGGAGGCAGGCATGCTTACCTACCTATATAGTGGAACATCTGCTGCTTCAAACCAGATTCAGGAATTTTTCGGGGAGCAAAGTAAATACAGTCTTCAAAACGTCAAACATGTACCTCGCATAATTGCGGGCCATAGCTACTTTACGGATAATGGAGACAGTAGTATGGTGGCGGTGCGCAAGCATTTAGCAGACACTGCAGCCAAATATGGACTTGAATACTGGCAGTCGGAATACTCCATGTTAGGGGATGGATTTAGGGAGGGGACGAAAGCAAAACGTACACAGATGGATTGTGCATTATTTCTGGCAAAAATCATCAATCAGGATCTCACGGTTGGTAATGCTGCAGCATGGCAGCTTTGGAATGTGTGGGAACCAGGCAGTGCTGAATGGGACACGCGTTACTATCTGCTTGCTTTAGATCCGGCTAATCCGGAGTATACAGATGGTGAATTTAGCATCACCAAAAATCTTTGGGCTATGGGGAACTACAGTCTGTTCGTGCGCCCTGGTATGACGCGTCTAACGACGAGCAGGAATGATGGACGTGATGCCGTTGAAGTTGCTCAGGATGTAATGGTTTCTGCTTTCAGTGGCGGAGCTGATAAGCTGGTTATGGTACTGGTAAACTACACGGATCAGCCAAGGACGATCCTCCCGGAGTTGAAGAACTTTAAAGGGATTAAAAGCTACCGTACTTACGTGACGACAGCTGACGTAAATGCTAATCTGAGACCATCAGCGGAGCAGAAGTTTAGTGGAGCGTTCAGCTTGGCGCCACGTTCTGTGACAACCATTACTATGAATTAAGAACAGTGACCTTCTATAATGTTTTTTTCGCTGGCAGGATAATATTTGTAAATTACGGTTAAGCCTTAAACCTTGACTATGCGTTTATTAAAATTCTCATTCCTGCTGCTCCTAGCATTAGATAGTTGCAAATCGGTTAAGCCTTCCAGAGGGGGGCAAGATTGGGTGCAGCTCTTCAATGGTAAAGACATTCAAGACTGGTTTGTGAAGATCCACCACCATGAAGTTGGCAAGAATTTTGGAAATACCTTCAGGGTCGAGGATGGGATCATAAAGGTTCGCTATGATCAATATGGAGACTTCAATGATCAATTTGGACATCTGTATTACAAGGTGCCTTATTCCTATTACCATCTTAAGCTGGAGTACCGTTTTGTAGGGGAGCTGCAAAAGGGTGCGCCCGATTATACCTTGCGGAATAGTGGTGTGATGTTCCATTCGCAAGATCCGCGGACCATGCCTAAGGAACAAGATTGGCCAATATCTGTGGAGTTCCAGTTCCTTGGTGGACTGGGCGACGGTAAACCGCGCACTACGGGAAACATGTGTTCCCCGGGCACAAAAATCATTTATGAAGGGAAATTGGACGAACGGCACTGCATAAATTCGAAATCAAAAACCTACGATGGCGACCAGTGGGTGAAGGCCGAGCTGATTGTGCTAGGCGACTCGCTCATCACCCACATCATCAATGGCGACACGGTTATGAAGTATTCAAAACCTCAGATTGGTGGTGACGTGGTAAACCGCTACGATCCGGCTATTAAACAGGATGGAAAGTTGCTAAAGCGTGGATACATCGCCCTGCAAAGTGAAGGTCAGCCAATTGACTTCAGGAATATAGAACTCCAGGATTTGTCCAAAAAATAGAATAACACCTCACAGATGGGTAAATACAAGATTATAAATTTCGTTTTTTTAATGCTGTTGATGGGCAGCTTTAAGACCTCTTGGGCACAGGTAAATCCAGATAAAAAGAAAACGGATGCGCGCATGATGTTACGCATTGCTGAAATTGAGATATTTCCGCAATACCTGGAGGAATACCTCGCAATACTGAAGGCTGAGGCTGCTGCATCGGTTGAGCTTGAACCTGGTGTACTGGCAATCTTTCCAATGTATCAAAAAGTACATCCTAATCAGATACGCATCGTTGAAATGTATGCCAATAAGGATGCCTACCTGTCCCATTTAAAAACACCGCATTTCCTGCATTACAAAACAAGTACTCAAAAGATGGTAAAATCGCTAAAGCTGGTGGATATGAAAAGCATCGATCCCGAGGGAATGAAGAAGATCTTTAGAAAAATAGAGCAAGAATAATGCGCATTTAAAATTGGCAGATACCCTTGGTGTAGGACCGTGGTACCTGCCAGTTTGCTGTTAGTCCACCTGAATGCTCGCGATGCCTTTTTCTAAAGCATGCTCCATAATGCCAGGGATCTTCACACCTTCAACGCGGAAGACATCAACTTCCTTCATGCCCAGGAAGCCGAGGAATGATTTCAGGTATGGTGCTACAAAGTCGTTCTGCTGAGCAGGTCCTTCAGAATATACACCTCCAGACGACATCGCGATGTAGACTTTCTTGCCCTGAACGAGTCCGACCGGGCCGCTTTCATTATAGCTGAAGGTTATTCCGGCTCTTGTAATAAGGTCCAGCCAGGCCTTCAAGGCGGTGTGGATGCTGAAGTTATAAAGCGGCGCGCCAATAACGATGATGTCCGCTGCCGTCAATTGCTTGATGGCTTCGTCCGAGTAGCGTAATGATTCCCGGTTTTCCGGCGTCAACTGCTCACCTGGGGTAAACATTGATTGAAGAATCCGGAGATTCAGATGTGGAAGCTCCAGATCGTTAAGATTTACCTCTTCAACGATGCTGCCTGGATGTTTCTCCATGATCTTTTCGACGACCGCTTTTCCTAATTTGATGCTGTAGGATTGTGCCCCCTGGATGCTGGAAATTAAATGAAGAATTCGTTTCATGTTTCTTTATGTTTAGTGATTAAAAGCGGATGCCGCGCTGGTATTAAGACCCTGTTGCATCCGCAATTCTTGTCACCAAAGGTATTTTATGCTACTACTAAAAAGATAGTACTTACCTAAAGGAAAGCGCTTACTTAGAGGAAAGTACGTAGCTTTGGGTATGGAAACGATGATTAAGGAGCAGCAATTGGTACTGGGTCGGCAAGAATGTGCCGGCTCCATGAAAAACGTGCTTGACGCATTGTACGTGCTGGGAGGCAAGTGGAAGCTCCCAGTGATCTTAAGCCTCATAGACGGGCCAAAGCGCTTCAATGAAATTCAACATGAGCTTAAAGGCATTTCGCCTAAGATCCTGGCGAACGAGCTGAAAAACCTTGAACTTAATGAATTTGTAGAACGGAAGGTATATTCAACTACACCAGTGACAATCATCTACGAAGCAACTGAACACAGTGCGACACTAAGAAAGGTACTACATGAGTTAAGCTTATGGGGCGAGCAGCACCGGGAGAAGATCAGAAGTAGCATGAGGAAGTAATATCGTGGAGCAAAGTAGCGAGGCATTCGTGTCACTTATCAGGTCTGTTGTAAGCATCCACGACTCAGATCTGGATCTGGTGCTTTCCAGATGTGTAAGCCGCAAGGTTCCAAAAGGAAAACTCATTCTCCGAAAGGGGCAGATTGCAAACCAGTATTTTTTCATTGCTGCCGGTGGAATCCGGTTCTTTTATGAACAGGATGGACGGGAAAATACGACATGGATCTCTTTTAAAAATGAGTTTTTTACAGAGATCTCCAGTTTAAACCCACAAAGAGCCTCCCGGTTCAATATAGAAACCATTGAAGATTCTGAACTGGTGATCATCGATAAGAAAGACATGGATTTTCTTTACGCCCATATTTCCGCATGGGAGGAGTTTGGGCGAAAGATATGGGAGGCAACTGCAGTGAGAATGATTGATCAGATCATCAACTTCCAGACGCTTTCTGCTGAAGAACGGTATATGGAATTTATGAGCAATCCTGAATTTCTGAAGAAGATCCCTGTAAAACAACTCGCAGCCATCCTGGGCATTACACCAAATGCTTTAAGCCGAATCCGGAAAAATATTAAGTGAGTTGCATTATCTACCAGATGGTAGAATCAAGCCTTCCAGTTCGAGCTACATTTGAGTCCTAATCTAAGACATAAATTATGACTCACCCGAATGAGAAATCAATCCCGACGCAGAACACTTTTGATGACGATGAATTAATTAAAAACTTTCCCGGTTTTAAAAATAACTATTCCACTATTAATGGTGTTAGCTTACATTATGTGGAAGGCGGGAGCGGTATGCCACTGATTTGTTTGCCAGGATGGCCGCAGACCTGGTATTCTTACCATCCAATTGCTTCAGAACTCGCAAAAACCTTCCGCGTTATCATTGTAGATATCCGGGGCATGGGAGGCTCTGAAAAGCCATTGGAAGGGTATGATAAGAAAACAATGGCGACAGACATTTTAAGGCTTATACAACAACTCGGGTATGACAAGATACACATCATGGGGCACGACATTGGCGGGATGATCGCCATGAGTTTTGCCTTCAATTATCCGCAACACACTGAAAAGCTTGTTGTATTAGATGGATCACATCCGGGTGAAGGAATGTTGTACATGCCACTGGTACCTGCTCCCGGGAGTTTTGGAGCTAAGATGGATGCAGCACGGCCTTATGCATGGTGGATGGGATTTAACCAGGTAAAAGGCTTACCTGAAAAATTACTGGAAGGTAGGTTTCAGCATTTGCTAGACTGGTTGTTTAACTATGTAATGATTGATGATCGCAAGATGTCGGGTTTTGATCGTGAGGTATATGCTGCTGCTTACAATGATGCAGATAGCATCAGGGCATCTAATGGCTGGTATCAAACTTTCGGGCAAGATATTTTAGATTCCAAAAGCTATCAGCAGCTCAGCATGCCCGTTTTGGCGATTGGAAGTTATATCAGCTACAACTATATGAAGATGGGGCTGCCGGCAGTTGCGTCTGACCTTAAGCTGATTGAAATCTCCGATAGCGGACACTACTTATATGAGGAACAACCTGAACAGGTGCTTAGGGCAGTCCTAAGCTTTTTAGGGAGATAATTAAATAATCTACAGTTAAAATATGAAGAGCAACGTTTTAGTAGCCGGTGCAACGGGGAACCTTGGCAGCAGGATTTGCAGTGAATTGATTAAAAAAGGGGCGTCTGTACGCGCTATTGTTAGACCTTCTTCGGACCAGGAAAAGCTTGAAACACTTCGACGCTTGGGCGTTGAAGTTGAAGTCCGGGATCTGAGCAGAGTTGATGACATTGCGGAGTCATGTGTGGGAATTAATTGTGTCGTGTCAGCACTTGCAGGACTAGCCGAGATGATTGTCGATTTACAAACTCGTGTGCTTGATGCTGCATTAAAGGCTGGCGTTCCCAGGTTTATTCCCTCTGACTTCTGCACGGATTACAACTTTCTCGAACCTGGTGACAACAGGAATTTTGACTTAAGAAGAACCTTTAAAAGTTATCTTGATAGTACAGGGATCCAGGCATCCTCTATATTCAACGGCGCATTTGCAGACATTCTTAAATATAATACACCGGTTTTGAATCTCAAGGATAAAAGCATTGGGTATTGGGGTGATAAGGCTCACTTGAAACTGGACTTCACAACAATGGACAATACAGCTGCATTTACTGCAGCTGTGGCACTTGATGACAGCGCTCCAAGGGATTTGCAGATTGCAAGTTTTCAGATTAGTCCTGATGAGCTGCGTACTCAGGTTCAGGAAATTACAGGTAGTGATTTCAGTATGATTATGATGTCTTCATTAGAGGATTTTGCAGCTTACATAGAGAAACAAAGAGCGAACGATCCTGCAGGAGAATATGAACTCTATGCTAAATGGCAGCAAAGTCAGTATATGTATTCCATGTTTTCAACGCAGCATGCTGAGCTGGCAAATGGGCGCTATCAAGAGATCGCCTGGGTTTCCGGAAGGGAATACCTGGAGACCTTTGTTCGATAAGCGATCAGCATTGTGTTTGTGCTGCTATAACACATACTCGTCATTGATTGGCTTCACCGGCTCTGGTACCTCTTCTGCACCCATCATTTCCAAGAGGTTGATTTCTATACCTCTTGTGATTTGGTTTAACGGTATGCTGGCGGAGTTATTTACAAATGGATTAACCAGGTTCATTCCGTTTATCTGCGTAGAGACAAACACAAATCCAATTAGCCAGCCCAGGAAAATAGACACCACACCTGCGCTTTCGCTGATGACCAGCGTAAAGGTCACAACGAAAAGCCAGATAAAAACTTTGGTCATATACGAATAGGTAGTAGGAAACACGGTGTTTTTAATGCGCTCACTCATGCCCATGCTATCTGAAAATCTGACCAGCATGGCATTGATCTCCATAAATCGGAAGCCATCAATATGGCCATTTTTTGATAGCCTTTGAAGATCTGCGGATTGCAGATTCAAAATTGCATTGTGTAAGTTGCTGGCACCCTGTATGGCGAGCCTGTCGGCATCATTCAAATATCGCACGTTACAATCATTGGTTCCGCCTCGCAAGTTTGTCTTCAAGGCATACAGAAAGGCAATATGCCGGTAAATCATTCGCTTGATGGTCTTTTCGTCACCATCCACATAATTCAGGAGGCTACGGGCATAAGAGCGGGAGTCGTTTACGAGCGATCCCCAGATCCTTCGTGCTTCCCACCAACGATCGTAGGCCTGATTGTTGTTAAAACCAATGAAGAACGCAATGGCCGTTCCCAACAGGGTAGGTATAATTGCAGGGATAACATAGTTGTTGGCGATGAGGTGTTCGCGGATCATGTAAGCAACGGTGCAGGATACGATCATAATTAGATCTACCTGCCAAGTATCTTTTAAAATCCGACTGATGCGAATATTTTGTGCAAGAAGCATAGATGATATTTAGAATTGTAGATTTTACAAGACTCGACTTACGAACAATCATGCCAACAAGTTATCTTATATTTAATTTATATTTTCTCAATTCATTTTTCGCTTTATGGAAGGAAAAATTAACCCGGTTAAAGGAATAATAATCTTATTGTTGCCACTTTTGGGCCTTGGATGTGGTGTTTTGAACAAGGATTCCAAAGCATTCACCATCAATCAAACCATAGCCGCGCATTCTAAGATGATGATTGCCTTGGAGGACAAATCCGGCTTCAACCTGGACATTGAAAACCAGTCCAACGATACGCTGGCATTGGAAAGAAAAGGCCTGGACAATTTGATGATTACAAAAGCAAGTGTTAAGGCGATCATTGAACCAGAGGCTTCTGCAAGTCTGGTTAATGCATCAGGCAGGGAGGCCAAGGTCCGGGTAAGAATTTCTAATCACAAATCGAAGGTTCTGCACCGGGTGGAGCCGGTCAGCGCAGATACGACGGCCACAAAGTAGCTATTTGGTCTTTTCGGTATCGCTAACCATGGAAAGGTCGGAGATCAGGCTAATGACGCTTTGAGTTTTCTCGTCAAGTTCTTTGACGGCCTTCTGAAGCATCAACAAATAGTCTTTTGAGGCGATATAACCATCGCCTTCAATTAAGTTCATAATTCCAAGGATGGCGCAAACGGGTGCGCGATAATCATGTGCATGAATATGGGCGATCTTCTTGAGGATTTTGTTTTGCTTCAGAATCCTTTCGGAGTCCAATTTTCTTTTATTGATGTTCCGGGCGATATAAGACACGCCCATCATTTGTCCATCTTTATTACGTACAGGTTCGAATATGCTATCCCACCAGACCCTTTCTGCAATTTCCGGGTTACTCAGCATTTCCTGACTTATACGCTCACCATTTAGTGCGGACCGGAAGTTGGCCATAAAGGCGGCGTTGTCAACTTCGTTTAGATAATCTGCGGTGTGGCCTCCCCTCATCATCTTCTTTCCCTTGAATCTCAGGATATAGTCGTATGCAGCTTGATTGAAGTCCAGGATTTCTCCGGACATGCCCAGAAAGACATAAACATCGGTAAGGCTTTCGAAGAGTGCACGTAACTTGATTTCATTGCTGATTGCATTTGCTCTGGCCTGCTCAAGTTCTGCGAAACTACGATCCAGCCTGCTAAGATTTAGCTTGGCCTCCAAAATACTAATGACGTGTTTAGCAAGCAACGTTAAGCTAAGATCATCTTTGCCGGACCTTTCATGCGGAACGTGATCCATAACACACAAGGTGCCAATACATAGGCCTTCCTTGGTGATGAGGGGAGAGCCAGCATAAAATCGAATGGTTTCTTGATTCGGTAACTGGGATAGTGGAGCGAAATGCTCGTGATCTTGAGTATCCTCTACTACAAAAATTTCCCTTCGAGCACTGGTGTTGTTGCAGAGAGAAATAACGTCAGTGCGGTTGGTGTTCGAAAGTCCAATATTTAACCTGATCGTATGTTTATCCTCATCGAACAGCGTAAGTGCGGCAACTGGGGTCTCGAATATGCTTTTTGCGATAAGCAAGGCATCCTGAAGCTCCGTGTTGTCTTCTAATCGAAGTTGACCGAATGCCCTCAGTGCTGCTAATCTTAATCCTTCGTTCATACTACGTTAATATGAACGAAGTAAATCAAATTAAATCGTAAATCAAGATTTTAAATGTAATAGGGCGTTTTTAAATCTGGGGTCGCGGCCTTTGCGTGATAAAAATGTATGATCATCAGAGCAAAGGCTACCGCGAACGGGGAAGTACCTCAAAGCCGCCATAGCTTAGCATTTCGGCATCATGGAATACTGTTAAATTAAGCTCCAACCGGGCGATCAGTTCTTTAGCTTGCGTGAGGTTACGGTGCATGTCCCGCACTCCTCTTATCTCAAGTCCTTTTTCGATTAATTTGTATTTAGATGGCTCAAATTTGTCGATGAATTTTTGAAGGTCTGGGCTTATTGAATTTTTCATGATTTAGCTGCTAAATTTTAATGCAAAGAAATGCTTGTGGTTTAAACTTAACTACAAATCTGTATTACATTAACGGTACACCTGGGCCTCACGTAATCTATTGAGTGAATTTCTGCTTATGTAAAATTCTCTTACACAGATCTATGATACAGGTACCCGCGGGCTAAGATAGCGGCTCGGGTTTAGGTGAACTGCCTGCCGGCCTGGACCGGTCATCAGGTAGGGGAATAAACTCCTGATCGTCGGTAGGCGGCAAGGTAAAGCGGCCCTGCTTCCAATCTTCTTTAGCTTGTTCAATGCGCTCCTTTCTCGAGGATACAAAGTTCCACCAGATGAATCGTTCTCCCAAAGGTTCGCCTCCAAGCAGCATCAGGGTTGTATCTTGTTTAGCCAGTATAACCGGATCTACACCTTTGGTAAAAACAAGCATTTGTCCTGCATGATAGGTTGAGGCCCCAATTTCAATGCTGCCTTTTACAATGTAGAATCCGCGTTCGGAATGTTCCTTAGGGAGTGCAAAGGTTGCACCTGACTGCAATACCACATGCAGGTAAAACAATGGTGAGTTGGTATATACGCTGCTTTTTAGACCGTAAGCGTCTCCGGCAATTAGTCGCATCCAAACGCCTTTATCTGTGTATACCGGCAGATCTGCTGGTTTATAGTTCAGAAAGGATGGCGCAGCCTCCTCGTCTTTTTCAGGTAAAGCTACCCAGGTTTGTATCATTTCCAGACCACCGGCGAGTGCTGCGGGACTCTCAAATCGCTCCGAATGTGCAATGCCGCTGCCGGCAGTCATCCAGTTTACTTCTCCTGGACGGATAATTTGCTCTATACCAAGGCTGTCGCGATGGGTAACCTCACCACCAAACAGGTAGCTCACCGTTGATAATCCAATATGTGGGTGCGGGAGTACATCAAGGCTGGAGGATTGTGCAGCGATGTTTTCTACGGGACCGGCATGATCCATAAAGATGAATGGGCCGATCATCCGGCGCAGCCGAAAAGGAAGGATTCGTTTGACCTTCATTTCAGCACTGATGGCTGCTATCCGGGAATCAATTACGAGTTCAAGCATGTCTTTCTAAGATCTGTGAAACAATAGCTGAATTTAAGAAATATTAACGGGCCAAATAGGATAGGGGCGGAAATGACACTGATTTTTGCATCGAGAAAAAAAGATCAATTATATTAGCAGGTATGAAAAGACTATTAACGCTCCTACTATTTGCTGTGATCATTATTGCCTGCAAAAAAGAAGACTATTCTGCAGGTGAATATTACAAGGTTACTTACCAGACCATAGAGAATACCATGCAGATCTCGATAACGGCTACACAGGATATCAATCCTGCGAATTTCAAAGGGTTGCAGCCGGACATTAAGTTCAAAAAAGCGCAGTACCTTATATCGTTATATGGTGAGCAATCCTACAAAATAGAGTTCATAAAGCTGGATGGAACTGTCTTTCCGCTGGAGCTCTGCGCGTCTGAAAAGAAGATGACCCTGGATTTCTAAACAGACTTATTCAGCGGTTCTAGCGGAGGCCCGACCACCTGCATTTCATTTTCGGCAAACAAACGTTTAACCTCTTCGGCAGTGGGTTCATGATCAAGACCTGCCATAGAGACAAAGAAGTCCTCAAGTTTACCAGCGGGCTGGAGGATAACCAACATTTTCCCCGTTGCTGAATCCTGAATCCAGGCATGTGGGACTTGTCTTGGCAGAAAAATCGTCTCCCCAGCCGCCAATGCGAATTGCTCCTCACCAACCTTAAAGCGATAGGCACCTTGAACCACATAGAATATCTCATCTTGTAGAGGATGTACGTGTAATGGGGTTCCACGGCCCTGGCTGAGTGACGTTTGTTCAAAAACAGCCAGGTCGCCCTTGGTATCAGTACCCGATATTTTAACGTCCAGCACATTTGCATTGACGCCTTTCAGCTTTAGATGTCCATGTTTTCGTCCCTCACCAGCAGAGACCTTAAAGCCTTTGTCTAAAGCGACCTTTATTGTGCGTAGTGGAGTCGTCCATCCTGGTGTCGCGAGCAGGGTAAAGATGGAGGTGATAAATGTATTCCTTTTCATGGCATTGTAGTTTCTTTAATTTAGCTAAAATACCGCAAACATGGGTGTTAATGTTGTTCAAAATCTCGGTTCAAAACTAACCCAGCAAAGAAAGGTTATATTTGCCTTACAACAGGAGGAAGCACATGAATACAAATAGGAGCGGTAGTTTATTTTCGAATACGACTTTCAAAAAGGGCATCATAATTCCCAGCCTGATCTTCATACTGTCGATCACCTTCATTTCCAGCATTTTTCCGCGGGAGGCTGCTTTATATTTAGGGATTGTACAGGACTGGATTTTCATCAATCTGAACTGGGTTTATGTTTGGTCCGTAACGATCTTTGTTCTGTTTCTGATATTCTTGTTTTTTAGTCGCTATGGTGCCATTCGCCTGGGGGATAATGATTCTGAACCCGAGTATTCCTTTTTCTCTTGGGTGTCCATGCTCTTTGCTGCTGGAATGGGCATCGGACTGATGTATTTTGGGGTGGCGGAGCCAGTTTCACATTTCTCGGACCCTACTTTCTCGGGGTTGGATGAGATCAGACGCGCAAAAAATGCGCAACTCTATACCTTCTTCCATTGGGGGATCCATGCCTGGGCAATTTACGGCCTGGTAGGTTTATCACTGGCATATTTTACCTATCGATACAGGTTGCCCCTTTCACTTCGCAGTTGCTTCTATCCCATTTTAAAGAACAGGATCAATGGTCCTTCTGGTGATGTGATCGATACTTTTGCCCTTTGCAGTACCTTTTTTGGTATTACAACTACACTCGGGTTTGGGGTCGTGCAACTAAATGCCGGCTTAGTAGAACTCGGTTTAATGGAGGAAACTGGCTTCCGGTACCAAGTGGCCATCGTAACCGTGATCATGGCCATCTCTACCTTTTCCGCAACCTCAGGGGTAAATAAAGGTGTTAAGTTCCTGAGCCAGTTGAATATTGTTGCTGCGATCCTGTTCTTGTTTTTTATCCTCATCTGTGGTCCTACCGTTTTCCTGCTGGGCTCACTTTCCGAAGGTATAGGCTACTACATTACCCAATTTTTCAATCTCACGTTTAATACGCATGCCTACGAGCCTGAAAGTCAGCCATGGTTTTTCAATTGGACCATCTTGTACTGGGCATGGTGGATTTCATGGTCACCTTTTGTAGGATTGTTTATCGCTAAAATTTCCCGTGGGCGTACCATCCGGGAGTTTATCGGTGCGGTACTAATTATTCCTACAGCTTTCAATTTTCTCTGGATGACCGTGCTTGGGAATAGCGCAACCTGGCTGGATCGTAATACTGCAAAGGGTGTTTTAAGCGGAATTGCAGATAAGACAGATGAAATGTTGTTTAGATTCTTAGACCTTCTTCCAGCTTCAAATTTGAGTAGCGGTCTTGCCATCTTTATCATCTTTGTCTTTTTCGTCACCTCTGCAGATTCCGGGATTTTCGTGATGAATAGCATTGCAACGAATAATGCCGTTAAGTCTCCAAAATGGCAGATGGTATTCTGGGGAATTTTATTGGCCCTTCTATCTTTAGTATTACTCAATGCAGGTGGGCTACAGTCGCTGCAAACCATGACGCTTATTACAGCCCTTCCTTTTTCCTTGCTGATATGCATGTTCTGCTACAGCCTTGTTCAAGGATTAATTGTAGATGATATTTATTATTCCAGGTCTTACTCGCATGCGGCCAACAACTGGTCCGGAGAATTCTGGAAAGAAAGGCTGCAGAAAATTCTGTCCTTTAAGAATCGGGATGCTGTGGATAAGTTTATGCGGGAGACGGTATTGGTCGCACTGCAGGAGCTTGCTACGGAATTTAATAACAAAGGGATCACCGCCACGGTGACCGTTAATGAAAAACCTACAGATGTCGCATTAACCATTAAACACGATCTTATAGAGGACTTTACCTATGGGGTAAGAAGTGAGTCAAAGTTGATATCAGAATTTCTGGTTAATGAAGATAATGTTCCTGGAGTTGAGGGAAATAAGACCTATATCCCCAAGACTTATTTCGGCGACAACAGAGTTGGCTATAACATTGAATATTTTAACCAGAGGGAAGTGATTGCAGATGCCTTAAAACAGTATGAACGTTTCATCCAATTATCTTCTGAAGTGAAAAACGAACTGTTCACTGACAATTCGCTGCGGGAACCGCAATAATTTTTGATACTTTCGCCCCCTGAAAATTTTAAGGCTGCGCGTTATGGGAAAGTATATGTATGGAATTGATTTCGGAACCACCAATTCTGCCTTAGCAGTTTACAACGAAGAAACTGGAGCAATTGAGCACACGATCATCATTCCATCGCTGATATACTTTTTTGAACATCGTAAGGCTGATGGCAGTCCGAACTTTGTGGTGGGCGAGGAAGCCATTTCCGCTTACCTGAGCGAAGGTATGAAAGGCCGCTTCATCAAGTCAGTAAAGCAAATCTTATCGCGCAGTAGTTTCATTGAAACTCGTATTCAGCAAACACGTTACAATGCATCACAGCTTGTAGCCATCATCATCAGTGCGCTTAAAGCGCGGGCTGATAAGCTGGTGGGTGAGGACTGCGGTAAAGCGGTCATTGGAAGGCCGGTTTTCTTTGATGATCATAACGTTCAAAAGGATACGCTGGCGCAAACACGGCTTAGTAAAGCTGCTGAGTTGGCCGGATTTTCGGAGGTTCGTTTCCAGTTTGAGCCTATCGGTGCAGCGTTTGCTTATGAGCGTAGCTTAACAAAAGCAGAACATGTACTTGTTGCCGATCTTGGCGGCGGTACTACGGATTTCACCTACCTTGTACTGGATCCGGAGAAGGTGGGTAGCAAAGATCGTAAGAATGACATGATGGCCACTGGCGGTATTTACATTGGTGGTGATAGTCTGGATGCTGCGTTTATGTGGGAGCGTGGTACACCGTACTTCGGTAAGTACACCGAATATGAAGCGACTTCCGGTAAGCGTCTTACGGTTCCCAAATCGTTGTTTGCAAACATCTGCTCCTGGGAACAGATGAACTTTTTCAATGGTCCGAGAATTAGAAAAGACATTGAAGATTATTACTATTTCTCTGGCAAGGACAGGATGTTTAAGAACCTGATTACCCTTATTGACAATAATCTGGGTTATTCCGTGTTCAGGTCAATTGAACAAACCAAAATTGAACTTTCTGCTGTAGAATCTTCTCGCTTCAGTTACCATCAGATGGACATTAACATTGAAGAGGAGATTTCGCTTGCGCTTTATGATGAGATCATTTCTAAAAACGTCAATCAGATTGCTGCATATCTGGACCATTTTATGGAGCTGCATAATATCGATCCAGCCAGGATCGACAGTTTGTTCTTAACTGGCGGAACCTCCATGGTAGGTAGCATTCAGAAACTGTTCAAACAACGTTTTCCGCAGGTAAACCTGAATTCAGGTGACAATTTCAAGAGTGTCGCAAACGGCCTGGCGCTTAGCGGGTACTTGTTTGCGGAATAGCAGTTGCTAACGCAATATGTCGGCGTCAACGGGTAGATAGCCCAGATGTCTTGAAAGTGACATGATCTGACCTTTGTGGTGAAATTCATGTGTAATGACGTGACTGAAAAATGTTAGTCCATCGATGAACCTCGTCTGGTCATTGAATCGTAGCTCCTTAGGCTCCATTATCCGGCTGTCCATAACCCTGAAAAATTCCTGCATCAGCTGATCGGTATGCTGGAAAAGTTCAATAGCATCAACGGCTGTATGAACAGGTTCGTATCTGGTTAGTTGCATATCCTTTTCAAGCGCATCGATGCCGATCCATTGCTCGTAAGTGTTTGCAATGTGGACCAGCAGATTTCGGATGCTTCCAGGTCCGAAAGTCGTATGCTCTTTGATAAAGTCAGCCTGTTCTATACTGCAACAATAGTTAAGCAAAACCTCACGGGAGGATTGTACAAGTTTGTATTGCGCTTCAAGAAGGTTCATGGCATGTTTGTTATGGATTTAAGTTGTGGCAAATCTTCAGCCATTTACAAGAAAAACCATATTCTAAAAATAAATTCCTTTTCAAAAATCCGAGCTAAGGATTGCTGCGTAAGTCTCTGCATAACCAATCAAAAATCAGACGATGGAAAATCAAAACATTTTAGAATCAGGGATTCAGCGCCGGTCCTTTCTGCGCTATGCAGGTGCAGGAATGGCTGCAGTTGCATTAACTGCGGCAGGCTGCAAGAAGGATAACGATGGCATGGTAGATCCGGTAACTGGGGCTGTTGACCTTGGCTCTGGCGACATCGGCATTTTAAATTATGCTTATGCACTGGAGCAGCTAGAGGCCGCCTTTTATGAGGCAGTGGTAAAAACACCCTTTGGTGGGATGACTGAAACGGAGAAGGTATTTTTAACAGACATCAGGGACCATGAGTTGGCCCATCGTGATTTCTTCAAGGCGGCCTTAGGTGATCAAGCAATCCCTGCCTTAGAAGTAGATTTTTCCTCCATTAACTTTAGCGACCGTACCTCGGTACTTGGGACTGCAAAAGCCTTTGAAGATCTGGGTGTATCGGCCTATAATGGTGCTGGCAGATTGATCCAATCGCCCGATTATCTAACCCTTGCCGGCAAGATTGTTTCTGTTGAAGCGAGGCATGCCGCATTGATACGTGACCTGATCGAAAATGGCAGCTTTGCTAATATGGAAGTTGTAGATGCTACTGGCCTTGATGTAGCGCGAAGTCCTAAAGAGGTGCTTGCCATAGCAAAAACCTACATCAAAACTGAAATTAACGCAAACAATTTACCTTCTTAACCAACAACCATGAATATTGTAAATTTATTATCAGAGATAGAAAAAGTAGATGGTGAAATCTATGAACGACTGAGTCCACGCCGTGCAGCAATGAAGCAGTTCTACGGCTTCGGTGCAAAAGTTGCGGCTGCAGCTATTCCCCTTTCCTTGGGTTCCATGTTCAACAAAGCTTACGGACAGACTGCGCCCGTAGCTGTGGAGCAAGTATTGAATTTTGCGCTTACCCTGGAATACTTGGAGTACTTCTTTTATAAAACTGGCTCAGCAACCAACGGGCTAATTCCTGCAGGCCCGGGTGTTGGCGCGATTGCCACAATCCGTGAACATGAGTGGCAACATGCCAACTTGTTAAAAGGTGCAATAGCAGGTATGGGTAAAAAGCCGGTGGTCTTCACGGCGACCGATTTTGATTATACTGCTAAAGGTACTTTCCCAAATGTATTTTCGGACTACAAGACTTTCCTGGCTGTCGCACAGGCTTTGGAAGATACTGGAGTAAGGGCTTACAAGGGGCAGGCCGGCAATTTGATGTCCAGTCCTGGGGTACTTCAAACAGCTTTGCAGATTCATTCGGTAGAAGCACGGCATGCTTCACATATTCGTCAGATGCGCCGGGCACCTGCTGGCGGTGGGTTAACGGCAATGAAACCCTGGATCACCGGTGGCAATGACAGCGGTGTACCACAGGTCGATGCCGTTTACAAAGGAGAAGAGAATACTACCCAAGGGGGTGTGAACATCAGAAATCTCGGTTATTCCGAAAAAGTTGCCACAGAGGCTTTCGATGAAACTTTAACTATGGCTGATGTCAATGCAATTGCCAGTCTTTTTATTAAGTAAGATGTTTTATTAGGTTGAAGAAGCAGCTGTGAGGCTGCTTTTTTCGTTTTTGGGACTTTTTTGCATGCCAATTGGTTAACTTATGATGTATTAAGAACTTTAGTTATGAGGATACCTGAAAACCATCAAGGCGTGATGACCTACCTGATGTTAAACGATGCCAAAGGATTTATTGAATTTACCAGAAATGTATTCAATGCGACTGAGGGCATGAAGGAAATGCGGGATGAACGGCCTGATCTGATCATGCACGCTGAAATCATAATTGCCGGTAGTACAATCATGTTTGCAGACACCGATGCTCAGTGGCCTCTCGCCAATGCAAACCTGTTTGTTTATGTAGACAGCGCAGATGACACTTATCATTTGGCACTTTTACATGGCGCAAGTACCGTGATGGAGCTCTCAGACCAGAACTACGGTAGAACCTGCGGGGTGTTGGATCCATTTGGGAATACGTGGTGGATCACATCACTTGTACACTGACATGCTGAACAAAGTTAATTGACACGCTGAACAAAATCGGGAAGTCCTGGTGCACCTAAATTTGTCTTAGACATTTAAATAAAAGAAAAATGGAAAAGAATAATTATCAAGGTGCATTACAGCAACCATTAGGATCAAAATTCGGTGCGACAACAACAGCAGCCGAGGTTATTGCAGGAAAGGACCTGACCGGGAAAATCGCCATTGTGACCGGTGGGAATACAGGTCTTGGTCTTGAAACAACAAAGGTCCTTGCAGCAG
Source organism: Pedobacter sp. NEAU-ZC8 (assembly GCF_059278965.1). Taxonomy (NCBI): domain Bacteria; kingdom Pseudomonadati; phylum Bacteroidota; class Sphingobacteriia; order Sphingobacteriales; family Sphingobacteriaceae; genus Pedobacter; species Pedobacter sp. NEAU-ZC8. Next base: position 345,565 of record NZ_JCAJXC010000001.1, read on the forward strand.
CAGGTGCAAGGGTGATCGTACTGGCAAGGGACATTGAAAAGGCAAAGCTGAACCTGCAGGACATTCCAAATGTAGAGATTGAAGCGATGAACCTAATGGATCCGGCTTCAATTGACGCATTCGCGCATAAATTTCTCGAATCCGAAAGAACATTGCACCTGTTGATCAACAACGCAGGCATCATGTGGGTACCGCTGAATAGAGACAGTCGCGGCGTTGAATCGCAGATGGCGACTAACTACTTAGGACAGTACCAGCTGGTTTCAAGGTTGTGGCCTGCACTGAAATCGGCGAAGGGCGCCAGGGTCGTAAATGTTTCTTCTTATGGCCACCAGTTTGCTCCCGTCGATTTTGAGGACATCAACTTCGAATGTAGAAAGTATGACACTCTTGTAGCTTACGGGCAGTCAAAAACCGCGAGTAACCTTTTTGCACTCGAATTGGATGAAAGGGCAAAGGCCTTTGGTGTTCGTGCTTATAGTCTACATCCTGGAGCAATATATGGAACCGAACTTGGCCGTTATGCATCAGTTGACCTGTTTAAAGAAATGGGGTACTTTGCGGAAGACGGCAGTCTCCGTCCAGAAATTTTGGCCGGTCTGAAAACCGTACAGCAGGGCGCAGCAACAACCGTCTGGTGCGCAACAAGTCCGATGCTTGATCAGATCGGTGGTGTTTACTGTGAAGATTGTGACATTGCGGAACTCGACTCCGGAGTTAAAGAAGAGGCAAATGGTTTAGGTAGCCATGGCGTACAAGAATATTCACTCGATCAGCAAAACGCCCTTAAACTATGGACCTGGACTGAAAAAGTTACGGGGATATCATTTTACTTTTAATCTTTTCAACGGAAACAAGCTAATTTTATAGAAATGGACCATGTTTCTAAATATCTGACCGAAGAAATCAAGCTTTCCAGCTATGAAGATAAACTGTTCAAGTCCGATTTGATGTTTAAAGATCATATGCTGGTTTGGTTCATTTCGGGGGAAACCAGGATTATTCAGGCGGATGCTACCTATGAATTTAAAACCGGTGACATCTTCCTGATTCCAAGAAATCAACTTGCAACCATCATAAACTATCCAAAAGATGGTTTGCCCCACAGATCAGTTGTGATGCACCTTTCGACCGAACGATTGAAGCAGTTTTATGAGCATGTGCCGGTACCAAAGATGCAGCCTACAGGCGGTAGAATCTTCAGTTTCAAGAATCATCCATTACTGGAGAGCTGCCTGGCTTCACTAATTCCGTACTTTGACCTGGAAGGTCTATTTCCGGATAATTTGGCGTCTTTAAAGATTACTGAGGCGATCAACATTCTCCGGTTCATAGATCCTGAAGTCGATGGCGTGTTAGCTAATTTCGATGCGCCCGGGAAAATTGATCTGTTGAACTTTATGGAACGGAATTTTATGTTCAACATGTTGTTGGAACGCCTGGGCTACCTGACTGGACGAAGTCTGTCGACTTTTAATCGCGATTTCAAGCGGCTCTTTAACACCAGTCCACAAAAGTGGCTTTTGGAGAAGCGACTTGAATTGGCTTACTACCAGCTTACTGAAAAGAAGAAGAAACCAACAGCGGTTTACCTGGAGGTTGGCTTTGAAGATCTCTCTCATTTTTCATTTTCCTTTAAGAAGAAGTACGGGCTGTCGCCAAATCAGCTTCGAACGGCTTTGTGATGCATAATCAACTAATATAACTACCAATTTGGATAATGCTGCAGGAGGTTTATTCTTCAACTTTGCCAACATAAAACAAATTATTATGGTATTACAGGAAAATGAATTGAGGAATAAAGTGGTGGTGGTAACGGCAGCGCTTGTTTGATTTTTACAACTATCGGATTGATCGCCGCATGAAGGCCGGACAGCCATTGAAATACCTTTGTTCTCAATCAAATCAGAATATTATGGAAAATCAAAAAGTATGGTTCGTAACAGGTGCTTCAAAGGGTTTGGGGCTAACCTTGATCAACAAATTGATCAGTCAGGGCCACCGGGTAGCAGCAACATCCAGACGTCTTGCAGATCTTGAAAAAGCTGCCGGTAAACATGAAAATCTATTGCCGCTGGAGGTTAATCTAACCAGTGAAGACAGTGTAGCTGCAGCGCTGAACGCCACGGTGGAGAAGTTTGGCAGCGTGGATGTCGTGGTGAATAATGCCGGCTATGGCCTGGTTGGTGGGTTGGAGGAGTTAAGCGACCAGGAAAGCAGAAGCAACTTCGATGTGAACGTATTTGGAATGTTGAACGTGATCAGGAATGTATTGCCGCAGCTGCGGAAACAAGGATCTGGACATATCTTTAATGTTGCTTCTGTTGGCGGTTTCACCGGAAGCTTCCCCGGCTTTGGTATTTACTGTGCGACCAAATTTGCCGTTCATGGCTTGTCAGAGTCGCTTGCTACCGAGGTAGAACCCTTCGGTATTAAAGTGACCATTGTTTCACCGGGCTATTTCAGAACTAACTTTCTGGATTCATCGCTTGCAACACCATCCACTCCAATTGAAGCCTATGAGGCTGTTCGCGCTTCGCAGTCCATGCACCAGGAACAGATAAATGGTAACCAGCCGAATGATCCTGAAAAAGCCGCAGATGTATTCATTAAAGCTGCTGAACTTGACCAGGCACCTTTACACTTGTTTTTAGGTCATGATGCCTACGAAATGGTCAACGAAAAGATTAGGAATGTTGAGCGGGAAATGGAACTGTTGAAATACCTGGCGACTTCAACAGCTTTCAACGATTAAAAAAAACCGGTTAAGTATCCCTGTGAAGGCCTACAGGGATATTTTCTGCTAACAACAATTTAAGTTATTTTTGAATGATGGATAAAGCGCAGAGTATAGAAGAGTTTTACCAGTCCAAGTTGAACTGGATACCTGACAACCTAAAGAAGGAGATGGGGCACTTCAATGTATTCGAGTTGGATGATTTTGTTGGCTGCCATGCAAAGCCGATTCCTTACAGTCGTAAGGACTTTTACAAGATCAGCCTTATTGAAGGTCGGAACAACATCTATTATGCGGATAAGACCGTAGGGATCGATGAATTTGCACTGTTATTTGCGAACCCTCAGGTCCCTTATAATTGGGAGTCGCTGGATGATGCACAAAGTGGATTTTTCTGCATCTTCACTGATGCCTTCTTTCAACAATATGGCAACTTTAAAGAATACCCGGTGTTTAAACCTGGTGCCGATGCGGTTTATAGTTTGAATGAGGAACAGCGTCAGGAAATTCGTAGAATTTTCTCCAGGATGTTTGAAGAGATCTCGTCAGATTACGTTTACAAGTACGATGTGCTGCGAAGTTTGGTTTTCGAGATCATTCATAGCGCTTTGAAGTTTAAGCCTGCAACGTCCAATCCAGTTGGAAAACAGAAAGCTGCTGTTCGCGTAGCTTCCTTGTTTATCGAGCTTTTAGAACGGCAGTTTCCAATTGAGTCACCGATGCAGCAGATGAAATTGCGTACGCCTGCGGACTTTGCGGATCATTTGTGTATTCATGTAAATCACTTGAACCGCTCGCTGAAAGAAGTGACTGAAAAGACGACTTCACAGCTTATTGCAGAAAGGATTTTGCAGGAGGCCAGGGCATTGCTGAAGCATACCAATTGGAACATTTCTGAGATTGCCTGGTGTCTGGGCTTCGAGGAGTTGCCACATTTTATCCACTTCTTCAAGAAAAATGTGCAGCTGACGCCGGGATCGTTCCGGAATGTTTAACGTTCAGTCCGTCAAATCAAGCAACTTTCAAACTTAATAATCTTTATTCTAAGCCGGTTCAGACCATCAGGTATCGCAGTGCCCAAATAGGGAATACCATTAGAAAAGTTGCAGGTTTACCGCATTGCTGTTTCCAGCAGGGTTCGCAGGTTTTGTAGTTAGTTGTGTTTTCTGCTTGCTTATCCAGGCTTTGTAGCCTTCAGGTTTAATCGGTTCTTTTAAGAGCTCAAGAGATTGCTGCATTTGAATCAGCTTATGTTCTATGGTTTGTCTGAATTTAATGAGCAGCTGTTGTACGTGTTGCTGCACTTTCGTCTTCGATTTTACGCGGATATTCTTGTTGAGTGGGTTTAGCAGCTGAAGGGTTAACTCTTTGCTGAAATATTGAAATGCTGCATCCAGCCTGCTCGCGAGTTGCTCCTGATCAAAGCCTTTACTATCATGCAGGGACATGAGCTGACCATGGAAGCGCCCAAGCAAAGTACTCAGGTCATCAATTGACTTGTCCATATGGTTCAGTGCGATTTGCAGCTCTGGAAGGCCAGTTTTTTTTACATCTGGGTTGTTGACCAGGCTATCCAGTCCGTCTCTAAGACTAATTAAAGTGTAGTTCCTGAGGATCAGTTGGAGGATAAACCTTTCCTGGGCAGTGGTAATTTGGCTATTCAAAACTTCCACCGACGCAGGCTTCATGAAGTTAATAACTTCTGGGTTCGACCTTAAACTTTCTGTACTGATTCTGGATCGGAGGATTAGTCCGTTTAAAGTTCGTACACGGCTTAATGCTACATATACCTGTCCGGCGATAAAGGACTTACCTGCGTCAATGATGGCATGGTCGAAGGTTAAGCCCTGGCTTTTGTGAATGGTCACAGCCCAGGCAAGCTTAATTGGATATTGGCTGAACTCGCCCACCTGTTGTTGCATAATGTCTTCATCACCCTCAGCTTTATACTCGAAAGACTGCCATGAACTTTTCTTCAGGAGCATATCTTCTTCACCTGGGAAGGCAATGTAAATTTCAGTTGCATCAAGAGAGATCGATTTGACCTTGCCGATCTTTCCATTGTAATATCTGCGGTTTTCGCCCACGTCGTTCTTGATGAACATGACTTGCGCACCTGTTTTAAGTTTCAGGCTCTGCTCTGCCTGTAGGCCAAGGTCGCGGAAGGTTCCGTTAGTTTCGCCCTCAAAGGTGTATTCCTGACCAGGAAGTTCTTCTAGCTTTTGCTTATTGATGGCATTGGCTTCGGCGTTGTGTGAAGTAATGATAATGGGGTTCAGCGATTCGCTTGCTTTAAAATCCGGATCATATCTTTCATTCAGGAGATTTAAGCTTGTTTCGCTGATGGTATTGTTCCTGATGTCGTTCAGAATATTAATGAACGCTGGTTCGGTTTGACGGAAGACCTGGGTAAGTTCTACCTGCAATACCGGACTACGGCGGATTACCTGGGCATCGAAGAAATATGGCGAAGCATATGCCCTGTTCAGGAATGACCATTCTTCCCTTTTGGTCACGGGAGGGAGCTGGTATAGATCACCGATAAGCAGCAGCTGCACACCACCGAAAGCTTCATTGATGCCACGAACTTTTCTTAGAATGGCATCTATCACATCGAGCAAGTCGCAGCGCACCATGGACACCTCATCGATCACAAGCAGTTCAAGGAGTCTAAAAAGATCTGTCTTTTCTTTACTGTAGCTAAGTTCAGCAACCATCGACTGTATTGATAGAATCCCCGATTGGAGGTTTTCCATACTGATATCACCAGGAAAGAAGGATCCGGGCGGCAACTGGAAGAAGGAGTTGATCGTTGTTCCTTTGGCATTCATTGCGGCAACACCTGTAGGTGCCAGGATCACCATCTTTTTAGATGTACTGGATTGAATCTTTCTCAGAAGCGTAGTTTTCCCGGTTCCCGCCTTGCCGGTCAGGAAAATATTCAGTGTGGTGTATTCTATAAATTCTAATACTTTATCAGCAACGAAGTTTGATGGTGTGGCATCGATCATGCGGCAAATTTACGAGAATTTATGCTTCAGGGATTTGTAGATTAAAGAGAGTTACTCTACTATACGTTATAATTATTGCTCATTGTATGAAAGAAAGTGTGAAATATTCAAGAAAGTAACTTTTTTTATTAAAAAAATAAATTACATTTGGGCTTACCCTTTAGGGGGTATGTTTTTCATAGGTAGATGTAGGGTCGAATACTTGTATTCGGCCCTTTTTTATGGCATAGCTTATGTATCTATTTTAACTGATGAGAAAAAAGAAAATCATTGTTGCCGTTACCGGTGCCAGCGGCGCCATTTATGCGAAATTATTGTTGGACAGTTTGGCGCAAATGGCCGATCAGATTGAGCGGGTAGGCGTGGTGATGTCCGACAATGCCAAGGAAGTCTGGCGCTTTGAATTGGGTAATGATGCATACGATGATTATAACTTTGACTTTTATCCGAAAATGGACTTCAATGCACCTTTTGCCTCGGGCTCTGCAAAGTTTGACACAATGATTATCATTCCATGTTCTATGGGAACCCTTGGAAGAATTGCAACGGGGATCTCGAACGACCTGATCACGCGGGCTGCCGATGTGATTTTGAAGGAACGTAGAAAACTCATCACAGTGGTGCGGGATACGCCTTTCAGCCTGATACACATCAACAATATGAAAGCCGTCACCGAAGCAGGGGGGATCATCTGCCCAGCTAATCCTTCCTTTTATAGTATGCCGAAGACCATTGAAGAGGTGGCACAAACGGTGGTAAGCCGCGTTATTGATCTTGCTGGCCTGGAACAGGATAGCTACCGCTGGAATGATTGATTACTAGAAAAAAACCTATCTTTGCACACTCGAAATGAAGAAAGTTGCATTTTATACATTAGGTTGTAAGTTAAATTTTTCAGAGACCTCTTCTATAGGTCGACTGTTTACAGACGCTGGCTACTCGGTTGTAGAATTTACCGAGGGTGCAGATGTTTATGTGATCAACACCTGTTCGGTTACCGAACATGCAGATAAAAAGTGCCGTAAGGTGGTTAAAGAGGCATTGAAGTACTCGCCGAACGCTTATGTGACCATCGTTGGCTGTTATGCACAGTTAAAGCCTCAGGAGATTGCAGAAATTGAAGGCGTAGACATGGTGCTTGGTGCAGCAGAGAAATTCCGTATTGTGGAATTTATTTCTGACCTCACTAAACAGCCGAAGGCCGTTATACACCAGCAAAATATAGAGAAAGTAAATCATAATTTCATTGCCGCTTATTCTATTGGCGACAGAACCCGTACCTTCCTGAAGGTGCAGGACGGTTGTGACTACCCTTGTACTTACTGTACCATTCCCTTGGCCAGGGGCGGAAGTCGCAGCGACACCATTGAAAATGTGGTGAACCGCGCGAGGCAGATTGCGGCTAGCGGTGTTAAGGAAATTGTACTTACCGGCGTGAATCTCGGCGATTTCGGAATACGGAATGGTCAGCGAGAAGATAAGTTCTTCGACCTGGTAAAGGCATTGGATGAAGTGGAAGGCATTGAGCGAATTCGCATTTCGTCTATAGAGCCAAATTTACTGAGCAATGAGATCATTCAGTTTGTCTCTACATCAAAACGTTTTGTACCACACTTCCATATTCCATTACAATCTGGTTCCAACAAAATCCTTGGTTTGATGAAACGTCGTTACCGACGTGAGTTATATACCGAACGTGTTGCCGCCATCAAAGCAGTGATGCCAGATTGCTGTATTGGTGTTGATGTGATTGTTGGGTTCCCTGGTGAAACACAGGAGGATTTTCTGGATACCTATCAGTTCTTAAATGGCCTGGATGTTTCCTATTTACATGTTTTCACCTACTCTGAACGTGAACAAACGGCCGCTGCTGAAATGCCGGACGTGGTGCCAGGCAGCACCCGTGCTGACCGGAGTAAGATGTTACATATTTTGTCTGATAAGAAAAGACGGGCGTTTTACCAATCTCAGATTGGGAAAGTGGGCGAAGTGCTTTTCGAAGATGACCAGAAAGGTGGTTTTATGCACGGCTTTACCAAGAACTATGTTAAGGTAAGGGCGAAATATGATCCAGTGATGGTGAATGAGCTTAAGACGGTTCAACTTTTGTCTATGACTGCAGCGGGTGAAGTTGAAGTTGCCGAAGCAGAAGCGGTTTTACATCATTAATCCTATATTCGCATAAACTACTTTTATATATGTTCCCTACCGTCTCGCATTTTTTAGAATACCTTTTCGGCGTACAGATCCCTCTACCTTTTAATACTTTCGGCGTTTTTGTTGCACTGGCCTTTATTGCCGGGTACTGGGCGTTTACGAAGGAAATGCAACGTAAGGAGTCGCTTGGGATCTTACATCCACGGAAAAAAACATATGTAATTGGCAAAAAGGCAACCACCACGGAGCTTGTGATGAACGGTGTCTTTGGATTTCTGGTCGGATACAAACTGGTATATGCTTTAATCAACTATAGTCAATTTGTTTATGACGCCCAAACCGTTTTGCTGTCGACTAAAGGAAATATTCTTGGTGGTCTTGCATTTGCGGGGTTGTTCATTTACTGGGATATCCAGGAAAAAAACAAACACAAACTTGATAAACCGAAGAACGTAGAAGTAACGGAATATCCACATCAGCTGATGGGCAATTTGATTGTCTGGGCGGCGGTATGGGGTTTCTTAGGGGCTAAGATCTTTGACAACCTGGAGCACTGGGATACTTTTATCCAGGACCCTATTGGTGGATTGTTATCCTTCAGCGGTTTGACATTTTATGGAGGATTGATTTGTGGCGGTGCCGCGGTTTTGATTATTGCGAAAAAAAATGGTATCAAGCCCTTACATATGCTGGATGTGGGTGGTCCCGGAATGATGCTGGCTTACAGCGTAGGCCGTATCGGTTGTCATATGTCGGGCGATGGTGACTGGGGCATTGTGAACCTGAACCCTAAACCTTTCAGCTGGTTGCCAGACTGGCTGTGGGCATATACCTATCCAAATAACGTTGCCATGGAAGGGCTGAAGATACCAAACTGCGTTGGCAAGTTCTGCTTTGAGCTTCCACAGCCGGTTTATCCAACACCGATATACGAAGTAATTGCTGCCTTCATTTTGTTTCTTATTCTTTGGCAGATCCGCCACAAGATTAATTATCCTGGCATGTTGTTCGGGATTTACCTGATGTTTAACGGTCTGGAACGTTTCCTGGTGGAGTTGATTCGCGTAAATACCAAATATCACGTCGGGGATATTGCCTTTACACAAGCTGAATTAATCTCTACTATTCTCTTTATTTCTGGCTTGGTTATGGTATTGTTTGCCATCAAGAACAAGGAAAAACACGCTAACTACTAAAACTGTAAGCATGGATTATGAATTGTTATGTACCAAGGTCCTGGGTGTTGTCCGCTTGGCGGGTAACTTCATCAGGAAAGAATCAATGAATTTCGACAACAACAGAATCGAGTTTAAAGGATTGAATGACCTCGTTTCTTATGTAGATAAACAAGCTGAAAGAATCCTGGTCGACAATCTTGCTGAACTGCTGCCAGAATCTGGATTTATCACTGAAGAGCAGACCATTGATAAAAAAGGGGAGGTCTACAACTGGATCATTGACCCTTTAGATGGTACAACAAATTTCATACATGGTGTACCAACTTATTCGGTAAGCGTCGCACTTTATGAACATGGTGCACCGGTTATCGGTGTAGTTTACGAGATCAATCGTGCAGAGATGTTCTATGCCTACAAAGGTGGGGCAGCATATCTGAACAATAAAGTTATTCGTGTATCCAACCGGGATCTGATCGCTGACACCTTATTGTCGACAGGCTTTCCATATTATGATTTTGAGAAGCAGCCCCAGTATATGGCGCTATTTACGGAGCTGATGCGCAAGTGTCATGGGCTAAGAAGAATTGGTTCAGCAGCAGTAGACCTGGCTTACGTGGCATGTGGCCGCTTTGACGCCTTTTTCGAGTACAACCTGAATGCCTGGGATGTTGCTGCGGGTGCATTTATTGTGCAACAGGCGGGTGGCCGTATAATGAATTTTTCTGGTGATGAGGAGTTTGTGGAAACCCGAGAGCTACTCGCGACGAACAGCAGGGTGGATGCGGAGCTGCTTGGATATATTCAGCAGCATTTCACATAATATTTTCCGGTTTCAGTTCGGGCGTGGGGGTGTTCCTCAGCAGGCGTTTTTACTCCCGCATCAATATTTGCAGCATATACTGGATGTTTGATTTTCTTATAAAAAGAGGCCGTATCATTGAAAGATGATTGGCCTCTTTTTTTTGTTGATGCTGTTTTTTGTTGTTCAGAGTTTCTTGATCATCAAGGGTAGAAAGTGGTGCTTAGCGGAAGCTTGCCGCATCACAACCAGCAAAAACAGCCTTTCTAAGCTGCTTTTTTCCTTAAGTTTTGTGCTATCGCGAGTAAACCCCATTCGATCTCGACTTTTTCTTTACCCCGGAGCATAAAGCGGCGGAACCCATGGTTCTGTTTGATATTTGCGAAGACTGGCTCAACATCAAAGCATCGTTTCTTTCGATGCCTTATTCCCTGCTCGCTGTTGAGTCGCTCATGAGCCTGTTGTTTTTGTCTTTTTAGATTTACATTGATCTCGATGATCCGATTGGTTTTAGATTTATGGCAAGCTCCATTCAAAGGACAGCTACTACAGCTTTTCGCTTGATATTGCCTGTATGTCTGCATGAACCCGTTGCCAGTCTTATGACTTCTATCACCAATATATTCCATTTGCTGGCCCATTGGGCAGATATATACATCTTGTTGCTCGTTGTAAAAAAGTCTATCTACATGGAACGGATACTTGTTTTTATAAGTCTCATTTTGGCCTTTATCGAACGTGTTGTATTTCACATATGCTTCAACTTGTCTTCCTTCCAGTATGGTGTAATTTTCTTCTGATCCATATCCAGCATCTGCGGTAAGGGTTTCAGGCGCTTTGCCGAAGCTACGCTCATGCTGCTCCAGATGGGCTTTTAAGGTTAGTGTGTCTGTAGGATTTGGATGGATGGTGTAATTAACGATATACTGATTGGAGGTGGATATCTGCACGTTGTATCCGGGCTTTAATTGGCCATTCAACATGTGGTCCTCTTTCATGCGCATGAAAGTAGCATCTGTGTCTGTCTTGCTGTAACTATTGCGTTCTCCAAGAATAGCTTCCTGTTCTTCATATTTGGCAATGTTTTCCGGGAAGGTCTTATTGATATACCTCAGCTTGGCCTTCACCTTCTTATCAACCTGGTCATTTTCTGCAAGCAGTTTATTGAGCTTTTCAACGGTGGCATTCACACTTTCCGGATTGACGGTACTAAGGTCAGGTGGTTCAGGCATCCGATCTTCATCAGCAGCGACATGCTGGGCGTAGTTCCAGATATCCTCCAGCTGCTTTTTCATTTTCTCTTTATTGCTCTGGATTGATTTCTTCCAAACAAAGGTGTATTTGTTGGCATTTGCCTCAATCTTAGTTCCATCGGTATAAACCTGATCTATGCTTAACAGCCCTTCGGTGGCCAGTAATTGAACAACTTCTTCAAACACCGAGCGAAGTGCATGCTTCAGACGAACCCCACGAAAACGGTTGATGGTATTGTGGTCAGGCTTGCTCATGCCGCTAAGCCACATAAAAGGAACCCTTTCCCGGCAGGCTTCAGCAAGCTTCCGACTGGAATAGATATTGGTTACATAACCATAAACCAGCACCTTCAAAAGCAATAAAGGATGATAATTGGATCCACCCCGAATGTGATAAGCTTTTAAAAGCGGCTCAAGATTGATCCGATTAATCACATCATTGACAACGCGGACAGAATGATCCGCAGAAATTAAGTCGTCCAGACTCGGGGGAAGCATCACCAATTGATTTTGGTGATAGGGCCTGAAAGTAGGTCT